>JAEWEK010000364.1 GCA_023389425.1 Pseudomonadota bacterium | reverse complement strand
ACGTGGATCAGCGCCGCGAACACCCGCTTCGACATGCCCGGATCGATGGCCAGCCGCGACGGTTCGCACAGGCGCCGGCCCTGCCGCCGCAGCAGCTCCAGCCGATCGCCGTAGAGTTCGTCCGCGGGCAAGGCGCCGTGCCGGTCAAGCCACAGGCTCATCGTTCCGACCAGCGCGCCGTTCGACTCCGCGTACAGCGTCATCCGGTTGTCGGATTCTGGCGTGCCATGGTCGGTCGCGTAGCCGCGCCACGCGTACATCTTGTGCAGCAAGGCACGCACCGCGGCCTGGCAATCGGGCGAGCTGGCGATTCGGATATTGACCGCATGGGCGTTGGCATGGAATAGCTCGGGCGCCGGCGCGGCGGCATGAAACGAAACGATCGGTGGCGGCTCAACCGGCATGTCGACTTCCTCCTTCAGGTGGCAATGTCATCTCAGACAGGCCTGTGAACGGTCCAGTTCCGGCAAGAATGGCGTTCCGTTTGCCATATGGATATGCGTCAAGCACGAAGGAAATTTGCCGCAACAAGCGCGCATGTGCGGGGCGCCTTTGATCGGAGTCAATCGCCGCCGCAAGACCGGGAAACCGCCGTGTGCGCGGCCATATAATCGTCGCTCAGCCCGCAGCCCGGCGTCACCAGGAGGCCGCCGCCATGCCCGACAGCGTCCATCAGCCGCCCCTCGTCGTCCATCTCGTCAACCAGCTGGACACGGCAAGCACCGGCAATGGCCTGGTCAGCCTGATCGCGCACATGCCGCCGGAGCGCTACCGCCATGCCATCGTCTGCCTCGAACCAGGCGCCGGCGTCGCGGCCGGGCTGCCCGGCGACGGCGTCGAGATCATCAGCCTGCACCGGTGCGGCGGCGCCGCCTTCAGCCACTACCTGCGCCTGTACCAGGCCCTGCGCGCGCTGCAGCCGGACCTCGTCCACACCCGCAACCTGAGCGGCCTGCGCGGGCAGATGGTGGCCGCGCTGGCGGGCGTCAAGCTGCGCGTGCACGCCGAGCACGGGCGCGAGCGTGCCGACCGGCCGCGCCCCGGGCAGCGCTGGCTACGGCGGCTGCTGCGGCCGCTGGTGGGGCATTTCGTCGCGGCAGACCCGGAACTCGAGCACTGGCTCATCGAGCAGGTCGGCGCGGAGCGCGTGTCGCACATCTCCAATGGCGTGGACAGCGTCCAGTTCCATCCCCGCCTCGGACCGCCCGCCGCAGTCGGGCCGGCGGGCTTCATGCACGACAACGCCTTCGTGATCGGCAGCGTCGGCCAGATGGATTCCGGACGCAGCCACGCCACGCTGGTCGAGGCCTTCCTGCGCCTGATCGCGTCACCGCACGCGGCCCACCAGAGGCTGCGCCTGATGATCGTCGGCGACGGGCCATGCCGCGCCGAGTGCCAGGCCATGCTCAACCGCGCCGGCGCCGCCCAGCGGGCCTGGCTTCCCGGCGCGCGCGACGACATTCCCCAGCTGCTGCGCGCGATGGACCTGTTCGTGCTGCCGGCGCAGTCCGAGTCGACCTCCTCCGCCTTGCTGGAAGCCATGGCGACCGGCCTGCCGGTCGTCGCCACCAAGGTCGGCGCCGCCGCGGCGCTGGTGCATCCGGGCTTTACCGGCATCCTGGTGCCGCCGCTTTCGCCGGACCTGATGGCGTCCGCGATTGCCGACTATTGCCGCATTCCCGAGATGGGCGCGCGCCACGGCGCCCGCGCCCGAAGCCAGGTGATCGCCCACCACTCCCTGCCCGCGATGGCGCGCAGCTACCTGGCCATCTACGATGCGCTGATGCGGCAAGGAGAGCAACCCGCGCGCAAGCCCGCCTGATCGCGCCGTCAATGCCTGGCCGGTTCCAGCTCGCGGCAGCGCGGCGCCACGCCGCTTGCCGACCTGCGTTCGGCAAACCATAGTTCGAGCATCATCAACAGCCACACCATCCGCCCGTGCCGGGCCGGGTCTTCCGCCAGCCTGCGCGATAGCAGCTGGTCGACGAAGGCCGCGCGAACGATGCCGCGCCGCTTCAGTGCCGACAGGCTGTCGAAGGCAAGCGCCTTGAGCCGGGCTTCGCCCAGCAGCCAGCGGCCAACCGGCGGCGTGAGGCCGAAGCCGCGTCCGCGCGCGACCCGGCGCGGCAGCAGCGCCCGCAGCGCGGCGGCGAACAGCGCGTCCGGTCCGGCCAGCTTGTGCGCCGGGTCGAGCCGCGCAGCGAACGCCACCATCGCGTCGTCCAGGTAGGGGAACTGGGCGCCGACGCCCGCCATGTCGAGGGAACGGACCATGGCCGGCACGGTGCGCTCGCCGACCCGGTACTGCAGGTCCAGCACCAGCATGCGGTTGACCGGGTCGCGCGCCTGCGCCAGCCACCAGCCCTGTTCGACGCTGGATGGCGGCGCGCTCGGGTCGATCCGCAGCAGGAAATCGCGCGCGAACACTTCTTCGCCCGGATACCCGTTCAGCAGCTGCAGCCGGTGCAGGCGCGCCGGCATCGTCATCATCGACTGGCGCACGAACTCGCGCGCCGCGGCCACCGGCCCGCGCCGGACGCGCCGCGCGAGCTGGAACAGCAGCGGCTCGATCACGACCTGGCGCAAGGCCGATGGCAGCCGCTCGTAGCGGCCGAAGCGCAGCTGGCGCGCATAGCAGGCGCGCCGCCCGAACAGCTCGGCGGCGCCGACGCCGGACAGCAGGCGCTGGGTGCCGCTGTCGCGCGCCAGCAGCGCGCAGTGGTAGGCGGTGAGCGCGGCCGGATCGCCGCAAGGCTGGTCGTAGGCCGCCGCCAGCCGGACGATGGCATCGGCCGCGTCGCCGGGCCCGATGATGCGCTCGTGGTGGACGGTGCCGAGCTGGCTGGCGACGTGGCGTATCTGGTCCAGCGCCGAACGTCCGCTCGTTCCGAAGCCGATCGCGAAGCTCGGGACGCGCTCTCCGCCGCCGGATTGCACGATCGCCGCGAGCGCCGCGCTGGCCGGGCCGCCGCCGAGCATGACGCCCGCGCGCTGCTGGCCAAGGCAGGCTTCGACCGCGCCCTTTGCCGTCTCCACCAGCTCACGCTCCAGTTGCTGCCGCGCGGCCGCCTGCCGCTCCTGGAAGCGCAGGCGCCAGTAGCGCGCGCGCTCGAGCCGGCCGCTCGCGTGGATGTGGATGAATTCACCCGGCGCCAGGCGCTTGTGGCCATGGTAGATCGAGCCCGGCACCGCGTGGAAGTACAGGTAGTTGTACAGCGCCTGCGGATCGACCTCGCGCCCCGCCCCCGGATGCAGCACGAACGCATCCAGCGAACTGGCGAAGACCAGGGTGTGCCCGACCAGCTGGTAGTACAGCGGCCGCGTGGCGCAGCGGTCCACCGCCAGCAGTGCCTCGCCGCGCCGTTCGTCGATCAGCGCGAACGCGAACTGGCCGGACAGGGCCGCGCACGCCTTGGCGCCATGCGCCCGCCACAGTCGCGCCACGGCGTCGGCCCGCTCGCCCCAGTGCGCGATCAGCAGGCCATCCTCGTGGTACAGGCTGCCCGCATCCAGCCCGCCGGCGAGCGCCACCGCCCCGAGGCTGTGCGCCCCGGTGCGCAGCGGCGCCTGGCTGAAGCGCGTCAGCGGCGCCGCCATCTGCGCGATCGGCAGCGCCGACGGCTCCCGCGAGAACCAGCCGCACAGCCCGCTCATTGCCACCACCCCGAATTTCGATGATTCATCTTCCCTCCGGAAATGCTTGAGGCAAAGAATCATGATTAGGAAAAAGCGTGGCGGGATTATTGTGGCCGCTCAAAAAACAGGCGAGGAGTCCGCTTGCGCGCCGTCAAAACAGGGCCATGGTGCGGGAGTCTAATCAGACTGAAAGCACGATCACCCATGTCAACCGACGCCCGCTGCGCACCAGGTTCGCACCGGCCAGCCGCATCGTGCAGGAGACGCTAGCGCCATGAACGCACCGCTGCTGTCCACGCCGCGCGTGGAGCCATTCTTCTTCGATGCCGAGCCGGGCACCCGCTTCTCGGTCTACCATGCGCCCAACCCGCATGTGCGGCCGCGTGGCGCCATCCTCTACGTCCACCCCTTCGCCGAAGAACTCAATAAGACGCGGCGCATGGCGTCCCTGCAGTCGCGTGCCTTCGCCGCGCTCGGTTACGCCGTGTTGCAGTTCGACCTGTTCGGCTGCGGCGACAGTTGCGGCGACTTCCATTCCGGCCGCTGGGAGTTGTGGAAGTCCGACCTGGCCATCGCCTCCGCATGGCTGGCCGAGCGCGCGGCCGGCGCGCCGCTGCATCTGTGGGGCGTGCGGCTGGGCGGCCTGCTCGCGCTGGATTGCGCAAGCGAGCTGCGCCCCGCCGGCATCATCCTGTGGCAGCCCTTCACCAGCGGACGCCATTGCATCGACCAGTTCCTGCGTTCGGGACTGGCGGCGCAGCCGGACGGCGCCGCCCGCAGCACCGCGGGCCTGCGCACCGAGCTGGCGGTCCACGGCCATATCGACGTCGGCGGCTACCAGGTGGCGGTTCCGCTGGTCAAGGCCATCGACGAATGCGACGCCGCCGGCTTGCGCCTGCCGCCGTGCCTCTTGCACTGGTTCGCCCATCCGGCGCCGGCACCGGCGCGGGTCACCGCCAATGTCGCGCGGCTGGCCGCGATCTGGTCGCGCGACGGTGTGCAGCTGCAGTTCCACGCGGTCGACGGGCCGGCCTCCTGGAGCGCGCAGGACGTCATCGAATGCCCGGCCTTGCTGGACGCCACGAGCGCCGTGTTCCGGGGCGATCTATGAACATCGAGCAGCGGGCCTTGCGCTTCGCCTGTGCCGGCAGCAGCCTGGTCGGCGTGGTCGACGTGCCCGAGCGCCCGCTGGAACGCGGCGTCCTGTTGCTGGCCGACAGCGCGCAGTACCGGGTCGGCAGCCAGCGCCAATGCACCCTGCTGTCGCGCATGCTGGCTCCGCGCGGCGTGCCCGTGCTGCGTTTCGACCGGCGCGGCATGGGCGATGCCGACGGCGAACCGCGCGCCTTCGACGCCATCGACGACGATATCCGGGCGGCCATGAAAGAATTTTTCATTCAGCTGCCAGAAATGAAAGAATCTGTCATTTTCGGCATGGGCGACGCGGCACTGGCCGCCGCGCTGTACGCGCCGCTCGACCAGCGCGTTTGCGCCGTGGTGCTGTTCAATCCCCAGCCCGGCCGCCAGCAGGACGATCCGGTGCCGCTGCATCGCCATTACCTGCCGCAGCTGGGCGAGGTCTCGTTCTGGCGCAAGGCGGGCCACGACGGCGCCGGCGCGCCGCTGCGCCGCAAGCTGCTCGCGGCGGCCGCTACCGGCCGCACCGCCCTGCCCCGCCGGATCGCCGACACCCTCTCCCACTTCGGCGGCCGTTCGTTGCTGGTGCTGGGCGGAGAGGCCCCCGAAGCGCGGCAGTTCGCCCAGGTGCTGCTGCGCCACCATCCGGCGCTGCGCAGCGTCGACATCGCCCAGACCGGCCACGACCTTGGCGGCACCGCCTGGCGCGAGGAGGTGGCGCAGGCGACGGCCAGCTGGATCACTTCCTGGTAGGTGCAGGCCGTACGCGCTGCCCCAGCCCGGCCTTAGCGCCGCCTGGACAAATAGTCTATAGTGACGGCTTCCCCTAACCTCAAGCACGCACCATGAAATTTGACGTCGCCATCGTCGGCAGCGGCCTCGCCGGCCTGTCGGTGGCCCTGCACCTGGCCGAGACCCGCAAGGTTGCGGTCATCTCGAAGCGCGAACTCCTCGATGGCGCCAGCAACTGGGCGCAAGGCGGCATCGCCGCGGTCCTCGATTCCGGCGACAGCCACGCCCAGCACGTGGCCGACACCCTGGTCGCCGGCGCCGGCCTGTGCGACGAAAGCGCCACCCGCACCATCGTCGAACACGGCCGCGAAGCGATCGAATGGCTGATCGCGCAAGGCGTGCCCTTCACGCGCGACGCCAGCGCCGAACTGGGCTTCCACCTGACCCGCGAGGGCGGCCACAGCCAGCGCCGCATCATCCACGCCGCCGACGCCACCGGTCACGCGGTGCAGGTCACGCTGGAGCAAAAGGTGCGCGCCCACCCCAACATCACGCTGTTCGAGCACCACGTCGCGATCGACGTCATCACCTCCGACAAGCTGGGCGGCAAAGGCGGCGCGCCGTCGCACGCGGGCCAGCCGCGCTGCCACGGCCTGTACGTGCAGGACACGCGCAGCGGCGACGTGCTCACGTTCGAGGCCGAGCACACCGTGCTGGCCACCGGCGGCGCCGGCAAGGTTTACCTGTACACCACCAATCCCGACACCGCGACCGGCGACGGCATCGCGATGGCCTGGCGTGCCGGCTGCCGCGTGTCCAACATGGAATTCATCCAGTTCCATCCAACCTGCCTGTACCACCCCTACGCCAAGTCCTTCCTGATCAGCGAAGCGGTGCGCGGCGAAGGCGGCCTGCTCAAGCTGCCGCCTGGCGCCGGTCCCGCCGCCGGCACCCGGTTCATGCCGGCTCATGACGAGCGCGGCGAACTGGCCCCGCGCGACGTGGTGGCCCGCGCCATCGACTTCGAGATGAAGAAGCGCGGCCTCGATTTCGTCCACCTCGACATCAGCCATCAGCCGGCCGAATTCATCAAGGAGCACTTCCCAACCATCTACGCGCGTTGCCTGGAGCTCGGCATCGACATCACGAAGGAGCCGATCCCGGTGGTGCCGGCCGTGCACTTCACCTGCGGCGGCGTGGTCACCGATCTGGCCGGCCGCACCGACATCCAGGGCCTGTATGCGGTCGGCGAAACGGCGTACACCGGCCTGCACGGCGCCAACCGCCTGGCCAGCAACTCGCTGCTCGAATGCCTGGTCGTGGGCCGCGCCTGCGCGCACCACATCGCCGCCACCGCGCCGCATGGCGCGCCCTCGCTGCCGCACTGGGACGAAAGCCGCGTCACCAACGCCGACGAGGAAGTCGTCATCGCCCACAACTGGGACGAGCTGCGCCGCTTCATGTGGAACTACGTCGGCATCGTGCGCACCACCAAGCGCCTGGAACGCGCGCAACACCGCATCGGCCTGCTCAAGGGTGAAATCGACGAGTACTACCGCAACTTCCGCATCACGCCGGACCTGCTCGAGTTGCGCAACCTGGTCGCGGTCGCGGAGCTGATCGTGAACAGCGCCCTGTCGCGCCACGAGAGCCGCGGCCTGCACTACTCGCGCGACTATCCGGATACGCTGCCGAAGGCGCTGCCGTCGGTGCTGACGCCGGCGCATCGCTGACATTGAATCGCATGGGCCGTCATTCCCGCGAAGGCGGGAATCCCATTGCGTCGCGCCGCGTTGGCACACGCGCTGCTGGCCATGCGTGCAAAATGGGGTTCCCGCCCGCGCGGGAACGACGGATTCAATGACGCGAAAACTTAGCCTCTCCACCGCGGCACTGCTCACCGCATCACCGATCCTCTGGGCCGGCAACGCCGTCGTCGGCCGCCTCGTGCGCGCCGCCGTTCCGCCGATGACGCTGAACCTGCTGCGCTGGAGCATCGCCCTGGCGATCCTGTTGCCTCTCGGCCGCGCCGCCTTCCTGCGCGGCAGCGGCGTGCTGGCCAACTGGCGGCGCTACGCCCTCCTTGGCCTGTTGGGCGTGGGTTTGTACAACTCGCTGCAGTACCTGGCGCTGCAGACCTCGACGCCGATCAACGTGACCCTGGTCGCTTCCGGCATGCCGGTGTGGATGATGCTGGTCGGGCGCCTGTTCTTCGGCGTGCCGATCCGGCGCCGGCAGGTCGCCGGCGCGGTGCTCTCGATCGCCGGCGTGCTGGTGGTGCTGTGCCG
>JAEWEK010000097.1 GCA_023389425.1 Pseudomonadota bacterium | reverse complement strand
GCGATGCTCGCGCTGGCGGCCGGGCTGGCGGCCGGTGTCGGACTGGGCAATATCGGCGTGCGCAAGACCAGCTTCGAACAAGTCGGGGACCTGTACTATTTCACCCCGCACGCGCGGATCGGCGCGGTCGTGGCGCTGCTGTTCATCGGCCGCATGGCCTGGCGCGCATGGGAGTGGTACAGCACCGGCGGCGCGGTCACGCACCAGCAGTTCGCGAGCAGCCCGCTGACGCTGGGCGTATTCGGCATCCTCGCCGGCTACTACATGACCTACGCGGTCGGCCTGCTGCGCTGGCGTAAGCGCACCGCGCTGCCGGCCCTGCCGCAGCAAGGGTGACGATGGACCTGACAACGATCGCACTCCTCATCCTGGTGCCGGTGCTGGCCTGGCGCATCTATGCGCGGGTCAAGGCGCGCATGGAGCGCCAGCGTTCCATCGTGTCGCGCCATTACACGGGGCTGCTGGTGTTCTTCGGGATGGTCGTGGTACCGGCCAGCGAGATGAGCGATCCGGTCGCGATCGCGGCGCTGGCCGCGGGCGCGGTGGCCGGGCTCGCGCTCGGCGCCTACGGGCTGCGCATCACGCGTTTCGAGCAAACGGACGAAGGCTACTTCTTCACGCCGAATGCGCGCCTGGGCATTCTCGTCGCGATGGCGCTGGTGGCGCGCGTGCTGTATCTCGGCGTGGAAATCTATGCGAACAAGGGCAGCAATATGCCGACGCCGCGCATCACGGATAGTCCGCTGACCATGCTGACCGTGGGACTGGCCGCCGGGTACTTCTGGATGTATTCGCTGGGGCTGCTGCGGTGGCGGATGAAGGTGCGCAAGGAGATCGGGACGTTCTGAGCAACCACCTCCAGCACGTCGTCCCCGCGAAGGCGGGGACCCATGCTGAGCTTGAGCGACTCGCTGTGTTATTTTCGACTACTCACATTGTCGATGGGTCCCCGCCTTCGCGGGGACGACGCGATCCATAAAAAAGGGGCCGGCGGCCCCTTTCTGTTTTATGCGGCTTTCGCCTGCCTGCGCTGCAGCACGAAAATCGGCTGCGCCCACTGTGTGTCCTTCTTTTTTTTGCTCGTGATGAGCGTCAGTTCCGAAGGGTCGTATACGTCGGTGTTGTGCGTCAGCGGCGTGGTCATCAGGTACTGCGCGTCGGTATTCTTCAGGAACTCGCCGACCAGCTGGATGTTGCGGATGTCCAGGTGGGCGAACGGTTCGTCGATGAACACGAAGCCGCCCGAGCCTTCTTCCGACTTCAACAGGCCGATGAGCAAGACCAGCGACTTCATCACCTGCTGGCCACCCGATGCCTCGCCGTCGTTCATCCCGATCTGGTCCTTGCCGTCGAACTTGAAGCGCACGTGCAGGCCGGCCTGGGCCAGCTGCACGTCGTCGTTCTCCAGCCGCACCGGGTCCGCATGGACTTCGATGTTGGCCAGCTCGCCCAGCTCCTTGATGTTCCTGGAGTAGGTCTTGATCGTGTAGCGCAGGCGCTCGATGTAGGCGCCGCGCGCGTTGGCGGTCGCTTCGATCGCGCGGTTGTTCTGGTAGCGGCGTTCCTCGGTCTCGGACTGGCGGTTGTGCAGCTGGTCGTTCAGGCGCTGGTACTGGTCGATCACGGTCGCGTCCAGTTCCCAGTCGTCGCGCGCCAGCGCATTGTCCAGCCAGTGCGTGCGCAGCTTCACCTGGTGCACGTTCTGGTGTTCGGCCACCAGCGCGGCGCGGCGCGCGGCGCGCCGCCATGCCATTGGCAGGTGGCGCCAGGCACGGCGCAAGCCGCGCAGCTCCTCGGCGTGCTCGGCGCGCTGTTCGATCTGGCGGCGGTGATTCAGGCGCAGGCCCGCTTCCGCTTCCGATAGCGCCATGCGCGCGTTCTGCCACACCGTGTCGGCGCGGGTGCGGGCGACGGTCGCGTTCTTGGTCAGCGCCTGCAGCTCGCCCAGGCGCGCGCCCACTTCCAGGCGCTCGGTCTTGAGCGGGCCCAGGTTGCGCGCGGCTTCCTCGAACTCGGCCTGGCGGGCGTCCAGTTCCTTGGCCGCGTCCACGCCGGCGATGCGCGCGCGCAGGCCGCTCACTTCCGATGCCAGGCGGCTGACCTGCAGCGTGAGCTTGTCTTCCTGCTCTTCCAGGCCCGGCAGGGATTTCTGGATCGCTTCGAGGCGCTGGATACGGCCGGCGGAACCGAAGCGGTAGCGCGACGGCTCGACGAACAGCGAGCGGCCGCCGCGGCGTTCGCGGTGGTAGGCGTCCGGCGTGATCCACTCGTCCGAGCGGCTCTTGAAGCCGTCGTCGACCGAATCCACGCGTTCGATGCGCGTCAGCTGGTCGATCAGCCACGACGGCGCCTTGGCCGAGAACTTCACCACCGACAGCAGGCTCGAATCCTTGACGCTCGGCGCTTCGATGCAGTCGGGGACGATGAAGTGGCGATAGCGTTCTTTCTCCGCCAGCTTGTACGCGGCCGGAGCATCTTTCGCGCGCTCC
Source organism: Pseudomonadota bacterium (assembly GCA_023389425.1). Classification (GTDB taxonomy): domain Bacteria; phylum Pseudomonadota; class Gammaproteobacteria; order Burkholderiales; family Burkholderiaceae_D; genus Telluria. The sequence goes on along the minus strand of JAEWEK010000097.1, from coordinate 623 downwards.
AGCAGTACCACCGATGCGTAACCGCCCAGCACACCTTCCACCGCGCCCTGCCATTTCGGATCCGTCACTTCGACGATATCCGACAGCATGGCGTGCGGGATGCCTTCGTCGTTGAGCGCGCGGCGCATCAGGCGCTGCGCTTCCGGCTCCGGCATCGCGCTCTTGCCCTGCAGGGCCGAGATGGTGGCGCGCTCGCCCATGATCCTGGCCGAGATGCTGTCGCGCGACTGGCGCAGGCGCGCCAGCTCGACGTCCTTCTCCTCGATCTGCCTGGCGACGTCGGCCAGGTCGGCGCCGGCATCGGCCGACAGCTTCTGCAGGCGTTCCTTCTGTTCCAGCAGGCTTTCCAGCGGCTTGAGCCTGGCGTTGATCGAGGACAGGCGAGCGGCCAGGTTGGTCGCTTCCTGCTCCAGCAGGGCTTCCTGCTGCTGCGCCTCGGTCAGCGCGCGCTGCTGCGCGGCCAGCGCCTTGCGCTTTTCTTCGAGCTGGGTGTCGGCCTGCGCCATCGGCTTCCTCGCCTCGCGCAGCTGGCGGCTGACGGCGGCGGCCTTCTCGCGCACCTCGTGGTACTCGAGGCTGGGCAGCACTTCTTCAAGCAGGTTGCGCCGTTCCTTGTGCAGGTC
>JAEWEK010000219.1 GCA_023389425.1 Pseudomonadota bacterium | reverse complement strand
CCTACGAGTGGAACCTGCACGCGCCGGTGACGATGACGATCGAAAGCCCGACCGCCGTCAAGATCGTCAACGGCACCCAGTCGGTGTGCGTGCGTTCGCTGAACACCAACGTCAGCTTCGCCAAGTGGACCGGTCCGGCCGCCAGGAGCGGCACCGTGGAAGACCACGGCGCCTTCTACCTGAAGGGCAGCGCCAACGTCGCCAACGAGTTCCTGGTGCTGGTCGACCCGGGCTGCAAGCGCCCGGCCGCGAGCATCACCAGCACCAACGGTGTGCGCACCGTGACGGTCGCCGGCCAGGCGGTCACGCTGAACTAAGCGCTGCGGCCCGGCACCGCCGGGCTGCACACAAGATCCTCCCGCGGCGCGCGCCCCGGGAGGATTTTTTTTTTGGCGCTGTCTGCGTTAAGTGTTGACTCAAGCGCGTCGTCCCGGCGCATGCCGGGCCCCAAGCGGAGCATATTGGATCGCGGCTGCGGCGAGAGCTGCAAGCACGCACACCCAGCATGGATTCCGGCCTGCGCCGGAACGACGAATCACTTTCAACACTTAACGCAGACAGAACCTTTTTTTGGGCCGCTTGATATGGCTCGGTGCGGGGCAGTCCCGATTGCTTAGCATCTGATCGTTAAGCAGCGCACATGGCGTTGAAATTCTTGAAACGTGCGCCTTGCCGTGTAAGATAAAATCGGACACGGCATTACGCTTCCAGGACGACCATCCATGCGCCAGGCGCCGACCCACATCGCCTTCATCATCCGCGACCCGCTGCCGCCGGCCCGCGCCGACGTGCAGGCCCTGTTCGGCGCCGAACTGCCGCGCCACGGCATCGGCAGCGACCTGATCGGGCAGGCGGGCGAGGATCCGCCGCAGCCCTGGCGCGCCGGCGGCATGCATGCGGTGGGGCGCCTGTCCTCGCGCTGGGCCAGCGTGCTGTCGCCGTGGTGGGACTTGCGCGGCCTGTGGCGCGCCTGCCGCCGCGCCCGGCCCGATATCGTCCAGGTGCGCGACAAGATCGCCAGCGGCCTGCTGGGCCGCCTCGCCGCCGCCGTGCTGCGCGTGCCCTTCGTGTACTGGATGTCCTTCCCCATCGTCGAAGGCTTCGAGGTGCGGCGCGACGACTTGCGCCGCGCCGGCCGCCGCAGCTGGCCGGCGCACGCGCTGCGCGCCGCGCTGTCGCGCTTGGTCATCTACAAGCTGGTGCTGCCGGGCGCGCGCCACATCTTCGTGCAGAGCGACGCCATGGCGGCGTGGCTGGCGGCCAAGGGTATCGACCGCGCCCGCATGACGGCGGTGCCGATGGGCGTGGACGCCGCGCTGTTCGACCGCGCCCGCATCGCCCCCTCGACCGATCCGCGCCTGGATGGCCGCCGCGTCGTGCTCTACCTGGGCCGGGTGGCGCGCGCCCGCAAGTCCGATTTTTTATTCGACGTCGCCGAACGGCTGCGCGCCGCCATGCCCGACAGCCTGCTGGTGATCGCCGGCGCCGCGCCCTCCGCGGACGAGATGGACTGGATGCGGCGCGAGCTCGAACGGCGCGGCCTGGCCGGCCACGTGCTGCTTACCGGCTGGCTGCCGCAGGAAGCCGCGCTGGGCTACGCGGTGCGGGCCGAGGTCGGCCTGTCGCCGATCCCGCGCGGCGCCCTGTACGACGTGTCCTCGCCGACCAAGCTGGTGGAATATCTCGCGCTCGGCATTCCCAGCGTCGCCAACGACATCCCCGACCAGCGCCTCGTCATCGAACAGAGCGGGGCGGGGCTGTGCGTGCCGATGCAGGCCGATGCCTTCGCCGACGCCACCCTGCGCCTGCTGCGCGAGCGCACCCTGGCCGCCAGCCTGGCGGCGCGCGGGCCGGGCTGGGTGCGCGGCGCGCGCACCTACGACATTCTCGGCAGGCAGGTGGCGCAGGCCTACCGCCAGCTGCGCGCCGCCAGGCCGCCGGTGCCGATGTGGCGCTACTCGCTGCGCTTTTCGCTGCGTTCGCTGGGGCGCGAACTCGGGCGCAACCTGTGGGCGCGCCTGTTCGTGTATCCGGCGCTGGCCCGCAACGAGCGCGACCCGCAGGCGCTGGCCGCCTACCGCCAGGCGCGCGCGGCCCGCCTCGGCGTGCACCTTGATCCCGACGGCCGCCAGCTGCGCTTCCTCGGCCACGCTGCGCAGGCGCTGTCCAAGGCGGAGCTGCGCCAGCATCCGCGCCGCTTCGTGCGGCCGCGCCGTCCCGGTGCGCTGCTGCGCACCACGATCCGCACCAGCGGCACCACCGGCAGCCCGCTGACCCTGGTGCAGACCCTGGGCAGCGCCGTGCGCGAGGAAGCCTTCGTCTGGCGCCAGCTGCGCTGGATCGGCTTTCGCCACGGCCAGCGCCGCGCCTGGATCCGCGGCGACCTGGTCTGCGACGAGCAGCCCGCCGAGGGCCGCGCCTGGTGCCGCGACTGGGTCGGCAATGCGCTGATGATGTCGTCCTACCACCTGTCCGGCGACGCCATCCCGCGCTACCTCGACGCACTGGAACGCTTCGACCCGGTGCTGCTGCAGGCCTACCCCTCGTCGGCCGGCACGCTGGCCGCCTGGATGCAGGCGCATGCCAGGCCGTACCGCGGCGGCGCGCTGAAAGCCGTGATGACGTCCTCGGAAACGCTGGAGCCGGCCGTGCGCGCCGCGATCGAGGCGGCCTTCGGCGTGCCGGTGCTCGACTGGTACGGCCAGGCCGAGCGCGTGGCCGCCATCGGCACCTGCGAACACGGCCGCTACCACGTGCTCACCGACTACGGCGGCGTGCGCCTGCTGGCGCGGCCCGACGGCAGCGCCGAGCTGGTCGGCACCTCGCTCAACAACCCGGCCATGCCGCTGCAGGACTACGCCACCGGCGACCTCGTCATCCCCGACGGCGCGCCCTGTCCCTGCGGCCGCCTGTTCCCGACCGTGAAGGCCGTGATCGGGCGCCAGGAACGCACGCTGACCCTGCCGGACGGCCGCCAGGTGGCGCGCCTGGACCGCGTGTTCCAGGGCCACGACCGGGCCCTGGTCGAGGGCCAGGTGCG
>JAEWEK010000218.1 GCA_023389425.1 Pseudomonadota bacterium | reverse complement strand
ACAGCCGCGCCCAGGCCGTGGTGCTGCTGCAGGACATGCGTGCCCGTCTCAGCAGCAACCGCGCCGATGCCGCGAACTACGTCAGCACCGGCGACGGCGCCGGCGCGGCGGCGTCCGCCTACGCCGTCAACGGCGCGCTCGGCACCGGCGACAAGGCGCCGGCCGACTGCAGCGGCGAGGCTGGCACGGCGGCCCAGGACCTGTGCACCTGGAGCAATATGCTGAAGGGAGCCTCCGAGGTCGACAGCGGCAGCAAAGCCCAGGTCGGCGCGATGATCGGGGCCGTCGGTTGCATCGAGCAGCTGCAGCCGGAGAACGCCGCCGCCGGTGTCTGCCAGCCCGGCATCTATCGACTGTCGGTGGCCTGGCAAGGCATGCATCCGACCAAGGCGCCGAGCCTGTCCTGCGGCAGCGGCCTGTTCGGCACCGACGACAGTAACCGCCGCACGATCGCGGTGCAGGTGGCGATCGGCCTGCCGCATTGCAGCTAAGCCAGGAGTTGAGCATGACAGCATTTTCCCTGACACCGGCGCGGCGCCTCCGCGGTTTCACCCTGCCCGAATTGATGGTCGCGATCGCGATCGGCATGCTGATCCTGGCCGGCATGACCACCCTGTTCGTGCGCAACAGCCGCGCCCAGGCGGAGATCGAAAAGGCCAACCGCCAGATCGAGAACGGCCGCTTCGCGATCGACCTGATGACGACCGACCTGCGCAACGCCGGCTTCTATGGCGAATTCGATCCGACCGAATTGCCCAGCCCGCCCGGCCCGCCGGACCCGTGCGCGGTCATGTCCGCCGCGCTCATCACCGCGCTGCCGCTGCACGTGCAGGGCTTTGGCGCGGCCGAGGCCACGCCCGGCTGCCTGCAGGACCGGCGCGCCAATACCGACGTCCTGGTGGTGCGCCACACGCGCACCTGCGTGGCCGGCGCCAGCGATTGCCAGGAAGATGTGAGCGGGCCGCTGTTCCAGGCTTCGCTCTGCAATAATTTGAGCGAGCTGGACAGTGCCGATCCGCTCACCTACTTCCGCCTCGACACCAACAGCGCCAGCCTGGACCGCCACAAGCGCGACTGCACCACGCTGGCCGACAGCCGCCGCTACGAAACGCATATCTACTTTGTCGCCAACAACGACAACCCGAACGACGGCATCCCGACCCTTAAGCGGGCGGAACTGCGTCTCAGGGCCGACGGCAGCATGGAGTTCGTCACCGTGGCGCTGGCCGAGGGCATCGAGAACATGCATCTCGAATACGGCCTCGACACCAACAGCGACGGCCAGCCCGACCTGTACACCGCGGCCCCGGCGGCGGCCAACGGCTGCCTCGACCCGGGCGCGGCTTGCGCGGCGGTGAACTGGCGCACCGTGATGTCGGTGCGCATCAACCTGTTGGCGCGCAATACCGAAGCAACCGTGGGCTACACCGACAAGCGCAGCTACGTGCTGGGCACCGGCAACGTCGTCGCCGCCGCCAACGACAGCTACAAGCGCCACGTGTTCCAGACCCTGGTGCCGCTGCCCAATCCAATCGGAAGGAAACAATCGTGACCCTGCACCTGCGCCGCCATCAGCAGGGCCTGACCCTGGTGATGGCCCTGATCATGCTGGTGCTGCTGACACTGCTGGCGCTCACCAGCATCAACCTCGGCAACTCCAACCTGCAAATCGTCGGCAATATGCAGCAGCGCGAGCAAGCCATCGCCGCCGCCAACCAGGTGCTCGAGGAAACCATCAGCTCGCCCCGCTTCTTCAACACGCCGGAGGCGGCCGTGGCCACACCCTGCGACGGTCCGAACACGCGCTGCGTCGACGTCGACGGCGACGGCAATACCGACGTCAAGGTCACGCTGACGCCGTCGCCGGCCTGCGTCAAGGCGCAGGCCATCAAGACCACCTCGCTCAAGCTGGAAGATCCGGAGGACGCTGGCTGCTCGGTCGGCGCCGCCCAGAACTTCGGCGTGGCCGGCGCCGCCGACGGCAGCTCGGAATGCGGCAGCACCATCTGGGACGTCACGGCGGTCGCCACCGACGTCGCGACCCAGGCCTCGGTCAAGGTCACCCAGGGCGTCGCCGTGCGCGTCGCCAAGGATGACATGGTCACCAATTGCAATTAACCGGAACAGGGACGCCATGAAACGCAGCGCCTTCACCATCGCCCTCAGCTACGCACTGTGCAGCCTGCTGATCTCGCGCCCGATCGTGGCCGCGGCAGACGACATCGACATCTTCACCGGCACCTCGGGCGGCACCGCGACCAATCCGCGGATCCTGATTATTCTCGACAATATGTCCAACTGGGCGGCACAGAAACAGCAATGGCCGGGCGGCCTGGCCCAGGGCCAGTCGGAAGTGCGGGCGCTGCAGAACCTGCTGCCGACGCTGGACACCAGCGTCAGCCTGGGCATGCTGGAGTTCGTGACCGGCCAACCGAAGAGCTCGAGCGGCGGCTACATCCGCTCGGCGGTGCAGCCCTTGACGCCGACCTACAAGGCTAGCTTTTCCGCCACCCTGCAGCACATCTTCGACAACATCAACGACAGCCTCGAAAAGAAAGGTTCCGGCACGCCCTACGGCGACCTGATGGCGGACGCCTACAATTATTTCGCCGGCGGAAAATCGTATGCGCCCAATTCGGTGGTGCCGAGCCTCGCCGACAGTGCCGGCTACACCAGCAACTATACCGACTACCGCTCGCCGCTGAGCGCCGACAGCACATGCGGCAAGAGCTTCATCATCTTCATCGGCAATCCGGCCTCGAGCGGCCCGAAGTTCGACGATCCCGACAACCTGACGCGCCTGCAGGCACTGAGCAAGACCTCCGACGGGACGCCGATTCCGGTCAGGCAACTCGGCCTGCCGAACTTCACGACCAAGAACACGACCGTGACCACCAATGTCGCCACGACGGCGGCTTGCTATCCGACACCGGCCGCCGCCGCAGTCGAAATTGCGAACAACAAGGCCAGGTGCTCCGCCTTCACCGAGGACTGCGTGATCGGCGCCCCGACCGCGCCGCTCGCGCCCCTCAGTTGCCCAGCCAATACCCAGACCTACTCCGTCATTCAGAGCATCTACCACCCGGCCAGCAGCACGCCGGGGGCGCCGGTTCAAGGCTCGGCCACCAGCGCCACGGGATCCACCAGCGGCTATTACAGCGCCACGGCCGACTACGACCCCACGGACCGGCCGGGCAGGGACGAAGGCAACGTGCCTTGCCCAGCTACGACGACCAAGACCTTCCCTGACAATAGCACGGCCACGACCACCTACAAGTGCACCTACAGCGCAGGCGCCCCGATCGGAAACGCGGTCCAGAGCACGGCCACCGCCACGTCGAATGCCTGCTACACGGCGAAAGGCAGCGGGTCGACCGAATGGAATCCGCAGAGCACCAGCGATTACGGCGGCTTGAGCTGCCCCGCCAACAGCAGCTGCACCTATGACGGAACCCTGGCCAGCAAGGCCGGCAGCTGCACCGGCAGCGGCTACCGCCGGATCAACATTACCCAGACGATCACGGCCAAGCGCCAGCTCGTGCTGACCCAGACCATCATCCCGACCACCGTCAGTACGGCCAATACCGCGGCCTACACCGAGCAGAAGGCGCTGGGCTACACCGCTCAGTGCTACGGCAGCGCCCCGACCTCGCCCACCGGCGACTTTGCCGGCCAGTGCACCGGCACCAACATCAGCTGCAGCTATGGGGCCCCGACCCTGCCGACGATGGCCAACTGCCCGGCCGGCACCAGCGCCTACAAGATCGACGGCGTCAACATCGAACTGGTCGACACCCCGTCCGGCACCAGCACTACCGACACCGCCACCTTCAATGCCGACGAATGGGCGCGCCTGATGCACGACAAGGGCGTTCCTGTGGCTGGCTCGAGCGTCAATTCGTCGGTCAGCACCTACACCATCGACGTCTACAACAAGCAGCCGAACGCGACCCATACCTCGCTGTTGATGAGCATGGCCAGCGCCGGCGGCGGCAAGTATTTCGCCGCCAAGAACGAGCAGGCCATCCTCGACGCGCTCAAGCAGATCATGGTCGAGATCCAGGCCGTCAACACCAGCTTCGCGTCCACCAGCCTCCCGGTCAACGCCACCAACCGCGCGCAGAACGAGAACCAGGTCTTCATCGGCATGTTCCGCCCGGATCCGAAGGCCAGGCCGCGCTGGTTCGGCAACCTGAAGCGCTACCAGCTGGTCGCCTCGGGCAGCGGCGTCGACCTCGGCGACGCCAGCGGCGTGTTGGCGATCAACTCGCAGACCGGCTTCATCACCCCCTGCGCCGCCAGCTACTGGACCACGGCCTCGGGGGACTACTGGAACGGCCTGGGGATCGATCCCGATCCGGCCAGCGCCTGTCCGCTCATCACGCAGAAATACTCGGACGCCCCCGACGGTCCGCAGGTGGAAAAAGGCGGCGCCGGCGAGATGCTGCGCAACGCCAGCACCACGCGCAACATGCTGACCCTGTCCAACGGCGCGTTCACTGCCTTCAACGCCACCAGCTCGGGCCTCGACGCCAGCCTGGTCAGCTTCATCCGGGGCGCCGACGTCAACAACGAGAAGAACAGCAACGATCCGGCATCGCTGTCCACCACCCGGCCGTCGATCCACGGCGACGTGATCCACTCGCGCCCGCTGCCGGTCAACTACGGCGGCAGCACCGGCGTGCGCGTGTTCTACGGCGCCAACGACGGCGCCCTGCATGCGGTCAGCGCCACCACCGGCGCCGAGAGCTGGTCCTTCGTCGCCCCCGAATTCTTCAGCCGCCTGGCGCGGCTGAAGGACAACTCCTTGCTGGTCAGCTACCCGAACCTGAGCCCGACGATCACCTCGGCGCCGAAGGATTACTTCTTCGACGGTTCGGTCGGCCTGTTCCAGGACGCGAAGAACACCAAGGTCTGGATCTACGCCAGCATGCGCCGCGGCGGCCGCCGCGTGTACGCGATCGACGTCACCGATCCCGACAATCCAGTCTACAAATGGCGCGCCGGTTGCGGCGACCTGAATGCCGACACCGACTGCACTTCGCAGATGACCGGCATCGGCCAGACCTGGTCGACGCCCAGCGTGGCCGTGGTCAAGGGATTCAACAAGGACACGCCGATCGTCGCTTTCGGCGGCGGCTACGACAGCTGCGAAGACCAGAATACCGCGTCGCCGAATTGCACCGGCGGCAAGGGCAACGCCATCTATATCCTGAACGGCGCCACCGGCGATGTGCTCCGCAGCTTCCCCACCGACCGCGCGGTCGCGGCCGACGTGGCGATGGTCGACGTCGACAACGACGGCTCGCCCGACTACCTGTATGCGGCCGACACGGGCGGCAATATCTACCGCGTCGATTTCGTCAACAGCAACACGCACCAGTCCACCAACAGCGAAGACTGGACCATGCGCAAGGTGGCGTCCGCCGGCGGCGGGCGCAAGTTCCTGTTCGCACCGGCCTTGCTGCCGGCCGCGGGATATGTCTACCTGGCCCTGGGCAGCGGCGACCGCGAGCATCCCTTGCAGTCGCAATACCCGTATGACAACGTCGTCAACCGTTTCTACGTCTACAAGGACGACCTGTCGGCGCCGGCCAGCACGCCGGCCTACAACCTGGATTCGATGGACGACCTGACCAATGTCAACAGCTGCGATACGCCGTCGGTCCTGCCGGCGTCGGCCAAGAAGGGCTGGTTCATGGACCTGAAGCAGTACGGCAAGGGCGAGCAGGTGGTGACCTCGGCGCTGATCGCCAGCGGCATGGTCACGTTCAGCACCAACCGCCCGATCCCGCCGAACGCCGCCTCGTGCAGCACGGCGCTGGGCGAAGCGCGCGGCTACTGGGTCAACCTGTTCAACGGTTCCGGCGCGGTCAACGCCTCCGGCACCTGCGGCGGCCAGCGCTCGTCGGTCTTCGTCGGCGGCGGCCTGCCGCCGTCGCCGGTGATGGCCAGCAGCGTGCCGATCGGCGACAAGGCGGTATCGGTGATCATCGGTGCGATCCAGAAAGGCGGCGACGGCACCGCGGCCGGCGCCAGTTCGGCGATCGGGCCGCAGAAGCACCGTCCGAAGATCAGCTCGAAGCGCAAGCGCGCTTACACCTATACCTCGGGTGAGTGAGCTGACAACGTAGGGTGGGCACTTGTGCCCACCGAACACGCTTCAGCGGCGATTCACGCCGCAGGAAAGCGCACCGTGAATACCGCGCCGCGGCCATCGGCGCCGCTGCCGATCTCGACCCGCGCGCCATGCAGCTGGGCGATATCGCGCACGATCGCCAGCCCCAGCCCACTGCCGGTCGTGCCATCGTCCAGCCGCACGAAGCGCTGGAACACCCGCGCCCGCTGCGCCGGCGGGATGCCGGGGCCGGTATCTTCCACCACCAGCAGCGGCGCGCCCTCCTCGATGCCGGCGCGCACCGTGACGCTGCCGCCTGGGGGCGTGTAGCGCAAGGCATTGTCGACCAGGTTGTCGAGCAGATCGCGCAGCAGGAAACGGTCGCCGCGCACCGGCGCCGGCGTCAGCGCGAAGCCGAGATCGATGCCGCGCGCGACGGCCTGGTCCACCAGCCCCTGCACCGCATCGGCAACCAGCGCCGACAGGTCCAGCGGCTCCAGCCGCGCCGACTCGAAATGGCTGGGCTCGGCGCGGGCGAGGGCCAGCAGCTGCTTGACCTCGCGGATCAGGCGCTCGTTGGCGCGCAGCATCAGGTCGAGCGAAGCGCGCGATTCGGCATCGTCCTTGTGGTGTTCGGCCAGCCATTCGAGCTGAAGCTTCAATCCGGCGAGCGGGGTGCGCAGCTGGTGCGCGACATTGGCCTGGAATTCCTGCTGGGCGCGGGCGCCGGCGGCGGCCCGGTCGAGCAGATCGTTGAAGGCCAGCACCACCGGCGCCAGTTCCGCCGGCAGGTCGCGCTCGTCGACCGGCTCCAGCTCGCCGCTGCCGCGTCCGTCCAGGCGGCTGCGCAGGCGCGCCAGCGGCGCCAGCCCATTGGTGACCGACAACCAGATCACGCCGCCCAGCACCAGGCTCACCAGCACCTCCAGCGCCACCATGGTCCGCACGATGGCATCGCGCACCTGGGTGCGGGCACGGACGGTGCGGGCGACGCCGATGCGCGCCGGGCCGGTGCCGCCTTCAGCCTGCACGATCGCCACGCGCACCGGCTCGCCGCGCATCACTGCATCGGCCACGCCACCGGGGCGGCCGGACCAGGGCAGGTCCTCGGCGCCGGCCAGCAGCCGACCATCGGCGCCGCGCAGCGCATACCAGGTCTGGTCGACGCCATCGCTGGCGGCGGCCGGCAGATGGTCGCCGCTCGGGCCGAGGCCGGCCGCGACGGAACGGGCCGACTCGGACAGGGCCTGGTCGAACGCGAGCTGGGCCGGCTTCCACGCCAATTGGTAGCTCAGCGCCGCGGCGCCGAGGTTAACCAGCATCAGCGGGCCGACCAGGCGCAGCAGAAGGCGCAGCCGGATGCTGCTCATGCGGCCGTTTCGAGCAGGTAGCCGAAACCGCGAATGGTGCGGATCGCGACGCCGGCGTCGTCCAGTTTGGCGCGCAGGCGCGACACGTAGACCTCGACCGCGTTCAGGGTCAGGTCATCGCCCCAGGGCTGGATCGCGTCCACGATCTGCTGCTTGGACACGACCCGGCCTGTATGGTGCAGCAAATATTCGAGCACGGCCCATTCGCGCACCGACAGCTCGAGCACGCGCTCGCCGACACGGGCGCGGCGCGCCGCCACGTCCAGCACCAGTTTGCCGGCCGTCAGGGCGCCCGGCACCGGCTGGTTGCGGCGCGCCAGCGCCCGGATGCGCGCCACCAGCTCCACTGTCGCGAAG
>JAEWEK010000190.1 GCA_023389425.1 Pseudomonadota bacterium | reverse complement strand
CCATGACGAGCGTCCGCTGCGTCGGCAGCGCGCCCAGCGTCGCATGGGCGCGGGCGAGGTAGTCGACGATCTGGCGCGCGGCGTCTTCGCGCAGGCCAAGGTGCTCGATCAGCCAGCCGCTTGCGTGGTCCAGCGCCGCTTCGCCTTCGCCACCCGCCGCAAGTTCTCCCTCGATCTCGTCGCGCAGACGGGCCACGCCGGCGGACAGCTCGTCGCTGCGCCCTGGGGCTTCGCCCAGCCAGAACGGGATGTTGGGCGCGGCGCCATGCGCGTCTTCCACACGCACCTTGCCCGATTCCACGCGCAGGATGCGGTAGGAACGGTTCCCGAGCTGGAACACGTCCCCGGCCAGGCTTTCGACAGCGAAGTCCTCGTTGACCGTGCCGACCGAGTGGCCCTGCGGTTCCAGCATCACCATGTAGTCGGCGTTGTCCGGAATGGTGCCGCCGGAGGTGACCGCGGCCATCCTGCCGCCGCGCCGCCCGCGCACCGTTTGCGATGCGGCGTCGCGATGCAGGTAGGAGCCGCGCACGCCGTTGCGCGTGGTGTAGCCTTCGGCCAGCATGCGCAGCACGGCGTCGAAGCGAGCGCGTTCGAGTTCGGCGTAAGGCTGCGCGCGCCGAACCAATGCAAACAGATCATCCTCGGCCCACTCGCGGCTGCCCACTTCCGCGACGAGCTGCTGGGCCAGCACGTCGAGCGGAGCGCGCGGAATGTGCAGCATATCGAGCTCGCCGCGCTGCACGCAGTCGAGCACGGCGGCGCATTCGACCAGGTCGTCGCGCGAGGTCGGGAACAGGCGGCCCTTCGGCATCCCGCCGACATGGTGTCCCGAGCGGCCGACGCGCTGGAGCAGGGCGGCGATATTGCGCGGCGAGCCGACCTGGCAGACGAGATCGACGTCGCCGATGTCGATGCCCAGTTCCAGCGAAGCGGTCGCGATCAGCACTTTCAGGTCGCCGCGCTTGAGGCGCTGTTCGGCGTCGAGCCGATATTCCTTGGCCAGGCTGCCGTGGTGCGCGGCCACGTGTTCGGCGCCGAGCCGGTCACCGAGATGGCGCGCCACGCGTTCGGCCATCCGGCGGGTGTTCACGAAGATCAGTGTGGTGCGATGCTGGACGGCCAATTCGGCCATGCGGTCGTAGACGCGCTCCCAGACTTCGTTCGCCATCACGGCGTCGAGCGGCACCGGGGGCAGCTCCAGCGCCAGGTCGCGGGCCCGCACGTGGCCTACGTCGACCACCGCGCATTCGACACCAGAGCGCCCGACGAGGAAGTCGGCCACCGCCGACAGCGGTTTCTGCGTCGCCGACAGGCCGACGCGAACCGGCGGGTGCTCGCACAGCGCGTCGAGACGTTCGAGGCTGAGCGACAGATGGCTGCCGCGCTTGCTGCCCGCGACGGCGTGGATCTCGTCGACGATCACCGTGCGCACGCTGGCGAGCATCGCGCGGCCGCTGTCGGAGCCGAGCAGCACATACAGCGATTCTGGCGTCGTCACCAGGATATGCGGCGGGCGGCGGCGCATCAGATTCCGCTCCGCCGTCGTGGTGTCGCCGGTGCGCACGGCGCTGCGGATGCCGTGCGGAGGCAGCCCCATGTCGGCCAGCTGCCGCCCGATCCCGTCCAGCGGCGCTTCGAGGTTGACGTGGATGTCGTTCGACAGGGCCTTCAGCGGCGACACGTACAGCACCTGCGTCTGGTCCGGTAGCGGCGCGTCGGCAGCCTGGCGCACCAGCGAATCGATCGCGGCCAGAAATGCGGTCAGCGTTTTGCCTGAGCCCGTTGGCGCCGCGACCAGGGTCGGCTGGCCGGACTGGATCAGCGGCCAGGCTTGCTCTTGCGCCTCAGTTACCGCCGGGAAGGTCGAGCGAAACCAGCCGGACACGGCCGGATGGAAATTTCGCCAGATGCGGTCGGAAGCAGTGCGCTTGTTCATATCGGGCCAAATGGGGGCGGGATAGCCAGCGGCAAGCTATTTCGCTGACCTGCCGGGCAACATCGACACCAGGACTTTATCGCGAAGGATATAGTGGTGGAACAGCGCGGCTGCGGCGTGGAAACCGGCAAGCCAGAGAATGGCGTCGCCGAGCCAGGTATGAATTTCCGCGATCGTTTCGCCGGTCGCGTGCGACTCGGCGATGATCGGTGCAATTCTTATTCCGTTCATCAGCGTTAGTGGATGACCTTCCAGCCAGGCGCCGGTTATCGCGGTCAGCGGCACGGCAAACAAAAGCACATACAGCAGGAATTGGACCGTCTTGGCGGTAATATTCATCCAGTTGGGTACTTTGGCAGGTTCAGGACGCACGTCGATCGCACGCCACGCGAGGCGGATAATCGTCAGTCCAAGCACCAGCAATCCCAGGGTTTCGTGCAATTGGCGGTCAAAGTCACGGCTGGAATCGTACACGCGCGCTTCCGAACCACCGGGGCCGAGAATGAATGCGGCGAGTACCAGGATCGCGGTCAGCCAATGAAATACCCGAGCCCAGGCGCTATAACGGACGACAAGTTGGCGGGACATGATTTTCCTTTTTATGCCACATTGATTTCCCATTCTACTGAATTCGACCTGCATGCAACCATCCGCGAGGCGACGATTGAAACACCAGGAAAATCACAGTATCAAGCATCTGGGCTGGCTGCGGGCAGCCGTGCTGGGGGCGAACGATGGCATGATTTCGACGGCCAGCCTGCTCGTGGGGATCGCGGCCGCGCACGCGTCGCACAGGAGCGTCGTGCTTACGGGATTGGCGGCCCTGGTTGCCGGCAGCATGTCGATGGCGTCAGGCGAATATATTTCGGTTTCTTCGCAGTCCGATACCGAACGCGCGGCTTTGGCGCAAGAGGAAGCGGAACTGGCGAGCGATCCGGAAGCCGAGCATCGTGAACTGGTCGGTATTTACATGCGGCGCGGCCTCGATCGTGAATTGGCGCGGCAAGTGGCGACACGGCTCATGGCGCATGACGCACTGGACGCGCATTCACGGGACGAACTCGGCATCCATGAAATGACGCAGGCGCGGCCGATCCAGGCGGCGTTGGCGTCGGCGGCAAGCTTTGCGGTGGGCGCGGTCGTGCCCTTGGCGATTGTGTCTGTTTCGCCGGAAGGCATGCTGGTTCAATTGCTGGTCGCCGCGACCCTGCTTGGACTGGGGGCACTCGGCGCCATCGCCGCAAAAATCGGCGGGGCGCCGGTATTGACGGCTGCGGCGCGTGTGGTGTGCTGGGGTGCGGTGGCAATGGCGACAACAATTGCGGTAGGATCTGTCTTTCAATTCAACGCGTAAAAATAGACGCGACCCGGTCGTTCTTTATTGAGGAGATTTGATGTCCGAGCTCAAAGTCAGAAGCTTTACCATTTCCCTGGATGGGTATGGCGCAGGCCCGAATCAAACGCTGGAAAATCCGATGGGCGAGGGCGGCCGGGGGCTGCATAAATGGTTCTTCGGCACGCGCACTTTCCAGCGTATGATCGGGGACGAGTCCAAAGGATCGGACGGCCCGGATGAGGATTTCGCCGCTGCGGGATTCGATAATCTCGGCGCCTGGATTTTGGGACGGAATATGTTCGGACCGGTCCGCGGGCCGTGGCCGGACGATAGCTGGAAGGGCTGGTGGGGAGATGAACCGCCGTACCACGTCCCGGTATTCGTGCTGACGCACTATCCACGCGAGCCGCTTGTGATGGAAGGCGGCACGACGTTTTATTTCGTCACCGACGGCATCCAGTCCGCCTACGATCAGGCGATGAAGGCGGCGAACGGCAAGGACGTGCGCCTGGGCGGCGGCGTGGCGACCATCCACCAATTCCTGAAGGCCGGCTTGGTCGACGAAATGCATCTGGCAATTTCGCCGGTCTTGCTTGGTTCAGGCGAGTCCCTGTTCGAGGGCGTGAACCTGCATGACATGGGCTTCCGCTGCGTTGAACACGTGCCGACCGCTTCGGCCACCCATGTGGTGTTGCGCAAAGATCCCGCCTGAACCGATCTCAGTTATGCCAGGTGATCGTGTCTGACGTGCCGAATTCGGCGAAGCGCGTCATTAACTCGATCCCTACGCCAAGCGCATCCGGGTGAACGGTAAAGCCACTCGAATGCACGCCCATCGTGCCCAATCCTTCCTTGGCGACGCCGAGTGAAGCATACAGCGCAGGCACGATGGGCGTGTAATAGGCGAAGTCTTCCGAGAACATGCCGCGCGGCTGGCCCGTTTTGAAATCGCCGGAGAAGTTCTTGGCAAGCAAGGGCGCCAGTTTGGCGTAAAGGGCCGGGTCGTTGCTCGTGGGCGGCGATGCCGGCCTCAGGTCCCATTTCGGATGCAGGCCATAGACTGCACTCGTTTTATTGATGCGGTCGACAATCAACGTTTCGAGCGCAGGCGCGTCTGCAGTCCTTTTCCTCAAATCTTCGAAAGCGCGGATCGTCCCTTTGATCTGAACGGAACTTGGCAAGACATTGCTCGCACCGGAATCGCCAGCGAACTTGGTAATTGAGACGACCATCGGCCTGGCGGATATGTCGACATCGCGGGCAGGAGTAAAGCTTAATTCCTGAGCGACCCGCATCGATGAAAGCAAGACGTCGTCGCCTTCCTGCGGTGCAGCTGCGTGCGAGCCGCGACCGCTCAGTTCGAGCGTGAAGTAGTTGCTTCCTGCGAGAATCGGGCCGGGTGTCAGGTCGATTGTACCGACTGGCATTCCGGGCGCCGAATGCAGGGCGAAGATACGCTGAACGCCGAGTTTTTCGAGAATGCCTTCGTTGACGATATCGTCCGCACCGCCGGCTACTTCCTCGGCCGGCTGGAAAAGGAACACGATCTTGCCATTGAAGTGCTTGGAATTGGCCCGGATTAGCGCTGCCGTCGCGAGCAGAATGGATGCGTGCACGTCATGCCCGCAAGTGTGCATAACGCCCGCAATCGCTGAGCGAGGATTGTGGGTAGCTGGCTCTGACTGGCCACTTTCGAGTGGCCGAGCATCCATTTCAGCGCGGAGCGCAATCGTCTTGCCAGCACGGCCAGTGTCGTACACGGCAATGACTGCCGTCGGCGCCAATGCCGACGTGACGAATTGGGTGAAGCCGAGCGATTTCAATTTCGCCTCGATATAGGCGTGGGCTAGCAGCTCCTTCTTGCCGAGCTCAGGATTGGTGTGAAGATAGGTATAGGTCTCGCGCGCTACAGGGAGCGCCTCACTGATGGCGGTGCGAATGTCCTGAGCGTTGACCGGCGCAGCAAGCGCAAGAAATGCAGCGAGGGCTGCCGTCTTGATAGACTGAACCATACGTCTCCTTATTGGCAATTGCCCAATGATACGATGATGAGCTTCACGTAACCAAGCGACTGATCCAAGGCGTTTGGGTGTAACTACCGGCGATTCGCATAATTTGTATTATGTCAAATCGAATATCCGCCAACGCTGTGACTTATCGGCTGCCCGTCCGAGTTCGTAGAGCCGGTCCTCCACTGCCACCTGATACGACCTAGAGCGACGGCAGCCTTAATACTCGACGAACGCGTCATCCCAATAACAGTACAACCAGCGCTCGCCCGGTTCGGCCGACGCGATCACGGGATGGCCGCTGGCATGAGCATGGTGGCTGGCATGGCGGTTTGGCGAATCGTCGTAGCACAAGGTCGCGCCGCATTCCTGGCAAATGCGCAGGTGAACCCAGCGATCGCCGGTCTTGACGCATTCCTCGCACACGTGGCGGGCCGGCAGCTTGACCTCCTTGAGTGCCCGGAGGTGGGAACAGATTTGCTCACTCATCATCGTCACCTATTCGCGCAAGAGCTGATGTACAAAGGCGACGGCAATCGAGCCTTCGCCAACGGCCGAGGCCACCCGTTTGATATTTCCGGCACGGACGTCGCCCACCGCAAACACGCCCGGCACGCTTGTTTCCAGCAAGAATGGCGTCCTGGCAGCGCGCCAGTTCCCGGCCGCGCGATCCTCATCCGACAGCTCGGGGCCGGTCTTGATGAAGCCCTTGTCATCCGTCGCGATTCCTTCGCAAAGCCAGCTGGTGCATGGTGCCGCGCCGGTCATCACGAACACATGCCGGATCGGGCGTGCTTCCGCTTCGCCAGTGACGCTGTTTTCCCATCTGACGCTCTCCAGGTGATCGTTGCCGGTCACCGCCGTGATCTCGGTATGCGTCAGCAGGACGATGTTGTGGCTTTCTTCGATGCGCCGGATCAGGTAGCGGGACATGCTTTCCGCCAGTCCTTCCGAACGCACCATCAGATACA
>JAEWEK010000158.1 GCA_023389425.1 Pseudomonadota bacterium | reverse complement strand
CGGCGTGGCCGTGTTCCCGGGCGACGACGAATACACCGCGCTGTGGCAGCAGATGGCCAATCTGCGCCCGGACCGCCGCGTCGTCACCTTCGGCCTGGCCAGGAATTGCGACGTCAGCGGCACTTACACCGCCGGCGCTTTCGGCAGCGAGATCACGGTCAGCATGATCGACGCCCAGTTCAGCGTCAGGCTGGCCGCGGCCGGCGAACACAATGTGCGCAACGCGCTGGCCGCTGTCGCCTGCGCCGTCGCCGCCGGCATCGGGCAGGATGCGATCGTGCGCGGGCTGGAGGCATTCACGCCGGTCGGCGGCCGCCTGCAGCGCAAGCAGGCCGGGAACGGCGCGACCGTGATCGACGACAGCTACAACGCCAACCCGGATTCGGTGCGCGCCGCGATCGACGTGCTGGCGCAGGCAGCCGCGCCGCGCTTGCTGGTGCTGGGCGACATGGGCGAAGTCGGCACGCAGGGACAGCAGTTTCACGAAGAGATCGGTGCCTACGCCGCACGCCGCGGCATCGATACCGTGCTGGTGACCGGAGACCTGACCCGCCACATGGTCGGCTCCGGTGCGCGGCATTTTGAGCAGTTCGACGACTTATTGGCAGCACTGGATTCACAACTGGGCAGCGAATCAAACGCGACTGTGCTGGTGAAGGGCTCGCGCTTCATGAAGATGGAGCGCGTGGTCCAGCACCTCATCGGATCACAAAACACAGGGAAGGAAGCCCACTGACATGCTGCTTTGGCTGGCACAACACTATCAGCAGGAGCTCAGCTTCCTGCGTGTCTTCAACTACATCACCTTCCGTGCCGTCTTCGCGATGATCACGGCGATCACGCTCGGCCTGGTATTCGGCCCGGCCGTGATCCGCAAGCTGACCGCGATGAAGGTCGGCCAGGCGGTGCGCACCTATGGCCCGCAAACCCACCTGCAAAAACACGGCACCCCGACCATGGGCGGCGTGCTGATCCTGATCGCCATCGGCATCTCCACCCTGCTGTGGTGCGACCTGGCCAACCGCCTGATCTGGCCGGTCATCGTGGTCACGCTCGGCTTCGGCGCGGTCGGCTGGGTCGACGATTACCGCAAGGTGGTCTACAAGGATCCCGAGGGCATGCGCTCGGGCGAGAAATACTTCTGGATGTCGCTGATCGGCATCGCCTCGGCGCTGTACCTGGCGTTCTCGGTGTCGGCCGCGACCCCGTTCCAGGTGTGGGAGCTGTTCTTCGCCTGGGTGCAGTCCGGCTTCTCGATGGACCTGCCGCCCAAGGCCGACCTGATCGTCCCCTTCTTCAAGACCGTCAGCTATCCGCTGGGCGTGTGGGGCTTCATCGCACTGACCTATTGCGTGATCGTGGGCGCATCGAACGCCGTCAACTTCACCGACGGCCTGGATGGCCTGGCCATCATGCCGACCGTGATGGTGGGCGGCGCGCTCGGCCTGTTCGCCTACCTGACCGGTAACGCGACCTATTCCAAATACCTGTTCATCCCGCACATCCCGGGCGCCGGCGAGCTGCTGGTGTTCTGCGGCGCGATGGCCGGCGCGGGCCTGGCCTTCCTCTGGTATAACGCGCACCCCGCGCAGATGTTCATGGGCGACGTCGGCGCGCTGGCGCTGGGCGGCGCGCTCGGCACCATCGCCGTCATCGTGCGCCAGGAGATCGTCCTGTTCATCATGGGCGGCATCTTCGTCGCCGAGACCCTGTCGGTCATCATCCAGGTGAGCTGGTTCAAATTCACGAAGAAGCGTTACGGGCAGGGCCGCCGCGTGTTCCTGATGGCGCCGCTGCACCACCACTTCGAACAGAAGGGCTGGAAGGAAACCAAGGTCGTGGTCCGTTTCTGGATCGTGACCATGATGCTGGTACTGATTGGCTTGTCGACGCTGAAGCTGCGCTGAGAAATGGACTATCAAGGCAAATTCGCACTGGTGCTGGGGCTCGGGGAATCCGGGCTCGCGATGGCGCAATGGCTCGCCCGTCGCGGCGCGCGCCTGCGCGTTGCCGATACGCGCAGTGCGCCCGATCGCCTGGTCACCCTGCAGGCGATCGCGCCGAATGCCGAATTTGTCGGCGGCGACTTCAGTGCCGGCCTGCTCGACGGTGTCGATTTCGTCGCCGTCAGCCCCGGCCTGGCGCCCGGCCGCGAGCTGGCCGCCATCATGCCGGCGGCGGCCGAACGCGGCGTTCCGGTGTGGGGCGAGATCGAACTGTTCGCGCAGGCGCTGGCTGCGCTGAAGGCTGAACGCGGCTATGCGCCGAAGGTCATCGCCATCACCGGCACCAACGGCAAGACCACCGTCACCAGCCTGACCGGCCTGCTGTGCCGCCGCGCCGGCCTCGCCACCAAGGTCGCCGGGAACATCAGCCCGGCCGCGCTGGACGTGCTGCGCGAGGCGCTCAACCTCGACGAGCTGCCGCAGGCATGGGTGCTGGAGCTGTCCAGCTTCCAGCTGCACACCACCTTCAGCCTCGACGCCGATGCGGCGACGGTACTGAACATTACCCAGGACCACCTCGACTGGCATGGCAGCATGGCCGCCTACGCCGAGGACAAGGCCCGCATCTTCGGCGAGCACACCACGCGCGTGCTGAACCGGGACGACGCGATCGTGATGGGCATGACGGCACCGAACGCGCCCACCGTCACCTTCGGCACCGGCGAGCCGGAAGCGGCCGGCGACTTCGGCCTGGTCAACGAGCGCGGCGTGCTGTGGCTGTCCAACGCCGTGCCGCTGGACGACGAGCCGGAAAAGAAGCGCAAGAAGAACGAGCCTGTGGCGCCGGCCGAATTCTCGGTCAGCCGCCTGATGCCGGCCGACGCGCTGCGCATCCGCGGCATCCACAACGCGTCCAACGCGCTGGCCGCGCTGGCCCTGTGCCGCGCCGTCGGCCTGCCGCTGGCGCCGCTGCTGCACGGCCTGCGCGACTACGCGGGCGAGCCGCACCGCGTGGAACTGGTTGCCTCGATCGACGGCGTCGACTATTACGACGACAGCAAGGGCACCAATGTCGGCGCCACCGTGGCCGCGCTGCAGGGCCTGGGCAAGGCCTTCGCCGGCGAGGACCAGCAGATCGTGCTGATCGCCGGCGGCGACGGCAAGGGCCAGGACTTCTCGCCGCTGGCGGAGCCGTGCTCGCGCTACGTGCGCGCCGTCCTGCTGATCGGCCGCGACGCGCCGCTGGTCGCCGCCGGGATCGCGCCGTCCGGCGTGCCGACGTTCGAGCTGCCGGGCCTCGAGGAAGCGGTGCGCCGCGCCAGCGGCCTGGCGAAAGCCGGCGACGCCGTGCTGCTGTCGCCGGCCTGCGCCAGCCTGGACATGTTCAAGAATTACGCGCACCGCGCCCAGGTGTTCGTCGACGCCGTGCGCGAGATCGCGCTCGAGAAGGGGCAGGACATCTGATGGCCTTCCAGATCCCCTTCCTGTTCGGCGGCGACTCCAGCGATGCGGCGATCGCCGCGCGCGCCCGTCCGTCCAGGATGATGGAATACGACCAGCTGCTGGTCTGGGTGACGGTCCTGATGATGCTGTTCGGGATGGTAATGGTGTATTCGGCCTCGATCGCGCTGCCGGACGCGCCCAAGTTCTCCTACCTCGGCAACAAGAACTACTACTTCCTGCTGCGCCAGGCGATGTTCATCGCGATCTCGCTGGTGGCTGCCTGGATCACCTTCCGCGTGCCGATCGCGACCTGGCAGCGCCTGGCGCCGCTGATGTTCGTCGCGACCCTGGTGCTGCTGGTGATCGTGCTGGTGCCGGGCGTGGGCGTCGTGGTCAACGGCTCGCGCCGCTGGCTGTCGCTCAAGGTCTTCAACCTGCAGCCGTCCGAGATCATGAAGGTGGTGTCGGTGCTATACGCCGCCGACTTCACCGTGCGCAAGCAGCAGTACATGCACAAGCTGTCCAAGGGCTTCCTGCCGATGGCGGTGGCGATGGGCGTGGTCGGCATGCTGCTGCTGCTGGAACCGGACCTCGGCGCCTTCGGCGTGATCGTCTGCATCTCGATGGGGATCCTGTTCCTGGGCGGCTTCAATATGGTCTGGTTCAGCGGCATCGGCGCGGTGCTGGTGATGGTGTTCACCTCGATCATCGCGCTGTCGCCGTTCCGCCGCGCCCGCATGTTCGCCTACCTCGACCCGTGGAAGGAAGGGAACGCGCTGGACAAGGCCTACCAGCTGACCCACTCGCTGATCGCTTTCGGCCGCGGCGAGATCTTCGGCGTCGGGCTTGGCGGCAGCGTCGAGAAGCTGCACTACCTGCCGGAAGCGCACACCGACTTCATCATGGCCGTGATCGGCGAGGAGCTCGGCCTGATCGGCGTGCTGGCGGTGATCGGCCTGTTCTACTTCCTGGTCAAGCGTGCCTTCGACATCGGCCGCCAGGCCATCGCCCTCGACCAGACCTTCGCCGGCCTGGCCGCGAAGGGCGTCGGCATCTGGATCGGCGTGCAGACCTTCATCAATATGGGCGTGAACCTCGGCCTGCTGCCGACCAAGGGCCTGACCCTGCCGCTGATGAGCTACGGCGGCTCCGGCGTGCTGTTCAACTGCGTCGGTCTCGCGATCCTGCTGCGCATCGATTACGAGAACCGCGTCCGCATGCGGGGAGGCCGTCAATGAAGCGCCTGATGATCATGGCGGCCGGCACCGGCGGCCACATTTTCCCCGGCATCGCGATCGCGCAGACCATGCGCGCGCGTGGCTGGGAAGTGAGCTGGCTCGGCACCGCGCACGGCATGGAGCGCGACATCGTGCCCAGGCACGGCATCGAGATGGACACCATCGATTTCGCCGGCATGCGCGGCAAGGGCATCGGCCACACCATCTCGGGCGCGTTCAAGATGGCGGCCAGTTTCGGCCACGTGCTCGGTTTCATCGGCAAGCGCAAGCCCGACGTGGTGCTCGGCATGGGCGGCTACGTCACCGTCCCGGGCGGCATGATGGCGCGCCTGAAGGGTGTGCCGCTCGCGCTGGTCAATGCCGACGCCGCGCTGCTGTTGTCGAACAAGACGCTCACGCCGCTCGCGCAGCGCGTGCTGTTCGGCTTCCCGGCGGATTTCGGCAAGGCGGCCGGCAAGGCTGTCGTCACCGGCAACCCGGTGCGCAAGGAGATCCTCGAGATGCCGGCGCCGGCGCGCCGTTTCGCCAGCCGCCATGGCCCGCTCAATATCCTCGTGGTCGGCGGCAGCCTGGGCGCCAAGGTGCTGAACGACGCGGTGCCGGCGGCGCTGGCCCTAATCCCGGCCGGCGAGCGCCCGGTGGTCACCCACCAGTCGGGCAAGAAGAACATCGACGCGCTGCGCGCCGCGTACGCGCAGGCCGGCGTACAGGCCAACGTGGTCGACTTCATCGACGACATGGCGGCCGAATACGCCAACGCCGACCTGGTGATCTGCCGTGCCGGCGCGATCACGGTGTCGGAACTGACCGCGGCCGGCGTGGCCAGCGTGCTGGTGCCGTTCGTGGCCAGCACCACCAGCCACCAGCGCGACAACGCGACCTGGATGGACCAGCAGAAGGCGGCGGTGCACCTGCCGCAGGGCGAACTGAGCGCGCAGCGGCTGGCGGGCCTGCTGCAGGCGACCTCGCGCGAGGACTGCCTGCGCATGGCGGAAGCCGCCATGGCGGTCGGCAGACGCGACGCCAACGATGCCATCGCCGGCGTACTCGAACAACTTGCAGGGCAGCGCGCATGAAACACAAGATCAAACACATTCACTTCGTCGGCAT
This sequence comes from Pseudomonadota bacterium, assembly GCA_023389425.1. Lineage (GTDB taxonomy): Bacteria > Pseudomonadota > Gammaproteobacteria > Burkholderiales > Burkholderiaceae_D > Telluria. The sequence continues at coordinate 21,105 of JAEWEK010000158.1, read as the reverse complement.
CGGCGGCAGCGGCATGAGCGGCATTGCCGAGGTGCTGCTCAACCTCGGCTACAAGGTGTCGGGCTCCGACCTGTCCAGCAACGCCGCCAGCCAGCGCCTGGCGCAGCTGGGTGCCCAGGTGATGATCGGCCACGCGGCCGCCAACGTCGCCGGCGCCGACGCCGTGGTCACCTCGACCGCGGTCAACGAATCGAATCCGGAAGTGGTGGCCGCGCGCGCCGCCAAGGTGCCCGTCGTGCCGCGCGCGATCATGCTCGGCGAACTGATGCGCCTGAAGCGCGGCATCGCCATCGCCGGCACCCACGGCAAGACCACCACCACCAGCCTGGTGGCATCGGTGCTGGCGCAGGGCGGGCTGGACCCCACCTTCGTCATCGGCGGGCGCCTGAACAGCGCGGGCGCCAATGCCAAGCTGGGCACCGGCGACTACATCGTGGCCGAGGCCGACGAATCGGATGCGTCCTTCCTGAACCTGTCGCCGATGATCGAGGTGATCACCAACATCGACGCCGACCACATGGACACCTACGAGCACGATTTCGAAAAGCTCAAGGCGGCCTTCGTGCACTTCACCCACCGCCTGCCGTTCTACGGCCGCGCGATGCTGTGCATCGACGATCCGCATGTGCGCGCGATCCTGCCGCAGGTGACCAAGCCGGTGACCACCTACGGCTTTTCGGAAGAAGCCGAGGTGCGCGCCATCGACGCCCGCGCCGACGGCCTGCAGATGCGCTTCACCGTGCGCCAGGCCGGCTATCCGGACACCGGATTCGTGCTCAACCAGCCCGGCATGCACAATGTGCTGAACGCCTGCTCGGCGATCGCGATCGCGCGCGAGATCGGCGTGGACGACGCTTCGACCGCGCAGGGCCTGGCCGAATTCCGCGGCGTCGGCCGCCGCTTCACCCGCTACGGCGAAATCGGGATCCCGGGCGGCGGCAGCTTCGCGCTGGTGGACGATTTCGGCCATCATCCAGTCGAGACCGAGGTGACCCTGGCCGCCGCGCGCGCCGCCTATCCGGGCCGGCGCCTGGTGCTGGCCTTCCAGCCGCACCGCTTCACCCGCACCCGCGACCTGTTCGAGGACTTCGTGCGCGTGCTGGGAAGCGCCGACGTGCTGCTGCTGGCCGAGGTGTACGCCGCCGGCGAAGCGCCGATCGTGGCTGCCGATGGCCGTGCGCTGGCGCGCGCCCTGCGCGCCGCCGGCAAAGTGGAACCGATTTTCGTGCAGGCGATTGCCGACATGCCGGCCGCGATTCTCAACGCGGCCCGCGATGGCGACGTCGTCATCACCATGGGCGCAGGCTCGATCAGCGGCGTCCCCCACCAACTGACAACCCAAAAGGCTTCATCGTGAGCGCACTTTCTTCAACTGATGCCAAGGCCTTCGGCAAGGTCGGCGTGCTGTTCGGCGGCCGCTCCGCCGAGCGCGAGGTATCGATCATGTCCGGCACCGGCGTGCTGCAGGCGCTGCAAGGCAAGGGCATCGACGCCCACGGCTTCGACCCGGCCGAGCGTTCGATCGCCGACCTGGCCGCCGAAAAATTCGACCGCGTGTTCATCGCGCTGCACGGCCGCTACGGCGAGGACGGCAGCCTGCAGGGCGTGCTCGAACAGCTCGGCATTCCCTACACCGGCAGCGGCGTGATGGCGTCGTCGGTCGCGATGGACAAGATCACCACCAAGAAGATCTGGCTGCACCACGGCCTGCCGACCCCGAATTACGCGGTGCTGGTGGCCGATACCGACCTCGACAAGGTGGCCACGAGCCTCGGCCTGCCGCTGATCGTCAAGCCGCCGCACGAAGGCTCGACCATCGGCATCACCAAGGTCGCCAAGACGGAAGAACTGAAGGCCGCCTACGAGCTGGCCGCCGGCTTCGACGAGGAAGTGCTGGCCGAGGAATTCGTCGCCGGCCGCGAACTGACCGTGACCATCCTCGGCCGCGGCAAGACCGCGCGCGCGCTGCCGATCGTCGAGATCGTGGCCCCGGAAGGCAATTACGACTACCAGAACAAGTACTTCACCGACGACACCAAGTATTACTGCCCGGCGGACGTGGACGCCGCGACCACCGCCGAGATCCAGCGCATCGCGGTGGACGCGTTCAACACCCTGGGCTGCGAGGGCTGGGCGCGCATCGACGTGCTGCTGCGCGCATCGGACAACAAGCCCTTCCTGCTCGAGGCGAACACCTCGCCGGGCATGACCGGGCACTCGCTGGTGCCGATGGCGGGCCGCGCGATCGGGCTCGAATATGCCGACCTGTGCGTCGAGATCCTGCGCGGTGCGCGGCTGAAGATCGGCCAACAGGCGAAGTAAGAGGAAAACGACAGGATCATGTGGCAAGACACCCGAACCCTGAATGCGACCGCCGGAGGCCTGATGGCCCTGACGGTGCTCGCCTGTATCGCATCTGGGGTGTGGTGGGTGTCGCAGCGTCCGATGTTTACGCTGCGCACGGTGAAGGTCGAGAGCATGTACGGCATCGGCCTGAAGCACGTGAACGAGCTGACGGTCCGCAACGGCATCGTGGGGAAGGTCAAGGGGAACTTCTTCACGGCCGACCTGGACCAGGTGCGCGGCGTGTTCGAGGCGGTGCCGTGGGTGCGCAAGGCCTCGGTGCGGCGCGAGTGGCCGAACGAATTGATCGTCGACGTCGAGGAGCATGAAGCGCTCGGCACCTGGGGCGAGGATGGGCGCCTGTTGTCGGTGAAGGGCGATGTCTTCACCGCCAACCTGGCCGAGGCCGACGACGACCATCCGCTGCCTGCGTTCGAAGGACCGTCGGGCAGCGAGAAGGACGTGCTGGCGCGCTTCGCGCAGCTGCGCGGCTGGTTCGCGCCGATCAAGCTGGCGCCGGAATCGCTCAGCCTGTCGGACCGCTATGCATGGACGGTCAAGCTCGACAACGGCATGAGCGTGGCGCTGGGGCGGGAGCAGGACAGCAGCACGCTGAAGACGCGGGTGGACCGCCTGGTCGGGATCTATCCGCAGCTGGTGGCGCGGCTGCAGGACGGGCATATCGACACGATCGACATGCGCTATCCGAACGGCCTCGCGCTCGCATCGAGCGCGCTGTCGGTGCCGAGCGATGCGAACAAGCCGGTGAAGCCGGTGAAGAAGAAAACCAATTCAAGCAAGACAACCAAGCATATCTAGAACGCAGGCTAATAATGACAAAAGACGCGAAAAACCTGATCGTAGGCCTCGACATCGGCACCTCCAAGGTGGTGGCGGTGGTGGCTGAAGTGATGCCCGACGGGCGCCACGAGGTCATCGGACTCGGGCAGCACGAGTCGAAGGGGTTGAAGAAAGGCGTTGTCGTCAACATCGAGGCGACCGTCGAATCGATCCAGCGCGCGCTCGAAGAGGCCGAGCTCATGGCCGACTGCAAGATCCGCAACGTGTACGCGGGCATCGCCGGCAGCCATATCCGCTCGTTCAACTCGAGCGGCATGGTGGCGATCAAGGACAAGGAAGTGACCGCGACCGACGTCGCGCGCGTCATCGAAACCGCGAAGGCGGTGAACATCCCGACCGACCAGCAGCTGCTGCACACGGTGCCGCAGGAGTTCATCGTCGACAACCAGGAAGACGTGCGCGAGCCGATCGGCATGAGCGGCATCCGCCTCGAAGTGCGGGTGCACATCGTGACCGGCGCGGTGTCGGCGGTGCAGAACATCGTCAAGTGCGTGCGCCGCTGCGGCCTGGAAGTGTCGGACCTGATCCTGCAGCCGATGGCCTCGGCCGACGCCGTGCTGACCCACGACGAGAAGGAACTGGGCGTGGTCCTGATCGACATCGGCGGCGGCACCACCGACATCGCCGTGTTCTCCGACGGCGCGATCCGCCATACCGCCGTGATCCCGATCGCCGGCGACCAGATCACCAGCGACATCGCGATGGCGCTGCGCACCCCGACCGCGGAAGCGGAGGAAATCAAGGTGCGCTACGGGGTGGCCAAGCAGGTGCTGGCCGACCCGGGCGAGACGCTGGAAGTGCCGGGCATCGGCGACCGCGGTCCGCGCGCCCTGTCGCGCCAGGCGCTGGCCGCCGTGATCGAGCCGCGCGTCGAGGAGCTGTTCGCGATGGTGCACCAGGTGGTGCGCGATTCTGGCTACGAGGGCGTGCTCTCCTCGGGCATCGTGCTCACCGGCGGCAGCTCGATCATGCCGGGCATGATCGAAATGGCCGAAGACATTTTCCTGAAGCCGGCGCGCCTCGGTACGCCGGACTACCGCGGCCAGCTGGCTGACGTCGTGCGCAGTCCGCGTTACGCGACCGTGCTCGGCCTGCTGCTGGAAGCGAAGAAGCAGTATTTGCGCGGGCACATCGTGACTCGTCAGGATGGCTCGATCAATGCGGTGTGGCAGCGGGTGAAGGAGTGGGTATTGGGGAATTTCTGAGTGCGGTGAAGTTTTTTTGGCGGTGCTTCGCAGTTTTTAATTAATACGAAATAAACGATTTTTTAAAATAACACGCAGTTTTCAATCTCCAGGCCTGATAGAGGTCTTATGAGATCTGGCGATTGGAAACGGCACTTGATATCAGGAGCAAAACATGGAGTTTGACATGGTCGATAACGCAGCACTGGGAACCATCATCAAGGTCGTTGGCGTGGGCGGCGCTGGTGGTAACGCGGTTCAGCACATGATTAACAAGGGCGTGTCGGGCGTGGAGTTCATCGCCGCGAACACCGACGCGCAAGCACTTGCGGTGTCGACCGCGCACAACATCATCCAGATCGGCGAGACCGGCCTGGGCGCAGGCATGCGTCCGGACGTCGGCCGCCAGCTGGCCGAGCAAAGCCGCAGCCGCATCGAGGATGCGCTGCGCGGCTCGCACATGGTGTTCATCGCCGCCGGCATGGGCGGCGGCACCGGCACCGGCGCCGCTCCGGTCGTGGCCGAAGTGGCCAAGGCCCAGGGCGCGCTGACCGTGGCGGTCGTGTCCAAGCCTTTCTCGTACGAAGGCGGCAAGTGCATGGACATCGCCGAGACCGGCCTGGAAGAACTGTCCAAGCACGTCGACTCGCTCATCATCATCCTCAACGAAAAGCTCGAGGAGATCTATGAAGACGAATCGATGCTGGAGTGGATGCAGCATGCCGACGACGTCCTGAACAACGCGGTGGCCGGTATCGCCGAGATCATCAACGTCCCGGGCCACATCAACGTCGACTTCAACGACGTGAAGACCATCATGAGCGAGCAGGGCAAGGCCATGATGGGCACCGCGACCGCGTCGGGCGTGGACCGTGCGCGCATCGCCGCCGAGCAGGCGATCGCCTCGCCGCTGCTGGACGGCGTGGACCTGTCGGGTGCGCGCGGCGTGCTGGTCAACGTGACCGCAAGCCGCAGCCTGAAGGGCAAGGAGATCAAGGAAGTGATGGCCGCGGTGCGCGCCTTCGCCGCCCCGGACGCCGCGATCGCACAAGGTATCGCCTACGACGACAAGATGGGCGACGACCTGCGCGTGACCGTGGTGGCGACCGGCCTGGGCAAGGGCAAGAAGAACATCCAGCTGGTGCAGACCCCGGTCCTGCGCACCGGCACCCACAACGTGCCGCTGATGGCGACCCCGGCTCCGGGCTACAGCAACGGCATGGCGATGGGTGCCGCCGAGGCCATGGGCGGCGTCAAGCAGCCGGCGGTGTGGCGCCGCGAGCAGGCATCGGAGCAGGTGCAGGCGATGCAGCGCAACGGCGTGGAAACCTACGACATCCCGGCGTTCCTGCGCAAGCAAGCCGACTGACCGTTTTCGACGGGCGTTTGGATTTGGCCGGGGTGATCCCCGGCCTTTTTTATGGTTGTCTCAAAAACCGTCGACGGCTTTCGGTTAAAGGCGGTTCAAAATGCGGGCACCGACGAATGCCGCAGCAGGATGCGCTCGATCGCGTTGAGCAGGTCGTAGACGGGCTTGAAGTCGGCGAACAGCGTGGCATCGTCCGGCGCCGCGGGCCGAACGGCCGGATCGTTCCGCACGAGATTGAAGATCTGCGCGAAGCTGCGCTTGCCGTCGATATGGCGCAGGATCTTGCCTGAATATTTGCCGGCGTCGACCGCGGCGGTCAGGCCCAGGTGCGGATGCTTCAGCACGGTCGGGCCCGGCTTCGGCGCGAACATCGCCTCCAGCGCCCGCGGGTCGAGCGGCTCGTGGAAATACATCGGCACGTACTGCGCATCGCCGTAGACCGCCTTTGCGTCCGCGCTCTTCGTCAGGTACAGGGTATGGCGCGTGATGTCGCCCACCAGCAGTTCCGACATCGCATGCCGGGCGCGCTCGTTCATCTGCGGCAGCCGTTCGCGCACGCGGCGCGCATCGAGCCCCAGCGTCAGCTCGGGCAAATACGGATAGCGCCCGCGCCCGACATCGCTCCATTCGATGTGCAGGCCATTGCCGTCGACCAGCCACTCGTACAGCTGCGGCACCGTGTACGCCCGGTCCTGCGAATGCAGCAGCGAATCGAAGATCCCGGCATCGGTGTCGTTGTCGTTGTAAATGTCGGCGCCGCGGGAATACCAGTTACCCGGCGGGAGCGCGGCCAGCACTTCCTTGGCCTGCGCGATCTTGTCCGCCTCGGCGCCGCCCTGGTTCGACAGCCGCAGCAGCTCCTGCATGTGATAGACACCGGTGCGGCCGATCGCACCGTACACCATCAGCGCGATCGCGCCCTCCGGCTTGAGCGCGCTCTTCAAGGCTTGCAGTCCCGCGTCCGGATCGGCCAGGTGGTGCAGCACGCCGGAACAGTTGATGTAGTCGAACTGGCCCAGGCCGAGCGTCGGGATGTTAAGGATCGAATCCTGCACCCAGCGGATGTTGGACAGCTTGCGGATCGCCGCGCGCTCCTGGGCGATGGCGATGCTGGCGCCGGACAGGTCAAGGTGAACGATCTGCGCATTGGTGCCGCGCAGCTGTTCGGCGAGGAAGATGGTCGCATCGCCCGTGCCGCCGCCCGCCACCAGCACGCGGAAGCCCTTGCGAAAGCTCTGGCGCCCGCCGAAGCAGTAGTGGTTCATCATCGGCAGGTCTTCGGTCCAGGTGCGCTGCAGGCGCTTGTGTTCGTCGCGCGGATCGCAGGGCGGGTAGGGCAGGTGCTCGTACTGCGCCTTCACCTCGGGCAGGTAGTTCTCGTTCTTCATGGCGTGGCATGCGGTTGGGGTGGCCAATGGTGCAATCATTTGGGCGCGGGCGCAAGCCCTGCAAGAAAGCGCGGGATGGGGCATACTGCCGGCCTTGGCAACTGATTAATACAAGGAGATCACATGACCATCAAGATCGGCGACCGCCTGCCGGAAGGCACCCTGTCGGAATTCATCGAGACCGAAACCGAAGGCTGCAGCCTCGGCCCGAACACCTTTAACGTGGCGGACCTCGTCAAAGGCAAGAAGATCGTGATCTTCGGCCTGCCGGGCGCCTACACCCCGACCTGCTCGGCCAAGCACGTGCCGGGCTACGTCCAGCACGCGGACGAACTGAAAGCCAAGGGCGTGGACGAAATCTGGTGCATCTCGGTCAATGATGCCTTCGTGATGGGCGCCTGGGGCCGCGACCAGAACGCCACCGGCATCGTGCGCATGATGGCCGACGGTAACGCCGCCTACAGCAAGGCGCTGGGCCTGGACGCCGACTTCTCCAAGCACGGCATGGGCACGCGCTCGCAGCGCTACTCGATGCTGGTCGAGGACGGCGTCGTGAAGCAGCTGAACGTCGAGCAGAACGGTTTCGAAGTGTCGAACGCCGAGACCATGCTCAAGCAGCTGGGCTGACAGCGCCCGCATGACCCGGGCAGCGCAGGCGCTCACCCGCCGCCAGTCCAACCTTCGCAGCATCTACGCGATGCTGGTCGCCGTCGCCGCATTTTCGGTGATGGACACGACGATGAAGCTGCTGGCGGCGCAGTTCCCCGCGATGCAGGTGGCGTCGCTGCGTTCGCTCGCGTCGCTGCCGCTGGTGCTGGCCTGGACCGGCTGGCGCGGCGCCTACCGCACCGCCTTCCAGGTCAACTGGCGCCTGCAAGTCTTCCGCGCGGGCCTGGGCATCGCGATGCTCGCCCTGTTCGCCTACGGCGTGAGGCAGCTGTCGCTGGCCTCGGCCTATTCGATTTTCTTCATCGGCCCGATCCTGATCACGGCGCTGTCGGTGTTCATCCTGAAGGAGAAGGTGAACGCGGCGCGCTGGGTCGCGATCGGCGTCGGCATGGCCGGCGTGCTGGTGGTGCTGCGGCCCGACGCCGATGGCTTCCTCAGTATCGGCGGACTCGCCATCCTGGCCGCAGCCGCGATGTATGCGGTGTCGGCGATCGCCGCGCGGGTGCTGGCGCGGACCGACCGCAGCGAACACATGATGCTGTGGCTGATGATCATGATGGCCATCGGCGCCACGGCGCTGGCCTGGCCGGACTGGCAAGCCGTGCACCTGTCGCACCTGCCTTTGCTGTGCATTCTCGCGGTCAGCGGCTTCTTTGCCCAGTTGGCCATCAACGAGGCCTTCAGCCACGGCGAGGCGTCGGTGGTCGCGCCGTTCGAATATTCGGCGCTGGCCTGGGGCGTGGCGATCGACTGGGTGCTGTGGCATACGCTGCCCGACCGCTATACCCTGATCGGCGCCGCCATCATCATCGGCAGCGGGCTGTACCTGCTGCGCCACGAGAGCTTCCACGCCGAATCCGAGCATCCCTAGAAAACGTCGCGTTCACGCTACCGGCGCAAGGGCAGGCCGGGCGGCGAGGGCGGCCCTGGGCTATAATCGGCTGATGCTTAAACAACGAACCGTCAAACAGGTGGTCCGCACGACCGGTGTGGGACTGCACTCCGGGACCAAGGTCGAACTGACCTTGCGGCCGGCCGCGGCCAATACCGGCATCGTGTTCCGCCGTGTCGACCTCGATCCCGTCGTCGAATTCCCGGCCAGCGCCGATGTCGTCGGCGATACCCGCATGGCCTCGGTCCTGGTCAAGGACAGCGCGCGCGTCTCGACGGTCGAGCATCTGATGTCCGCCTGCGCCGGCCTCGGTATCGACAACCTGTACGTCGACGTGTCCGCGGAAGAGATCCCGATCATGGACGGTTCGGCATCGTCCTTCGTCTTCTTGCTGCAGCAGGCGGGCGTGCAGGAGCAGGGCGCCGCCAAGAAATTCATCCGCGTGCTCAAGGAAGTCGAAGTGCGGCAGGGCAGCGGCGCCAACGAGAAGTGGGCCAAGCTGTCGCCTTACGACGGTTTCAAGCTCGACTTCTTCATCGAATTCAACCATCCCGCGGTGGACGGCACGGTGCAGCGCGCCAGCGTCGATTTCGGCAATGTCTCCTACGTGCACGACGTGGCGCGGGCGCGTACCTTCGGCTTCATGCAGGACGTGGAAAGCCTGCGCGGCATGGGCCTGGCGCGCGGCGGCTCGCTCGAGAACGCGATCGTGATGGACGAGTACCGCATCCTCAATGCCGACGGCTTGCGCTACGAGGACGAATTCGTGCGCCACAAGATCCTCGATGCGATCGGCGATTTGTACCTGGTCGGCTATCCGCTGCTGGCCAGCTATACGGCGCACAAGTCGGGGCATGCGCTCAACAACGACCTGCTGCGCGCGCTGCTGGCGCGCGAGGATGCGTATGAAATCGTCAGCTTCGACGTGCCGGATACGGCGCCTGCGTCGTACGTGCGCCAGATGGCCAGGGAGTGGGCGCTGACTTGAGCCGGCGCTGCGGCTGATCGAGCAAAATGGGGTTCCCGCTTTCGCGGGAACGACGACATATCCTGGGCTTGCACTATGACTTGCTGAAGTGAGAACGTCGTTCCCGCGCAGGCGGGAACCCCATTTGACCTTAAACCCTGCGCTTCGCCGCCAGCGACCTGATCGCCGCGATCAGCTTCTCGTTCTGCGGCGACTGTTCCAGCGTCTCCCCCAGCTTTTCGAAGGCATCCACCGCCAGCGGCGGCAGCTCCAGCTTGCGCAGCAGGGGCTCCGGCGCCAGCGACCTGGTCACCTGCACCTTCAGCTTGACCGAATTCACCTGCCAGCCGCGCTGCTGCAGGGTGGCCTGCAGCTTCATCAACTGCTGCTTGAGCCGTGCCGCCAGCGCCGAGCTGGGCACAGCCAGCACCAATGCGCCCTCGCTGAACGAAATCACGTCGCAGTTCTCGAACATGGCGGGAAGCGCCGCCGCACAGTCGCTCTGCAGCCGCCCCATGCGCATTGCCGCCGGCAACAGGGCGGCCAGGCGCTCGTTCGCCCGCAGGAAATCGGTGGCGCCGTGGGAAGTCTGGGTGGTCCGGGTGCCGAAAATGTGCACCGGACGCTGATTACGGGAGAGAAACTGCATCCCCCGAACATACCACAGCCAGTCCCAGCCGTGCGGGCGGGCTGTCCAACAGGCCAAATTGATAAGCTTCTTTGTCCAACAGTACTTGTTATCCGCCCTGTTGCCCCCAAGTGTGGCCGGATCGCATGATAGAATCACCAGTTTGCGGCCATAGGCAGTCTTCGCGTGATATCATTTTGATATCATCTGTGCGGCGTATATTTCAAGAATTCAAGCATGTCATTACTGACCCAGATTTTCGGTAGCCGCAACCAGCGGCTGCTCAAGCAATACCAAAAGACGGTGCGCCAGATCAACGGGCTCGAGCCGCAAATGGAGAAGCTGTCCGACGCCGAGCTGCAAGCAAAGACGCCCGAATTCAAAGACCGCGTGGCCAAGGGTGAGTCGCTGGACGACATCCTGCCCGAAGCCTTCGCCGTGTGCCGCGAGGCCGCCAAGCGCGTGTTCAAGATGCGCCACTTCGACGTGCAGCTGATCGGCGGCATGGTGCTCCACCAGGGCAAGATCGCCGAGATGGGCACGGGCGAGGGCAAGACCCTGATGGCAACCCTGCCGGTTTACCTGAACGCGCTGTCCGGCAAGGGCGTGCACGTCGTCACCGTCAACGATTACTTGGCGCAGCGCGACGCCGAATGGATGGGCCAGCTGTACGGCTGGCTGGGCCTGACGACCGGCATCAACCTGTCGCAGATGGACCACGACACCAAGCAGCAGGCTTACGCGTCCGACATCACCTACGGCACCAATAACGAATACGGCTTCGACTACCTGCGCGACAACATGGTCTACGATGCGCGCGAACGCGTGCAGCGCGGCCTGAACTTCGCCGTGGTCGACGAGGTGGACTCGATCCTGATCGACGAGGCGCGCACTCCGCTCATCATTTCCGGGCAGGCCGAGAGCCATACGGACGTCTACTACAAGATGAACGAAGTCCCGCCGCTGCTGGACGAGCAGATCGGCGAAGAGACTCCGGACGGCAAGGGCAAGATCGAAAAGCCGGGCGACTACGTCAAGGACGAGAAGGCGCACACCGTGCTGCTGACCGAAGCCGGCCACGAGAAGGCCGAGCAGATCCTGACCCGCATGGGCCTGCTGCCGGAAGGCGCCTCGCTGTACGACTCGGCCAACATCACCCTGATTCACCACCTGTACGCGGCGCTGCGCGCGCACAAGCTGTACCACCGCGACCAGCACTACGTGGTGCAGAACGGCGAAGTGGTGATCGTCGACGAATTCACCGGCCGCCTGATGACGGGCCGCCGCTGGTCCGACGGCCTGCACCAGGCCGTCGAAGCCAAGGAAGGCGCGCGCATCCAGAACGAGAACCAGACCCTGGCCTCGATCACCTTCCAGAACTACTTCCGCATGTACACCAAGCTGTCCGGCATGACCGGTACCGCCGACACGGAAGCCTACGAATTCCAGGAGATCTACGGCCTCGAGACCGTGGTCGTGCCGCCCAACCGTCCGAGCCAGCGCAAGGATCGCCAGGACCAGGTCTACAAATCGGCCGAAGAGAAGTACCAGGCGATGGTCAACGACATCCGCGACTGCTACGAGCGCGGCCAGCCGGTGCTGGTGGGTACCACCTCGATCGAGAACTCCGAACTCCTGTCCGGCATCCTGACCAAGGCCGGCCTGCCACACAACGTCCTCAACGCCAAGCAGCACGCGCGCGAAGCGGAGATCGTGGCGCAGGCGGGCCGTCCGAAGATGATCACCATCGCCACCAATATGGCCGGCCGCGGTACCGACATCGTCCTTGGCGGCAACGTCGAAAAGCAGATTCAGTTCATCGACGCCGACGCCAACCTGGCGCCGGAGCAGAAGCAGGAACAGGCGCAGACGCTGCGCGACGAATGGCAATCGCTGCACGAACTGGTGGTGGCGCAGGGCGGCCTGCACATCATCGGCACCGAGCGCCACGAATCGCGCCGGGTGGACAACCAGCTGCGTGGCCGTGCCGGCCGCCAGGGCGACCCGGGCGCATCGCGCTTCTACCTGTCGCTGGACGATCCGCTGCTGCGCATCTTCGCCGGCGACCGTGTGCGCGCCATCATGGAACGGCTGAAGATGCCCGAAGGCGAGCCGATCGAGGCTGGCATCGTCACTCGTTCGATCGAGACCGCGCAGCGCAAGGTCGAGGCCCGCAACTTCGACATCCGCAAGCAACTGCTCGAATACGACGACGTCGCCAACGACCAGCGCAAGGTGATCTACACCCAGCGTAACGAACTGCTGGAAGCGGCCGACATCTCGGAGCTGATCGCATCGCTGCGCGTGGGCGTGTTCACCGACGTGGTGCGCACCTACGTCCCGGCCGAATCGGTCGAGGAGCAGTGGGACATCAAGGGCCTGCAGGAGGCGCTGGCCAACGAGTGGGCGCTGGACGTGCCGCTCGCGCAGCTGCTGGAGGACGAGCCGAACCTGAACGACGACGACATCCTCGAGCGCGTGCTGGCTGCGGCCGACGCGTCGTACGAAGCCAAGGTGGGGGTGGTGGGCAAGGAAGGCTTCGGCGGTTTCGAGCGCAACGTGATGCTGCAAGCGATCGACACCCACTGGCGCGAGCACCTGGCGGCGCTGGACCACCTGCGCCAGGGTATCCACCTGCGCGGCTATGCGCAGAAGAACCCGAAGCAGGAGTACAAGCGCGAAGCGTTCGAGCTGTTTGGCGCCATGCTGGACATGATCAAGAACGAAGTGATCCGCACCGTGATGACCGTCCGCATCCAGACCCGCGAGGAAGTCGAAGCGGCCGAGGCGGCGGTGGCGGCGCAGGCGGCGCACCTGGAGAACATCAACTACCAGCACTCCGAGTTCAACCCGGCCGCCGCGCCGGAAGAGCTGATGGCGCCGATGGCGGCCGGCGCGCCGGAACTGGCCGGCGCCGACCCGAGCACCACCTACATGGGCATGAAGGTCGGCCGCAACGACCCGTGCCCGTGCGGCAGCGGGAAGAAGTTCAAGCAGTGCCACGGCAGGCTCGCGTAAGCGCTGCGTAGCGCTTGATGAAAAACGGCAGGCTTGGGCCTGCCGTTTTTTTTGGCGCTGTCCGCGTTAAGTGTTGACTTAAGCACGTCGTCCCGGCGCAGGCCGGGACCCATACTGAGCATATTGGATCGCGGCTGCGGCGAAAGCTGCAAGCACGCACACTCAGCATGGATTCCGGCCCTCGCCGGAACGACGAATCACTTTCGACACTTAACGCAGACAGCGCGATTTTTTATTGCCACCTCAAATCGAACGACGATCTCTCAGCGCACGCTGCGCCGATACAGCTTCTCTTCGTGCCACAGCGTGACGAACAGGGTGATCACCACAGGTCCCACGAACAGCCCGATCAGCCCCAGCATCTCGACCCCGCCCAGGATCCCCAGCAGCACCGCCAAGAACGGCAGCTTGGTCGCATTGCCGATGATGGTCGGACGCACGAAGTGATCGGCCACGAACAGCACCACCGCGCCGAACGCCACAATCGCCGCCGCACCCACCGTATTCCCGTTAAAGAACAGGACCGCCGCCACAGTGCCGAATGCCAGCGGCGCGCCGAACGGAATGATGGCCAGCACGCCGGTCGCGGCCGCCCACAGTACGGCCGACGGCACGCTCGCCAATTCGTAGGCGATCCCCAACAGCAGGCCTTCGGCCAGCCCGACCAGCACCAGCCCGTTGACGGTGGCGCGGATCGCGGTCGGGATCTTGGTCGAGTACAGCTGCCAGCGTGTGTTCCCGATCAGGTGGTGGCCGATCGCGTCCAGCTGCGACAGCAGGGCAGGGCCATCCTTGTAGAAGAAGAACAGCGACAGGAAGGCGAAGGACACGTCGATCATCTTGTGCATCACGGCGGCGCCGAAGGTGCGCAGCACTTCGCTGGCGCTGTGCAGCCGCGGACCGGTGCCGCCATCGGTGAGCAGGTGGCCCAGGCCGTGCGGCTGGCTGAGCGTGGTCTGCCACCAGTCCAGGAGCGCGCCGCCGACCAGCGGAATGTGGTTCAGCCAGCCCGGTGCCGCCAGTCCTTCGTTGTTGGCGGTGGCGATGAAGGCGGCCAGCGCCGGCGCCTGGTGCGCGGCCTGCATCAGGCCCAGCGCCAGCGGTGTCACCAGCGCCGCGGCGCACAGCAGCGTGACGGCCAGCGCCGCGAGGATGTCGTGCCCGCCGAGCGAACGGCGCGCCCGCACGAACAGCGGCCAGGTGGCGATCGCCAGGATCGCGGCCCACAGCAAGGGCAGGATGAAGCGCTGGGTGACGAACACGGCGCCGGCGATGATCGCCAGCGAAAACAGCGAACTTAGCCAGGTGCGTTGGGTCTCGTTCATCGGCTTCTCCACATTGCAGTGCTGGCATTATAAAGTTTTCACTGCCTTCCGGGCGATGTCATCGGCGGGCGGCGGCGGCACAGCGCCCTTTGCCCGGCGGTGGCGGTACAATATCGGATTACCTATCAATGAGTACGCCATGGCCGTCAATTCCCCCCTGCCAGTCGCAGCCGACCTGAAACCCGTCAACGGCATCGAACTGGGCTTCGCCGAAGCCGGCATCAAGAAACCGAACCGCAAGGATGTGCTGGTAATGAAGCTCGCCGACAGCGCCACTGTCGCCGGCGTCTTCACCAAGAACCGCTTCTGCGCCGCGCCGGTGCAGGTCAGCCAGGCCAACCTCAAGGCCGGCAAGCCGATCCGCGCGCTGGTGGTCAACACCGGCAACGCCAATGCCGGCACCGGCGAACCGGGCCTGGCCAACGCGCAGCGTACTTGCGCCGAAGTGGCCAAGCTGCTTGGACTCGACGCGCAGCAGGTGCTGCCGTTCTCCACCGGCGTGATCCTGGAGCCGCTGCCGGTCGAGAAGATCGTCGCCGGCCTGCCGGCCGCCGTGGCCAACCTCAAGGCCGACAACTGGTTCAACGCGGCCGAGGCGATCATGACCACCGACACCCAGCCCAAGGCGGCGTCGAACACCGTCACCATCGGCGGCCACCAGGTCACGATGACCGGCATCAGCAAAGGCGCCGGCATGATCCGCCCGAACATGGCCACGATGCTGGGTTACGTCGCGTTCGACGCCAAGGTCGCGCAGCCGGTGCTGGATGAACTGGTGCGCCACGCGGCCGACCGTTCGTTCAACTGCATCACCATCGACGGCGATACCTCGACCAACGACTCCTTCATCCTGATGGCGACCGGCGCCGGCGCGCTGGAAGTGAACAGCACCGACAGCGCGGAATACGCAGCCTTGCGCGATGCGGTCACGGAGCTGTCGCTGGACCTTGCGCAGCAGATCATCCGCGACGGCGAAGGCGCGACCAAGTTCATCACCGTGGCCGTGGAAGAAGGCCGCGACGAGGAAGAGTGCCGCAAGATCGCCTACTCGATCGCGCACTCGCCGCTGGTGAAGACGGCGTTCTTCGCGTCCGACCCGAACCTGGGCCGTATCCTGGCCGCCATCGGTTATGCCGGCGTCGACGATCTCGACACCGCCAAGCTCGATCTCTACCTCGACGACGTCCTCGTCGCCAAGGCCGGCGGCCGCAACCCGGCCTACAAGGAAGAAGACGGCCAGCGCGTGATGAAGAAAGCGGAGATCCTGGTGCGCGTGAAGCTTGGCCGCGGCAGCGCCGCCGGCACCGTCTGGACCTGCGACCTGTCGCACGACTACGTCAGCATCAACGCCGACTACCGTTCGTAACCCGATGTCGCCGCTTGAACAGTTCCTGCATCGCGCCGAGGCCCTGCTGACGCGCGTGGAGGCGATGCTGCCGCCGCCGGTGCAGCGCGAACCGGACTGGAAGCGCGGCTTCGCCTTCCGCTGGCGCCGCCGCGCGACCGGCGCCGGCAGCTACCTGCAGCCGGTGCTGCACGCGTCGGCCATCCGGCTGGACGACCTGCGGCACGTCGAGCGGCAAAAGCAGGCGATCGAGCAGAACACGCGCCAGTTCGTCGCGCACCGGCCGGCCAACAACGTGCTGCTGACCGGCGCGCGCGGCACCGGCAAATCCTCGCTCATCAAGGCGGTGCTGAACCAGTTCGCCGCCGACGGCCTGCGCCTGATCGAAGTGGACAAGGCGGACCTCGCCGACCTGCCCGACATCGTCGACCTCGTCGCCGGCCGGCCGGAACGCTTCATCATCTTCTGCGACGACCTCTCCTTCGAGGAGGGCGAGGCGGGCTACAAGGCGCTGAAGGTGGCGCTGGACGGCAGTATCGCCGCGCAATCGGACAACGTGCTGATCTACGCGACCTCCAACCGCCGGCACCTGATGCCGGAGAAGATGTCCGACAATGCCAGCTACACCCATGGCGCCGACGGCGACCTGCATCCCGGCGAGACGGTGGAGGAGCGCATTTCGCTGTCCGAGCGTTTCGGCGTGTGGCTGTCGTTCTACTCGTTCAGGCAGGACGACTATCTCGACATCGCCGCGCACTGGCTGGCCAGCTACGGCTGCACGCCGGAGCAGATCGACGCCGCGCGCAGCGAAGCGCTGCAATGGGCGCTGCAGCGCGGTTCGCGTTCCGGGCGCGTCGCCTGGCAGTTCGCCAAGGACTACGCCGGCAAACTGCCGGGCGGGGCGGATGCATGAGCGAAGCGAAGCGGCCGATCGACGTCGCCGTCGGCATCCTGATGCGCCCCAACGGCGACGTCCTGCTGGGCCAGCGGCCCGAAGGCAAACCGTACGCCGGCTACTGGGAATTCCCGGGCGGGAAAGTGGAGCCGGACGAATCCATCCTCGCCGCGCTCAAGCGCGAATTCGTCGAGGAGCTCGGGGTCGAGATCACGAGTGCGGATGAGTGGTGCGGCATCGAGCACGTGTATCCACATGCGCATGTGCGCCTGCATTTTTTCATCAGCCGCGACTGGCGCGGCGAGCCGCAAAGCCTGGAAGGCCAGGCGTTTGCGTGGCAGGGTTCGGTCGGCGTGGCGCCGCTGCTGCCCGCGACCATTCCCTTGCTCGAGTGGCTAGACCAGCTGCGCTACGCGGGGGCAGACGCTTAATCAAACCTGTTGAAGGATCGCTGTGAACATCATCGTCCTGGGTAGTGGCGTCATCGGCACGACTTCCGCGTATTACCTCGCGCAGGCAGGCCACGACGTGACCGTCATCGATCGGCAGCCGGCAGCGGGCCTGGAAACCAGTTACGGCAATGCCGGCGAAATTTCGCCCGGCTATGCGACGCCGTGGGCGGGGCCGGGCGTGCCGGCCAAGGCGCTCAAGTGGCTGACGATGAAACACAGCCCGCTGGTGGTGCGTCCCGGGCTCGATCCGCGCATGTGGAGCTGGATGCTGCAGATGCTCGCCAACTGCAACCACCGGAGCTACGAGACCAACAAGCACCGCATGGTTCGCATCGCCGAGTACAGCCGCGACGTGTTCAAGCAGCTGCGCGCCGACACCGGCATCAGCTACGACGAGCGCACCCAGGGTACGCTGCAGTTGTTCCGCACCCAGAAGCAGCTGGACATGGCGGCGCACGACATCGCCGTACTGAAGGAGTCGGGCGTGGCGTACAAGGTGCTCGATCCGGCGGGATGCGAAGGTGCCGAGCCGGCGCTGGCGCGCGTGCGCGGCAGCTACGTGGGCGGCCTGCAGCTGCCGGGCGACGAGACGGGCGACTGCTTCAAGTTCACCCAGCGGCTGGCCGAGATGGCCAAGGCGCTGGGCGTCAGGTTCCGCCACGGCGTGACCATCGAGCGCCTGGTCATCGAGGGCGACAGGATCACCGGCGTGAAGACTTCGCAGGGCGAGCTGAAGGCCGACAGTTACCTGCTGGCGCTGGGCAGCTACTCGCCCGTCATGCTGCGCCAGATCGGCATCCGGATCCCGGTGTATCCGGTGAAGGGTTATTCGATCACGGTGCCGATCACCGATGCGGCGGGCGCGCCGGAATCGACGGTGATGGACGAGACCTACAAGGTTGCGATCACGCGCCTGGGCGACCGTATCCGCGTCGGCGGCACCGCCGAGATCACCGGCTACGACCTGACCCTGCGCCAGTCGCGCCGCGAGACGCTGGAGCATTCGGTGACCAGCCTGTTCCCCAATGGCGGCGACGTGACGAAGGCGGAGTTCTGGTGCGGCCTGCGGCCGAACACGCCGGACGGTACGCCGGTGATCGGTCCGACGCCCTACCGCAACCTGTTCCTCAACACCGGCCACGGCACGCTGGGCTGGACCATGGCCTGCGGCTCGGCGCGCGTCATGGCCGACATCATGTCGGGACGGCAGCCGGAGATTGCGCTGGAGGGGCTGTTCATGGACCGCTACGGCAGTATCAACAAGCCGGTGCTGGTGCCGGGCGGAATTACGGTGGCGGCGTAACCGCACCCCAAAACAACGTCGTCCCCGCGCAGGCGGGGACCCATAAACCGCTGGCAGTACCGGTGGCGCATAGGCCGCCGTGCTGCCCGCTCAGCATGGGTCCCCGCCTGCGCGGGGACGACGGTTTGCGGCTATCGGTCTATTCGTGCTCCGACACCGCCGGCACGCGCGTGATCGTCTCGCGCAGCCACTTGTGCACCGGATGGCGCATATCGCGCTCATGCCACAGCATGTCCACATACACGATCGGCAGCTGGAAGGGCAGTGCTCTGATCTCCAGCTGGTCCTTGAATTCGCTCGCTTCGATCAGGTGATGCGGCACCACCGCGATCAAGTCGCTGCAGGCCACCATGTGGAAGGCGGTCGAGAACTGGTTGACCGTCAGCGCGATGCGCCTCGTCCTGCCCAGCGTGGCCAGCATGTCGTCCGCCGGCCCCGACGGGCTGCCCGAAAAACTCACCAGCACGTGCAGCGCCTCGCTGTAGCGGTCGATGGTCAATTCCTCGCTCGCCAGCGGATGCCCCTTGCGCAGGATGCACATCGGTTCGCCGCTGTAGAGGCGCTGGTGGTGCAGCGTCACGTCGCGCTGCTGGCCTTCGCGCAGCTGCGCCACGATGCCGGGAAAGGAGCCCACCGCGAGGTCGGCGTCGGCGTTCAGCAGCTGCGGACGCGGATCGCGCCCCGGCAGTGGCACCATGCGGATATCGATCGCCGGCGCTTCCTTGCGGATGCGTTCCATCAGCTGCGGCAGCAGCAGGTTGGCGGTCGAATCGGCCATCGCGATGCGGAAGCTGGCCTTGGCGGTCGAGATGTCGAAGTGTTGCGGGCTGAGCGTGCCTTCCAGCGCGGCCAGCGCGGCGCGCACCGTCGGCCAGATCTCTTCGGCGCGCGCGGTCGGTTTCATGCCACGCGGCGTGCGCACCAGGATCTCGTCGTTGACGGCTTCGCGCAGGCGCTTGAGCGCGTTCGACACGGCCGGCTGGGTGGTCGCCAGGCGCTCGGCGGCACGGGTGATGTTCTGCTCGGTCATGACCGCATCGAAGGTGCGGAGCAGGTTCAGGTCGAACGTTTGGAAATTCATCGGTATGTTCCGCTTGAATGGCGCCTATGAGCAATCAAAATTGGCCGCAGGCAGTTCCACTCATTATGATGGAAGCCATCGAGTTTTCACAATTGTGGAGAGAAAAAGATGAGCTCTGTCCTGACCGCCCCGAAACAAGACGATGGTTCCGCCACCGGGAACGCTTCGCTGCTCGAGCGCATGATCGCTGCCTGGTCGCGTTCCTTCGAACTGCTGGCCGAATCGAAAGCGCGCTTTCCGATCGATATGTAAGCCTTTGCTGGCTTGCGAGACGGCGCCTGCGGGCGCCGTTGTTCATTCGTCCGCCAGCGGATCGTCCTGGCGGTCGGTCGGCGCGGCACCGGGAATGGTGTATTTTTCCTCGGCCCAGGCGCCCAGGTCGATTTGCTTGCAGCGTTCGGAACAGAAGGGGCGGAACTTGTTTTTGTCCGTCCACTCGACCTTCTTGCCGCAAGTCGGGCAGGAAACAACGGTCATGATGAACCTCAGAAATTACAGAGCGTGAGCTCGAACGGGACGGCTTCTTCCAGCGGCTTCGGCTTGCACTCGCCGTCGTGGCTGGTAAAGCGGACCCACAGCATGTATTTATTGGCCGAGATCTCGGGAATGGCGCCGAGGCTTTCGTCCAGGGTCAGGCGCAGCATCTGGTAGATCTTCCCTTGCAACATCTGCTGATAGCTGCCGGCGACGGCGATCATCTTCAGCGGGCGGCCCGAGTCGCGCAGCAGGCGCAGCACGAGGCCGAGGGCGTCGAACAGCGGCATCAGTGGGGTGAACCATTTCATGATGTCGTTGAAGCGCAGTTCGGCCGGACGTTTCTGCCAGGCGTAATAGGAGGGCAGGTCGAATTCGCAGGCGCCGCCGGGGATGATGGTGCGGCCGCGGATGCTCATCAGCCATTCGTTGTCGCGCACGTTCTGGCCGGTCTTGCCCTGGGCATTGACCAGCGCGCTGCTGACGCTGTCGACTTCGGCCAGGATGGCGTCGAGCGCTTGGGTGGCGACGTTGGGATTGCTGCGGTAGCTCAGCAGGCTTTGCTTCTGGCGTTCCAGTTCCTGCAGCAGGTCGGACTTGAGGTCGGCGCGGCCGGCCACTTCCAGCATGTCGAAAATCGTGGACAGGGCCACGTGGTGTTGCATCGCGTGCTCTTGGTGCACGAAAAATTTGAACTTCTCGTAAAGGTCCTCCAGCCGCAACAACGTGCGAATGCGCTCGTTGAAAGGATATTCGTAGACGATCAAAATGACATTCCTTTGAATGTAGGGCTGGCGAGCAACTTCGTGATTCTGTACCAAGCGGCGCAAAATTACAAACGAGTTGGCTACATTATTGCCATTCTGGACGCATTATCCAAGTAGAAAGTATGCATGCGCGCAATTTGAGGG
>JAEWEK010000152.1 GCA_023389425.1 Pseudomonadota bacterium | reverse complement strand
CGGCACCTGCAACACCGCCGTTCGAGGTCGTGCTTTGCATAATCTTCGTCTCCAAATTGTTACCTGTAGTACAGCCAATCGGCCCACTGAAAGTAATGCCCTGTGACAAAGGGTGGGACAAAACGTCCAATGGGCAGCGTTGGCTGTTGGCAGTACAGTAGCATGTTCTCAATCCCATGTAACGTCCTATACAAGCATGATTCCTTTGACCGTCCGTCGCGGGCTGGTTCTGACTCCCTTGCTTGCCGCCCTCGCGGGTTGCAACACGGTGGTCATGAATCCGTCCGGAGACATTGCCAAACAGCAGGCAGACCTGATCACGATCTCGGTCGCGCTGATGCTGTTGATTATTGTTCCCGTGATGTTCCTGATCGTCCTCTTCGCGTGGAAGTACAGGAAAAGCAATACCGAAGCCAAGTACGAGCCCGACTGGGACCACTCGACCAAGCTCGAGCTGGTCATCTGGGGCGCGCCGCTCCTGATCATCATCGCCCTCGGCCTGGTGACCTGGATCAGCACCCACAAGCTCGACCCTTACCGTCCGCTCGAGCGTCTCGACGCCAACACCCCGATTTCCGCTTCGGCCAAGCCGTTGACGGTGCAGGTGGTGGCGATGGACTGGAAATGGCTGTTCATCTACCCGGAACAGGGCATTGCGACGGTCAATGAACTGGTGCTGCCGACCAATGTGCCGGTGCGCTTCAAGATCACCGCGACCACGGTCATGAACGCGTTCTACGTGCCGCACCTGGCCGGCATGATCTACGCGATGCCTGGCATGGAAACCGAGCTGAACGCGGTCCAGAACAAGCCGGTCGTCAGCGAAGGCCTGTCGTCCAACTACAGCGGCGCCGGCTTCTCGGACATGCACTTCGCCTACCGCGGCGTGCCGCAAGCCGAATTCGACAAGTGGGTGGCGTCGACCAAGAGCGCCGGTGGCGCCCTCGGCCGCAATGACTACCTGGCGCTGGCCAAGCCGAGCGTCAAGGAACCGGTGCGCCAGTACGCGGCCGTCGACGACGGCCTGTACAACGCGGTGCTGAACCACTGCGTCGAGCCGGGCTCGATCTGCGCCAACAAGCAGATGTACGAAGACGCCAAGCGGGCCTCCGAAATGGGCTCGCGCGAGGTGAAGGAAGGCGGGCGCAAGGTTGCGCAGGCCGAGATCTGCACCCCGACCACCCAAACTGCGAAGAAGTAAGCATGCAAGACTTTGACCTGACCAAGCTGATTTTCGGTCGGCTGAGCTGGGAAGCGATTCCCTATCACGAGCCGATCCTGCTGGGCACCTTCATCATGGTGCTCCTCGGTGGCGTGGCCGTGCTGGCCGCGCTGACCAAATTCAAACTGTGGGGCCCGCTGTGGCGCGACTGGATCACCTCGATCGACCACAAGAAGATCGGCATCATGTACATGGTGCTGGGCCTGATCATGTTCCTGCGCGGCTTCGCCGACGCCCTGATGATGCGCGCCCAGCAGGCGATCTCGTTCGGCGCCAACCATGGCTTCCTGCCGCCGCACCACTACGACCAGGTGTTCACCGCCCACGGCGTGATCATGATCTTCTTCGTGGCGATGCCGCTGATCACGGGCTTCATGAACTACGTGGTGCCGCTGCAGATCGGCGCGCGCGACGTCGCCTTCCCGTTCCTGAACAACTTCTCGTTCTGGATGACCGCGTTCGGCGCGATCACCGTGATGGCCTCGCTGTTCGTGGGCGAATTCGCCCGTACCGGCTGGCTGGCCTATCCGCCGCTGTCCGGTATCCTGGCCTCGCCTGACGTCGGCGTCGACTACTACATCTGGTCCCTGCAGATCGCGGGTGTCGGCACATTGCTGTCAGGCGTCAACCTGGTGGTGACCATCATCAAGATGCGCGCCCCGGGCATGGAACTGATGAAGATGCCGGTGTTCACCTGGACCGCGCTGTGCACCAACATCCTGATCATCATGGCCTTCCCGGTGCTGACCGCCGTGCTGGCGATGCTGGGCCTGGACCGCCTACTGGACACGCACTTCTTCACCAGCGAGCTGGGCGGCAACGCGATGATGTACGTGAACCTGATCTGGATCTGGGGCCACCCCGAGGTCTACATCCTGGTGCTGCCGGCCTTCGGCATCTTCTCGGAAGTCGTGTCGACCTTCTGCGGCAAGCGCCTGTTCGGCTACACCTCGATGGTGTACGCGACCGTCGTGATCATGATCCTGTCCTACCTGGTGTGGCTGCACCACTTCTTCACCATGGGTTCGGGCGCATCGGTCAACTCCTTCTTCGGCATCTCGACGATGATCATCTCGATCCCCACCGGCGCCAAGATCTTCAACTGGCTGTTCACCATGTACCACGGCCGCATCCGCTATGAACTGCCGATGATGTGGACCGTCGCCTTCATGCTGACCTTCATCATCGGCGGCCTGACGGGCGTCATGCTGGCGGTGCCGTCGGCCGACTTCGTGCTGCACAACTCGCTGTTCCTGATCGCCCACTTCCACAACGTGATCATCGGCGGCGTGCTGTTCGGCCTGTTCGCGGGCGTCAACTTCTGGTGGCCGAAGATGTTCGGCTACAAGCTGGACCGCAAGTGGGGCCTGGCCTCGTTCTGGCTGTGGACGGTCGGCTTCTGGGTCGCCTTCACCCCGCCGTACATCCTGGGCTTCATGGGCTACACCCGCCGCACCTCGCACTTCGAGAACAGCGCCGACCAGTGGCTGTTCCAGATCTCCTTCGTCGGTACGCTGATGATCGCGGCCGGCATCGGCTGCCTGCTGATGCAGATCGTGGTGTCGGTCCTGAACCGCAAGCAACTGCGCGACGTCACCGGCGACCCGTGGGATGGCCGCACCCTGGAGTGGTCGACCTCGTCGCCGCCGCCGGACTACAACTTCGCGTTCACCCCTGTCGTGCATGACAACGACACCTGGGCCGACATGAAGAAGAACGGCTATGCCCGTCCGCTGAAGGACTTCGTGGCGATCCACATGCCGAAGAACACCTGGGCCGGCTTCGGCATCGCAGCCCTGTCGTTCGTGGTTGGTTTCGCCATCATCTGGCACATGTGGCTGCTGCTGGGCGTCGCCTTCGTGGCGATGATCGGCGCGACCATCTACCACACCTTCGATTACAAACGCGATTACTACATCCCGGCGGAAGAGGTCGTCCGCACGGAAAATGCTCGCACCGCACTGCTGGAAAGCCATGTCTGAGATTAACGTCACCGCCGGCGGCGCAGCGTCCGCCGATAACAGCTCGCGCTACTTCGTGCGCGAGCACCATCCGGAAAACGGCACCATGCTCGGTTTCTGGATCTACCTGATGAGCGACTGCCTCATCTTCGCCTGCCTGTTCGCGACTTACGCCGTGCTGGGCCGCAACTACGCCGGCGGCGCGAGCGGCGCCGAGCTGTTCGAGCTGCCGACCGTGGCACTGAACACCGCCTTCCTGCTGGTGTCGTCGATCACCTACGGGTTCGCGATGCTGGCCGCGGCCAAGCGCAACGTGAAGGGCACGCAGATGTGGCTGGTGATCACCGGCATCTTCGGCCTGTGCTTCCTGGGACTGGAGCTGACCGAGTTCGCGCAGCTGATCCATGAGGGCTACGGCCCGGCGCGCTCGGGCTTCCTGACCTCGTTCTTCGCGCTGGTCGGCACCCACGGCCTGCACGTCACCTTCGGTATCGTGTGGCTGGTCACCCTGCTGGTCCAGCTGGGCAAGCACGGCATCACGCCGGAAAACTATCGCCGCCTGTCGTGCCTGTCGCTGTTCTGGCACTTCCTGGACGTCGTCTGGATCGGCGTGTTCACCTTTGTTTACCTGATGGGAGTGCTGCCATGAGCGACCACCACCACGACCACGGCCACCACGGCCACGACGACATCGTTGCCCACGGCAGCATGAAGGACTACACGATCGGTTTCATCCTGTCGGTGATCCTGACCGCGATCCCGTTCTGGCTGGTGATGAACCACGTCCTGCCTGCCAACACCACCAAGGTGGTCATCCTCGGGTTTGCCGCCGTGCAGGTGATCGTACACATGATCTACTTCCTGCACCTGAACGGTAAGTCGGAAGGCGGCTGGAACATGATGGCCCTGATCCTGACCGTGATCCTGCTGTTCATCGTGCTGTCGGGTTCGCTATGGGTGATGTATCACATGAATGCCAACATGATGCCGGCGATGGACGCGAGCCACGCCATGCAGAACATGCCATGATGGTGTCGAACGATCGGCCGCGCCGCCCGGGACCTTGGTTCCTGCGGGCCATGGCGGTGCTGCTGATCGTGTTGTTTGCAGGGCTGGGATGCTGGCAGGTGCAACGCCTGCAGTGGAAACTGGCCCTCATCGAGCGCGTAGAGTCACGCGTGCACTCGGCCCCTGCCGCGCCACCCCCTCCGGCGCGCTGGGGCCAACTTACCGCGGCATCGGATGAATATCGCCGCGTAAAGTTGTCTGGATTCTTCCTCTATCAGTTCACGACGCCGGTGCAGGCGCTGTCCGACCTGGGCAGCGGGTATTGGCTCGTTACGCCGATGTGTACCAGCGATGGGTCCATCGTGCTGGTGAATCGGGGGTTTGTGCCGGTGGCCGATGGCTTGCTGGACAAGTACCCTGGGCATCGCGCCGGGAATGGCGCCGCGTCCTGCGTGCCGCCCATGGGTGCCCGCCTGCGCGGGTACGACGTCATTGGTTTGTTGAGGGTGTCGGAGCCGCGCGGCGGCTTTTTGCGCGAGAACGATCCGCAGCACAATCGCTGGTACTCGCGCGACGTTGCGGCCATCGCCCAGGCGCGGGGGCTTTATAATGTTGCACCATACTTCGTCGACGCGGCCCAAGACCAGGATCCGGCGGGCGCCCCGGATCATCCGACCGGCGGCCTGACCGTGATCTCGTTCCACAACAACCACCTGGTTTATGCCTTCACCTGGTATGCGCTGGCCCTCATGGTCGCCGGCGCATGGTGGTGGGCGGCCCGCGGCGGCGCGAACCGGGAACAGGACGATGTCAGCAGAAAGTGAAGTACTGAACAACAAGCAGGCTGGCCCAGGACCGGCGGCGCTGGCCGCCAACGTCGAATACGCGGCCGGCCACACCAATATGCTGCAGCTGATCGAGCTGCGCTGGATCGCCGTGGTCGGCCAGGTGACCACCATCGCGGGCGCGATCCTGATCTTCAACGTCAACCTGCCGCTGGTGCAGATGCTGCAGGTGCTGGCCTGCCTGATCGCCTTCAACGTCGCCAGCCACCTGCGCTGGCACGAGCACCGTCCGGTCACCAACCGCGAGCTGTTCGCGGCGCTGCTGGTCGACGTCGCCATGTTCACGTTGCAGCTCTACCTGTCCGGCGGCACCACCAATCCCTTCGCCTTCCTCTACCTGCTGCAGGTGATCATTTCGGCCGTGCTGCTGGAGGCGTGGTCGACCTGGACCATCGTCGGCATCACCCTGGCCTGCCTGGCCGGACTCGCGGTGTTCGCCAAGCCGCTGGCACTGCCGTTCGACCATGCGCGCGGGATCGGCAGCCTGTACGTGCAGGGCCTGCTGATCTGCTTCGTGCTGAACGCGGCGCTGCTGGTGATCTTTGTTTCCCGTATCAGCAATACCCTGCGCGCCAAGGCGGCGCAGCTGGCCGACCTGCGCCAGCGCGCGGCGGAAGAGGAGCATATCGTCCGCATGGGCCTGCTCGCATCGGGCGCGGCGCACGAACTGGGGACGCCGCTGGCGACCCTGTCGGTAATCCTCGGCGACTGGAAGCGCATGCCCGAATTCAAGCAGAATCCCGAGATGCTGGAGGAGCTGACCGAAATGCAGGCGCAGCTCAAGCGTTGCAAGTCGATCGTCTCCGGCGTGCTGCTCGCGGCCGGCGAGACGCGCGGGGAATCGGCGGCGCGCACCACCATCCGTACTTTCCTCGACCAGCTGGTGGATGAGTGGAAGGCGAGCCGGCCGGTGCGCGGCTTCGCCTACCAGAACCATATCCGCGGCGACGTGCGCGTGGTCTTCGATTCGGCGTTGCGCCAGATGATCGACAATGTGCTCGATAATGCGCTGGAGGCCTCGCCGGACTGGGTCGGGCTCGAGGCCAGCGTCGTCAATGGGACGCTGGTGCTGTCGATCACCGATACCGGGCCGGGCTTCGCGCCGGCGATGCTGGCGCACTTCGGCAAGCCCTATCAATCGAGCAAGGGGAGGCCGGGCGGCGGCCTCGGCTTGTTCCTGGTGGTGAACGTGGCGCGCACGCTGGGCGGCACGGTGCTTGCCACCAATCGGCCGGAAGGCGGCGCCGAGGTGAAGTTGACGCTGCCGCTGGCCGCCATCGCGCTCGAAGGGGAGGCCGCCGATGTCCGATGACCGCGAGCTCCTTATCATCGAGGACGACGAGGCTTTCGCGCGGACGCTGGCACGCTCGTTCGAGCGGCGCGGCTACAAGGTGCTCGTCGCGCCGGGGCAGGATGAGGCGGCCGAGCTGCTGACATCGTATTCGCCGGGATACGCGGTGGTGGACCTCAAGCTCAAGGGGCATGCGTCCGGCCTGGCCTGCGTGCAGATGCTGCACCAGCATGACGACACGATGCTGATCGTGGTGCTGACCGGCTTCGCCAGCATCGGCACCGCGGTCGAGGCGATCAAGCTGGGCGCGGTGCAGTACCTGGCCAAGCCTTCGAATACCGACGACATCGAGGCCGCTTTCGGCCACGTCGCCGGCAGCGCAGAGGTCGAGGTCACCAACCGGTCCACGTCGATCAAGACGCTTGAATGGGAACGCATTCACGCCGTGTTGGCGGAAACGGACTTCAATATCTCCGAGGCTGCGCGCCGGCTCGGCATGCACCGGCGCACGCTGGCGCGCAAGCTGGAGAAGCAGCGAGTAAAGTAGGCGACGGTCGCGCTGAAACTGCCGCAGCCTCTCGGCTCAACGGAATTCCCCTTGAAGTGCGCCGTCGATGGTGCTAGCGTTACCATGCTCAAGCGTGGCGCGGCGCGTCCCGCCAGATTCGCAAGCGGTTTTGATCCTGAATACAAACAATTGCATTGGGGAGACAGCCATGGGTAGCGATTCGATGGACCCGCACGGCCGGAAGCGGCGCGCGGTGTTGCAGACGGGCACCCTGGGAGCGGCGGCGGCGCTCGGTGTCATCGGGCGCGATGCGCTGGCCGCCAGCAAGACGGTCAAGCTCGGCTTCGAAAACGGCGAGCGCGAACTGGTGGCCTTTCCCCAGAAGCGGCCGATGATCCTGCTGACCAGCAGGCCGCCGCAGCTTGAAACGCCGTTCGGCGTCTTCAACGAGAACATCATCACCCCCAACGACGCATTCTTCGTGCGTTACCACTGGAGCGGCATCCCCACCTCGATCGATCCCGGCACCTTCAAGCTGCACGTCGGCGGCAATGTCAATACGCCGCTCGAGCTGTCGCTGGCCGAACTGAAGCAGATGGGCGGCGCCGACCTCGTCGCAGTCAACCAGTGCTCCGGCAACAGCCGCGGCTTTTTCGAACCGCGCGTGAACGGCGGACAGCTCGGCAACGGTGCGATGGGCAATGCGCGCTGGGCCGGCATGCCGCTCAAGACAGTGCTCGAACGGGCCGGCGTGAAGGCCGGTTCGGTGCAGGTGAGCTTCAACGGCATGGACATGCCGCCGATCCAGGGCGGCCCCGATTTCATCAAGGCGCTTGACATCGACCACGCGCTCGACGGCGAGGTGCTGCTGGCCTGGCAGATGAATAATGCCGACCTGCCGATGCTGAACGGCTATCCGCTGCGCCTCGTCGTGCCGGGCTACTACGGCACCTATTGGGTCAAGCACGTGAACGACATCCAGGTGCTCGACAAGGTATTCGACGGTTTCTGGATGGCGTCGGCCTACCGGATTCCGGACAATCCCTGCGCCTGCATCGCTCCCGGCACGGCGATGACCAAGTCCACGCCGATCAAGCGCTTCGACGTGCGCTCCTTCATCACCAGCATCGCCAATGGCGCGCAGGTGAATGCGGGGCAGGTGACCATCAAGGGGATCGCATTCGACGGCGGCTACGGGATCGCCGACGTGGCCTTGTCGCTCGATGGCGGGCGCACATGGCAGGAGACCAGACTGGGACAGGATCTCGGACGTTTCTCGTTCCGCGAGTGGTCGGCCACGGTGCGCCTGCCGAAAGGGCAGCACGAGCTGAAGGTGAGGGCGGTGAACCGCATCGGCCAGTCGCAACCGATGACGGCGCTGTGGAATCCGCCGGGTTATATGCGCAACGTGGTCGAGACCACGCGCGTGCTTGCGGTGTAATGGAGGTTGCCATGATGAACACGAAACGGGCAGCCCTGTTCGCGGCGCTGGCATCGGCGCTGGCACTGTGCCATGCGACGGAGATCAACCTGCCGCCGGAGACGGCGACCTACAAGCCAAGCACCTTGCCGGGCTACCAGCTGGTGCAGAAGAACTGCATGGTGTGCCATTCGGCCCAGTATCCGTCGACCCAG
>JAEWEK010000119.1 GCA_023389425.1 Pseudomonadota bacterium | reverse complement strand
GCGCAGTCGACCTTGTCGAAGCCGTAGTGCTTGCCGCAGAAGTCGCAGTTGATCGACAGCTGGCCCAGCTCGGCCAGCGCCGCATCCACTTCCTGCCGGCCCAGGGTCTTGAGCATCGCGCCGACCTTCTCGCGCGTGCAGCTGCAGTGGAATGCCGGATGGGCCGGGTCGAACACGCGCAGCGTCTCTTCCCAGAACAGGCGCTGCATCAGCGTGGCGATGTCGGTGTCCAGCATCTCCTCGCGCTTGAGGGTGCCGGCCAGCGCGATTGCCCGATTCCAGGTTTCCAGGTCCTCCTCCTCGCTGGCCTGCCTGACCTGGTCGCCCGCATTGCTGTTGCGCGGCAGCTTTTGCAGCAGCAGGCCGCGCGCGACCTGCTCGTCCGCCGCCAGCCACAGCCTGGTGTCCAACTGCTCCGAGCGCAGCATGTAGTTCTCGATGATGGTCGCCATGTCCTCGCCCACCAGCGGCACGATGCCCTGGTAGGGCTGCTGGCCCGGCACCTTGTCCTGCGGGTCGAGCGTGATGACGAAGCGGCCGTGGCCGTTCACATTGAACAGCTGCGCGACCGTGGCGCCGTCCGCCACCGCGGCGCCCGGCGCCAGCTTGGCGGTGGCGCGCACCCGCAGCGCGGCGTCGCACTCGACCACCAGCAGGCGCACCGGGCCGTCGCCATGGATCTGCATCACGATCGAACCGTTGAACTTCAGGTTGGCCGACAGCAGCGCCGCCGCCGCCACCATCTCGCCCAGCACCGAGCGCACCGCGTCCGGATAGTTGTGGCGCGCCTGGATCTCGCGCCAGGCCTGGGAAATCTCGACCAGCTCGCCGCGCACGGCGGCGTTCTCGAAGATGAAGCGTTGCAGGGTGTCCTTGTTGTCTACTGTCGTCATGGTCTATCCGATTTTCTTAAGCTCAGCCTTGAAGCGCTGCCCGCGCGCCACGTAATGCGCGGCGTTGGCGGACAGGCGCTGCAGGTCTTCTTCCGTCAGGGTGCGCACCGCCTTGGCGGGCGCACCGATAATCAGCGAATTGTCCGGGAACTCCTTGCCCTCGGTCACCAGCGCGCCGGCGCCCACCAGGCAGCCCTTGCCGATCCTGGCGCCGTTCAGGATCACCGCCTGGATGCCGATCAGCGCGCCATCGCCGATGGTGCAGCCGTGCAGCATCGCCTGGTGGCCCACGGTCACGTTCCTGCCCACGGTGAGGGGATACCCCATGTCCGTGTGCATCACCGTGCCTTCCTGGATATTGCTGTTTTCACCGATCGTGATGCGCTCGTTGTCGCCGCGGATCGTCACGCCGAACCACACGGACGCATTCGGCTCCACCGTCACCTTGCCGATCAGGCTGGCCGAATCGGCGATGAAGGCGGACGCATCGATCTCGGGGGCGTCGTCGCCCAATTGGTAAATCGCCATGGAATGCTCGCGGGGGAAGGTTGGGAAAGCGCTATTTTACGCCCTCGGGTCCGGCATCGCAGATGGGGATAACCGGCAGCAAATCAAGCACCGGCGTATAATCCGCACGACCGTACTATTTCCCGTACCGAAAACCGCCAAATAGACAGAACGTCGTTCCCGCGCAGGCGGGAACCCCATTAGAGAGATCGTCGTTCCCGCGCAGGCGGGAACCCCCTTAGAGAGATCGTCGTTCCCGCGCAGGCGGGAACCCCATTTCGCCAGCCCCGTGTGATCGCATGAAACCCTCCCGCTCCGAATTCCTCCCCATCCGCGGCCTGACCACCCACGTGCGCCACTGGGGCCGCGACGGCGCGCCCAAGCTCTTCATGCTGCACGGCTGGATGGACATGTCGGCCTCGTTCCAGTTCGTGGTCGATTGCCTGCAGGGCGACTGGCACGTGCTGGCCCCCGACTGGCGCGGCTTCGGCCTGACCGAGCGCACGCCGGGCGACACCTACTGGTTCCCGGACTACGTGGCCGACCTCGATTTCATCCTCGACCACTACGCGCCGGGCGACGCCGTCAATCTGCTCGGGCACAGCATGGGCGGCAACATCGCCGGCATCTACGCCGGCGTGCGGCCGGAACGCGTGGGCAAGCTGATCAACCTCGAAGGCTTCGGCCTGCCCGCCACCAGGCCCGAACAATGGCCGGGGCGGGTGGCGCAATGGCTGGACGAACTGCACACGCCGCCGCAGATGCGCGGCTACGCCAGCCTCGACGAGGTCGCCGCGCGCCTGCGCAAGACCAATCCGCGCCTGAATCCGAGCCGCGCCGCCTTCCTCGCCGAGCACTGGTCGGCGCGCGGCGAGAGCGGCGAATGGTTCATCCTCGGCGACCCCGCCCACAAGCAGCACGGGCCGCTGCTGTATCACGTCGACGAAGTGCTGGCCTGCTCCAGCCGCATTACGGCGCCGGTGCTGTGGGTCGAGGCGGAAGACACGAATATGTGGCGCTGGATGGGGCCGAAGGAAGAGGCGCGCGCCGAGGTCGACCGCCGCCTCGGCCACCTCGCCAAGGTGACCCCGAAGATGATGCCCGACGCCGGCCACATGCTGCACCACGACCAGCCGGAACTGCTGGCTCGGATGATCGAAGCCTTCCTTTAAGCTGTCGAGCAGGTGCGGCGACTACAGATGCCGCACCTCGTCAGGCGCCCGATCCCACACATCATTGCGTCCATCCAGATACCTGACCGGCGCCGCAATCAAGTCCTCGGCCTCCACGTCATCCAGGCAAGCGACGGCCACCGCGACAAACGCGCCCAATGTCGACGACTCCCCGGTCGAATGCGTATGCACCCCGCACCGCCTGCAAAAGAAATGCCCGTCGCGCTGAGTGAGGAAGCGATACTCGCCCAGCCCCAGCGAACCGTTTAGCCGAAACGCCCCCGGCTTCACCAACGCCGCCCACCAGCGCATCTTCGTGCACAGCGAACAATTGCACTTGACCGTGCCTGCGCTCAGGTCAATGTCCGCCATGAAGCGCACATCCCCGCAATGGCAACTTCCGCGATAGCTTGTCATGGTTGTCCCCTGGATCAGCCTGCTGGGCTAACAGTATCACCCATTTACGCAAGCTCATAGCCTGGGTCGGAGCTTGATGAGATTCTCGCGTCTTGCCCCCCAAAAGCCCATCTTGGTGCTCGCAGCTTGGGTACACTATATGAAAGCTGTGTTTATCGAACTTCCAGCATTCGCGCGTGTTCGTGGCGAGTACTTTGATGACGACGCGTTCAGTGAGCTTCAACGTGAACTGTTGGAGAATCCTGAGGCGGGTGAGGTAGTTCCAGGTACCGGCGGCTTGCGAAAAATGCGCCACGGCGATGAGCGGCGCGGTAAGGGCAAGCGAGGCGGCTTGCGGGTAGTGTATTTTTGGAAGTG
>JAEWEK010000091.1 GCA_023389425.1 Pseudomonadota bacterium | reverse complement strand
AAACCGCGGGTCTTGACCGGACCGACAGCGAATTCGCGCACGCGCAACTGGTAGAGCCGCGAGACGCCGCCGACGCCGACCGCGTAGTTGCCGCTGGTGCCAAGACCCAGGCCGCGCCGTTCGGTGGCGGTGCGTGTCAGCGAACTGAAGGAGGCGCCGGTGTCGACCAGCATCGGCCCCGCGACGCCATCGATGGCGCCTTCGGTGGTGATTTGCAGCGACGGACCGGTATAACTCAGCGGCAATTCGGCGATGGGAAAGTATTTGCAGCCAGGCGCTTCGTCGGCGGCATGGACGGCGCCACACAGCAGGGTGGCCGAGAGGATCAAGCCGCGGCGAAAGGATGCGTATGTCATCTGGCAATTCTAGCGTGCCGGATTGCAAAGATGGCAACCAAAAAATGAAAGGAGGCCCGGGCGCTTGCCCTGCCTCCTTTTTTGTTGCGCCAAAGATACTATTTTTTGTTCAGCAGAACCAGTTCTTCGGTCACCACGGTGGCCTCGGTAACCACCGCCGGCTTGCCGGCCGGCCCGCTGCCGGGCGCGCGCGGCTGGCGCAGGTAGCGCGAGCTGTGGCGGCGCTCGTGGTGCGGCGTCAGGAAGCGCGACAGCTCCTGCAGCGCGCGCTGGTAGACGTCGCGCTTGAACTCGATCACCGTGTCCAGCGGCACCCAGTAGTCGTGCCAGCGCCAGGCGTCGAACTCCGGATGGTCGGTCAGGCGCAGGTTGACCTCGTTGTCGCGCGCGATCATCCGCAGCAGGAACCAGATCTGCTTCTGGCCGCGATAGTGGCCGCGGATCTCGCGCTTGATGAAGTGGTCGGGCACCTCGTAGCGCAGCCAGTCGCGCGTGCGGCCGACGATGCGCACGTGTTCCGCGCGCAGGCCGATTTCTTCCTCCAGCTCGCGGTACATGGCTTGTTCCGGCGTTTCGCCGTACTTGATGCCGCCTTGCGGGAACTGCCACGAGTGCTCGCGCACGCGCTTGCCCCACCACACCTCATTGTTGGCGTTGAGCAGAATGATGCCGACGTTGGGGCGAAACCCTTCACGATCGAGCATAGTGCACCTCAATACTTTCTGCTGGCCGAGCCCCTTGTTTTCTTACCTATCAGTCCATGCGGGCACGCCGCCGCCCCGCGCGGGAGCGGCGCAGCGCGCTTGAATCGGACCCATTTGTACAAAGATTGGACGCATCAGCCAGCTAATCCTTTAAAATTAGGTCGATTATAACCCTCTCTTTTTAAAAAGAATTCATCGATATGCGCGCCTCACGATTTTTTATTTCAACGCTTAAAGAAGCGCCCTCCGATGCCGAGATCGTCAGCCACAAATTGATGATGCGAGCCGGCATGATCAAGCGGCTCGGTTCCGGCATCTATACCTATATGCCGATGGGCCTGAAGGTGATCCGCAAGGTCGAGGCCATCGTGCGCGAAGAAATGAACAAGGCGGGCGCCATCGAACTTGTGATGCCGCTGGTGCAGCCGGCCGAGCTGTGGCAGGAAACCGGCCGCTGGGACAAGATGGGTCCGGAAATGATGCGCGTGAAAGACCGCCATGGCCGCGATTACGCGATCCAGCCGACCTCCGAGGAAGTCGTCACCGACGTCGTCCGCAGCGAGCTCAAGTCGTATCGCCAGCTGCCGGTCAACGTCTACCAGATCCAGACCAAGTTCCGCGACGAGCGTCGCCCGCGCTTCGGCCTGATGCGCGGCCGCGAGTTCGTGATGAAGGACGCGTACTCGTTCGACAAGGACATCGACGGCATGCAGAAGTCGTACACCGCGATGTTCGACGCCTACACCAGGATCTTCACCCGCTTCGGCCTGAAGTTCCGCGCCGTGTCGGCCGATACCGGCGCCATCGGCGGCTCGTTCTCGCACGAGTTCCACGTGATCGCCCAGACCGGCGAGGACGCGCTGGTGTACTGCCCGACTTCCGACTACGCGGCCAATATGGAAGCGGCCGAAGCGATGCCGCTGATCGCCGAGCGCGCCGCGCCGTCGCAGGAACTGTTCAAGGCGCCGACCCCGAACACCGTCAAGTGCGAGCAGGTGGCCGAGCTGCTGGGCCTGAAGCTGTCGCAGACCGTGAAGAGCATCGCGCTGACCGTCGAGAAAGAAGTGGACGGCCGCCAGGTCAATGAAAACTGGCTGCTGCTGATCCGCGGCGACCACGAGCTGAACGAAGTCAAGGTCAACAAGGTGCCGGGCCTGGGCGCCTTCCGCTTCGCCACCGAAGCCGAGATCAAGGAAGCCTACGGCACGGTGCCGGGCTACCTCGGCCCGATCGCGACCAAGGCCAAGGTCAATGTGGTGGCCGACCGCACCGTCGCCAGGATGAGCGATTTCGTCTGCGGCGCGAACGAAGAGGGCTACCACTTCACCGGCGCCAACTGGGGCCGCGACTGCCCCGAACCGCAAGTGGCGGACCTGCGCAACGTGATCGAGGGCGACGCGTCGCCGGACGGCAAGGGCGTGCTGGCGATCGAGCGCGGCATCGAAGTGGGCCACGTGTTCCAGCTCGGCACCGCCTACTCGGCCAAGATGGAAGCTACCTTCCTGGACGAATCCGGCAAGCCGGCGCCGCTGCAGATGGGCTGCTACGGCATCGGCGTGACCCGCATCCTGGGCGCGGCGATCGAGCAGAACTTCGATGACAAGGGCATCGTCTGGCCGGACGCGATCGCGCCGTTCGAAGTGGTGCTGGCGCCGATGGGCTATGACCGCAGCGAACTGGTGAAGGCCGAGGCGGACCGCCTGCTGGCCGAGCTGGACGCGGCTGGCGTCGACGTCATCCTCGACGACCGCGGCCTGCGCCCGGGCTCGATGTTCGCCGACTGGGAGCTGATCGGCGTGCCGCATCGCGTGGTGATCGGCGAGCGTGGCCTCAAGGACGGCAACCTGGAGTACCAGGGCCGCCGCGACGAGGCCGCGACCGCGGTGCCGGCGGCGGACATGGTCGGCTTCATCAAGGCCAAACTCGGCAAGTGATGCAGGGCAGTCTCCAAGGCCGCGGCATCGCGGCCTGGCTTGGACGCGTGCTGCTGGCCGGTGCGCTCGCCGCCAGCTGCGCGGCCCACGCCGGCAACCAGAAGGAGGAGGAGCTCGCCGATTCGGTGCGGCTCGCGTTGGCGCGCGCCATCCACGACGGCCGCCCGCCCAAGCCGGTGTTCCGCGACGAGGCCGCGCGCATGCGCTTCGATGCCTGGTTCGCCGAGATGTCGCGGCGCCTGCAGAAGCGCCTGCCGGACGAGCTGACACGGCGCGAATTCCTCGAGACCGCGTGGTACGAAGCCACGCGCGCGGGCCTGGACCCGGGGCTGGTGCTGGGCCTGATCCAGGTCGAATCGGCCTACCGCAAGTACGCGATCTCGCTGGCCGGCGCGCGCGGCTACATGCAGGTGATGCCGTTCTGGACCCGCGTCATCGGCGACAGCAACCGCCGTGCGCTGTTCGACATGCAGACCAACCTGCGCTACGGCTGCGCGATCCTGCGCATGTATATCGA
This sequence comes from Pseudomonadota bacterium, assembly GCA_023389425.1. Taxonomy (GTDB): domain Bacteria; phylum Pseudomonadota; class Gammaproteobacteria; order Burkholderiales; family Burkholderiaceae_D; genus Telluria. The sequence goes on along the minus strand of JAEWEK010000091.1, from coordinate 8,699 downwards.
CATGGAGCGCGGCGACTACTTCCTCGCGCTCGGACGCTACAACGGCAGCCGCGGCCGGCCCGAGTATCCGAACGCGGTGCTGGCGGCGTGGAAGAAGTGGCAGTTCAATACCGGCTTGCCGCAGCAGGGCGCCGTCGCGGTGAGCAGCCGCTGATCGCCCGCGATGCAAGCGACGCGCCACCGCCGGATCCTCACCTCGTTCAACGCGGCCTGCGTCACCACGCTGGCCGCCATCGCCACGCTGTTGTGCGCGCTGGCGCTGCAGCGCTCGGCCGCGATCGCGGTGCTGGGCGTGATGCTGTGCCTTTCCCTTTCCCGCAGCGAGCTCGAACGCGAGCGCCACGGCCGCTTCGAAGCCGCCGTGGCGCTGCCGCTGGTCGGCCTCGCCGCCATCGGCGTCGGCATGCTGCTGCATCGGCTGCCGTGGCTGGGCGGGCTGCTGTTCACCTTGGCCATCGCGCTGTCGATCTGGCTGCGCCGATTCGGTCCCACCGCCGCGCGCATCGGATCGCTGGCCGGGCTGCCCTTCGTCGCCTTGCTGGTGACGCCGCACCTGGCGCCGTCGGCCGACGGGGTGGTGCCATCGTTCATGCTGCCGATCCTGGTCGGATGGCTGGCGCTGTTCTGGGTCGGCGTGTTGCATGCCGGTGCGCGCCGGGCCGGCGTGCCGCTGCCGCCGCGGAAACCTCCGCCGCCATCCGCCGCCGCTAAAACGGAAAGCTCGCTGCGGCCTGATGGCACGACTCGCATGGCGTTGCAGATGGCCGCATCGCTCGCGCTGTCGTTCGCGGTCGGCTTCATTTTTTTCCGCGAGCGCTGGAGCTGGATCGTGGTGACGGCCTTCATCGTCGCCAGCGGAAACCGCGGCCGGCTCGACGTCGCCTACAAAAGTCTGCTGCGCGTCGGCGGCGCGGCGGCCGGCACGGTGGTGTCGCTGGTACTCAGCGGGCACACGGGCGGGCACGGCGCTGCCACTGCCGCTTTCATCATGGCTGCGCTGTTCATCGGCACCTGGCTGCGTCCCTTCGGCTATGCGTGGTGGGCGCTGTGCGTGACGATCGCGCTCGCGCTGCTGCAGGGATTCGCGGGCGATGCCTCGCCGGCCGGCATGCTGTGGGCGCGGCTTGAAGAGATCGTGATCGGCGCGCTGATCGCGGTGGCTTGCGCGTGGTTCCTGCTGCCGGTGCGCTCCAGCGGCGTGCTGCGGCGGCGCCTGGCCGACGCACTGGCCGCGCTGTCGGATGCCTTCGATCCGGCGCAGGAGCAGCGCTGGGTGGCGCCTTTCGTCGTGTCGCTGGGCGGCATCGAGCACATGGCGCCGGCGTTTCGCGCTGCCCGCGCGCTCACGTCGCGCTTCGTGCGGGTGCAGCCGGCCGACTGGATCGACCTGCTGCTGGCGTGCCGCGAACCGGCGTGTGCGCTGTTCGAAGCGGGGCAGGCGCCGGCGGAAGTGCGGCGGGCGATCGGGGCGGCACGCAAGGCGCTGCGGGAACCCGATCAATTGGCTTCAGCATTGCTGGCGCTGCAGTCGGCGCTCACGGCACAATTTACGAGCTTGCCGCGCCGAACGGAGGCTGCCTCCTAATCTTGTATCCCGGCCTGCGCCGGTACGACGGCGAAAATTCAGTAGCCGGCGCGACGGCGTGCCTCCGTGTCTACCAAGGTCACAACATTCAGCGGACCCTTGAATTCGATCGTCTGCTTGCTCGCGAATTTTGCAGGTTCGAATTTCAGGATCGAGCAATTGCCGACGATTTGGGTTGTCGCCAGCTTTCCATCGATGAGAATCTCGCCGCCAGCGTCGAGGAAGCAGGCTTTGAGTGCGTCATAGTTGGCTTTGCGTACTTCTTCTACAAACTCCCAGTCGAGTGGTATGGCAATCTGAACGCCGCGAACTTCCGCGAGCGCCCTGCCAAAATCAGCGTACGAAAGACGCTGGCCCTCGCCCATGCGAACGACCCATGCGACCGCTATCCGCGCTGTTCGGGTCTGTGCATTGAACATGATGGTCGCTCCCCAAAGACTTTGGGGCAGGACAGGAAGCAGGAAGTAGCCGCCGCGTGCGACGGGCACGGTTTGCTCGAAGCTTTGGCCGACCAGGGCGACTGCCCACCCTTTCGGGACGAAGGCGTCCCGTTCGGGCTCGGACAGGTCAGTGAACGAGACGCGCCATACGAAATCGATGACGCGCGGCCGCGGTGGCAGCTGTTGGTATGTCCATCCTTGCGATTTGATGTAGTGCTCGTAGTACGGAAGGTCGCCCACATTCTTGCGCGCTTCGACCTTGACCCGGGGAGTTGTGTTGTCCGGAGCGGATGGCGAAGTCGCCTCTTGCGCATGTGCGGTCAGGGCGATGGCGGCGGCGAGCAGGGATGCACCAGCACGGATCGATCGGGTCATGTTGCTCCTTGTCTTTACGATTCTAGCAAGGCGGCGGGCGTGAAAACGCGGATATTTCCACCATCGGGTCGCGGATGGTCAAAACAAAAGGCGCTGTCTGCGTTAAGTGTTGACTTAAGCACGTCGTCCCCGCGCAGGCGGGGACCCATGCTGAGTTGACTCCGCCCGCGGCGTCGGCGGTAATTCGAAGACGCACCTTGTCTTTGGGTCCCCGCCTGCGCGGGGACGACGGTGTTCGCTTGTGGCGCAGAACAAAAACAAAAACCCCGGCTTTGGGCCGGGGTTTTCGTTTTTCGGTGGACTCAGACAGCCGATCTTTTTCTTATTTCAGGTGATCCGAAATCAGCTTGGTCATTTCAAACATCGAGACCTGGCCCTTGCCGCCGAATACCGGCTTGAGCTTGTCGTCGGCGTTGATCATGCGGCGGTTTGCGGCGTCCTGCAGATTGTGCTTCTTGATGTATTCCCAGACTTTCTTGGTCACTTCAGTGCGCGGCAGGGCGCCCGAACCAACCACGGCCGACAGTTGCGCCGACGGGGTCATCGCTTTCATGAAAGCGGCGTTCGGCTTGCGCGCGGCGGCCGGTTTCTTGGCTGCTGCGGCTTTCGGTGCTGCCTTGGCAGGAGCTGCTGCTTTTTTTGCAGCCGGCTTGGCTGCCGGCTTTGCCGCGGCCTTCTTGGCCGGCGCTGCGGATTTCTTGGCTGTTGCCATCTTCGAGCCTCCTAAACGAACACATTGGAAAAATGCGCAATAAAACGCACCGGCTTATATTGGTGTCGTTTTAGTCTTCGTGCAAGTCTTTTTCGAAAATTTTTCGAACAAACAAGAGGGAAAAGCGGCGTTCGTCACAAAAACGTCGGTCCCAGAGGGGAAATGGACGAAAAAAAGCCGTGGAAGTGTGAATTTCCACGGCTGTTTTCGACGCCATTATCGTCGTCCTCGCGAAAGCGGGGAGCCATTTCGCGTGAACGGCAGCGAAGCGAAATGGGGTTCCCGCCTGCGCGGGAACGACGGCCAGACCTTATTAACGCATACCGGGCATCATGCCCTTCATCCCGCGCATCATCTTCATCAAGCCGCCGCCTTTGAGCTTTTTCATCATCGTGTTCATTTGCTCGTATTGCGTCAGCATGCGGTTCACGTCCTGCACCTGCACGCCGGCGCCGGCCGCGATGCGGCGCTTGCGGTTGGCTTTAATCAGCTCCGGTTTGGAACGTTCGGCCGGCGTCATCGAATCGATGATGCCGACCATGCGGCGCACCTGCTTTTCGGCCTGGTCCATGTTGGCATTGCCCGCGGCCTGCTGAAACTGGGCCGGCAGCTTGTCGATAAGGCCGGCCATGCCGCCCATCTTTTTCATCTGGGCCAGCTGGGCCTTGAAGTCGTTCATGTCGAACTTGGCGCCGGACTTGATCTTGGTGGCCAGCTCCTCGGCCGCCTTCATGTCCACGCCCTTGCGCGCTTCCTCGACCAGGGCCAGGATGTCGCCCATGCCCAGCACGCGGCTGGCCATGCGCGTCGGATCGAAGGCTTCCAGGCCGTCCAGCTTCTCGGACACGCCGGCGAACTTGATCGGCTTGCCGGTCACGTGGCGCACCGACAGCGCCGCGCCGCCGCGGGCGTCGCCATCGAGCTTGGTCAGGACCACGCCGGTCAGCGGCAGCGCGTCGTTGAAGGCCTTGGCGGTGTTGATCGCGTCCTGGCCGAGCATGGCGTCGACCACGAACAGGGTCTCGACCGGATTGACCGCCGCATGCACCTCGGCGATCTCCTTCATCATCGCTTCGTCGATACCGAGGCGGCCGGCGGTGTCGACGATCAGCACGTCGTAGTAATGCTTGCGCGCCCAGTCCAGCGCGTTGCGGGCGATGTCGACCGGCTTGTCGCTGGAGGTGGTGGGGAAGAAATCGGCGCCGACCTGCCTGGTGACGGCTTCGAGCTGGGCGATCGCGGCCGGACGATAGACGTCCGCCGACACCGTCAGCACTTTTTTCTTCTTCTCCTTGAGGTATTTGGCCAGCTTGCCGGTGGTGGTGGTTTTACCGGCGCCCTGCAGGCCGGCCATCAGGATGATCGCTGGCGGCTGCTGCGCGAAGGACAGCTGGCTCGCTTCGGGGCCGAGGTCGGCGCCCATCAGGGCCGCCAGTTCGCGCTGCACCACGCCGACCAGGGCCTGGCCCGGCGACAGCGAGCCGATGACTTCCTCGCCCAGCGCCTTTTCCTTGACCTTGCCGATGAATTCGCGCACGGCCGGCAGCGCGACGTCGGCCTCGAGCAGCGCCAGGCGCACTTCGCGCAGCATCTCGGCGGTGTTCGATTCGGTCAGGCGCGCCTCGCCGCGCATCGTTTTGACGACCTTGGCAAGGCGTTGTGTCAGGTTATCCAGCATGGCTAGTATTAATTAGTGTCGAGTTGGACGCGTACGTCAAACCGCCATTTTAACTGATATGGCGGGCGTTCCTGCCGCCCGGCGTGCTGCCGGATGAGCGGTCGGAATCTGATTCGTTTGACAATCTCTTGCTCAGCGTTATACCTTTCCGAGAAGCATACGAAGGCGGCAAGCCCCCCGGCCAGCCGCCCGGCCACACCGCAGTTTCATCTTTTTTGGAGAGAGAAGGCATGAAAGCAACTGTGTTTGGCAAGACCGCGCTCGTCGCATCGCTGCTGCTGGCAGTCGGCGCCGCCCAGGCCCAAGATGTGGTCCGGCTCGGCAATCTCAAGTTCGCGCACTACGGCGCGGTTTCGTATATCAAGGAAATCGCGCCCAAGTGCGGCATCAAGGTCGACGAGAAGATCTTCGCCAAGGGCCTGGACGTGATGCAGGCGATCATCGCCGGCGAGCTGGACGTGGGTACCACCGCTTCCGAGGCCGCCATTTCCGGCCGCGCCAGCGGCGCCCCGATCTATGTGGTGGCCGGCTTCGCGAAAGGCGGCGCGCGCCTGGTGGCCCGTCCCGACGACAAGATCAAGAGCGTGCGCGACCTGAAGGGCAAGAAGGTCGGCGTGACCCGCGGCGGCATCCAGGAAGTGCTGCTGATGGCCGAGCTGCATAAATACGGCATGACCGCCGACACCGCGCCGGGCAAGGACGTGCAGCTGATCTACCTTGCTTACGCCGACCTGAACCAGGCGCTGCTTGGCAAGAACATCGACGCCATGATGCAGTCGGAGCCGCAATCGTCGCAGGCGATCAACAAGGGCTTCGGCGTGGAAGTGATCAAGCCTTACGACACGCCGATCGGCGAGCCGGTGCGGACCATGGTCATGACCGAGAAGTTCTACACCACGAACCGCCCGCTGGCCGAGAAGTTCATGAAGTGCTTCGTGCAGTCGACCAAGACCTTCCTCGACAATCCGGCGCTGGCCGAGAAGTATGTGCGTGACGTCGTGTTCAAGGGCCAGATCACGTCCGAGGATTACCGCGATGCGCTGGGCAATTCGATGTTCTCGTATGACGTCACGCCCGAGCACATCCAGGTCACGACCGACCTGATGGTCAAGACCGGCGTGGGCAAGATGGCCAAGCCGCCGGTGGCGAAGGACTGGGTCAAGACCGACCTGCTGGACGAGGCCAAGAAGAGCCTGAACATCAAGTAAGCCGGAGACGACCATGGGCAAGCGTAGTTGGGGCGAGTTCGCGCTCGGATTGGTGGTGCCCGTGGTCGCGATCGGCCTATGGCAGTGGGTGGCGTCGAACGGCTGGGTCAATGCGAACATCCTGCCGGCGCCATTTGACGTGGCCAAGCGCTGGCTGGCCTACCTGCTGCCGCTGAAGACCTTCGCCGATTTCCATGCGGAGACCGGTGGAGGATGGTGGCAGTGGGCGATTTCCGGCGAGCTGCTGGTCGATTCGGCTGGCAGCCTGTATCGGGTGGTGGTCGGCTTCCTGGTCGGCACCGGGCTGGCGCTGCCGCTTGGCCTCGCGATGGGCGCGAGCCGCACCGTGTACTCGTGGTTCAACCCGCTGGTGCAGCTGCTGCGGCCGATTCCGCCGATCGCCTACATCCCGCTGTCGATCCTGTGGTTCGGGCTGGGCAATGCACCGGCCGTGTTCCTGATCGCGATCGGCGCCTTCTTCCCGGTGCTGATGAATACCGTGGCCGGCGTGCGCCAGGTCGACGGCATCTACCTGCGCGCGGCGCGCAACCTCGGCGCCACCGGGGCCACCATGTTCCTGCGGGTGATCCTGCCGGCCGCCGTCCCTTATATATTGACCGGCGTGCGGGTCGGCATCGGCACTGCCTTCATCGTGGTGATCGTGGCCGAGATGATCGCGGTGAACAACGGGCTGGGCTTTCGCATCCTCGAGGCGCGCGAGTATTTTTGGTCGGACAAGATTATCGCCGGCATGATCACCATCGGCCTGCTGGGCCTGGCGATCGACGTCGGCATGACGCGCCTGAACAACCACCTGCTGCGCTGGCACCGCGGCCTGGAGCATTGAGATGAACGCAGCGCACATCGTCATCGAGCACGTCGGCAAGGTGTTCAGCGCGGGCGAGCGCGAGGTGGTGGCCCTGCAGGACATCAGCCTGACGATCCCGCATGGCCAGTTCACCTGCCTGCTCGGTCCGTCCGGCTGCGGCAAGTCGACGCTGCTGAACGCGGTGGCCGGCTTCGCGCCGCCGAGTTCGGGCACCATCACGGCCGATGGCAGGCCGGTCGCGGATCCAGGGCCGGAGCGCGGCATGGTGTTCCAGGAATACGCGCTGTTCCCGTGGATGACCGTGGAGCAGAACGTCAGTTTCGGGCTGGAGATCAAACGCGTGCCGCGTGGCGAGATCAAGCGCCGCGTGGACGAGCTGCTGGCGCTGCTGTCGCTGTCCGACTTCCGCCAGCGTTATCCCAAGGACCTGTCGGGCGGCATGCGCCAGCGGGTCGCGATCGCGCGGGTGCTGGCACTGGACTCGCCGATCATGCTGATGGACGAGCCCTTCGGCGCACTGGATGCGCTCACCCGGCGCAACCTGCAGGACGAGCTGCTGCGGATCTGGGCGGAGCTGAAGAAGACCATCCTGTTCGTCACGCACAGCATCGAGGAAGCCATCTATCTGGCCGACCGGATCGTGGTGATGACTTACCGGCCGGGGACGATCAAGCGCGACATCATGGTCGACCTGCCAAGGCCGCGCGATCCGGCGGCGCCGGAGTTCAATGCGCTCAAGCGCGAGCTGGGGATGCTGGTGATGGAGGAGCAGCAGCGGCATCACAGCGACGAACTGAGGATGGCGGCGGTTGACTAGCTGCGTCGTCCCCGCGCAGGCGGGGACCCATGCTGAGTGTGCCGGCTCGCGGCGCCGGCACCACCTGCAAACGGTCAATGGGTCCCGGCCTGCGCCGGGACGACGGCTTATAGGCTGGCTATATGGACGGCATTGTTGTCTGCCCACTCAGCAAAATCACCCCTTCGTCCCTGACCCAGCCACTCCCGATGGTGTAAACTTGGCTCCCATGCAGACCTACCTTTTCTTCGCCGCCGCCCTGCTGTACGCGATATGCACCGTGTTGCCCTCGCGGCGCGGCGCGCTCATCTCCGGGGTGACCGCGCTGGCCTGGGTGTGCCACGGCGCGGCCATGTGGCACGACACGCTCGCCCCCGGCGCCGTGCGGGTCGGCTTCGCCATCATGCTGTCGGCCGCGATGTGGATCTCGGTGGCCGCCTACTGGATCGAAAACCGCAACTTCTCGCTGGACGGCCTGCGCCGGCTGGTGATGCCATCGGCCTTCGCCTCGGCGCTGCTGCCGGTGCTGTTCCCCGGCACCCTGGTCGAGCTGCAGAGCCAGTCGCCCGCCTTCGGCTGGCATATCGCGGTGGCGGTGCTGGCTTACAGCACCATGACCATCGCCGCCTTCCACGCCGTGCTTATGGCGCTGCAGGAGTCGCGCCTGCATGCGCGCACCGGCGGCAGCGGCTGGCTGGGCAGCGCGCTGGACCAGCTGCCGGCGCTGCTGACCATGGAGAAGCTGCTGTTCCGCCTGATCTGGATCGGCTTCGTGCTGCTCAGCTTCACGGTGTTGTCCGGGATCGTGTTCTCCGAGGAGCTGTTCGGCCAGGCCATGCGCTTCACCCACAAGATCGTGTTCGCGCTGCTGTCCTGGGTGCTGTTCGCGGCGCTGCTGGCCGGGCGCCGCTGGCGCGGCTGGCGCGGCAAGACCGCTTTGCGCTTCACCCTGGCCGGCTTCGCCACGCTGGCGCTGGCTTACATCGGCAGCCGCTTCGTGTTCGAAGTGGTTTTGCACAGGAGTTTCGTATGACCCGCTTGCTGTTCTGGATTGCCTTCATCGTGCTGGTCGTGAT
>JAEWEK010000081.1 GCA_023389425.1 Pseudomonadota bacterium | reverse complement strand
GGCCTGCAAGTCCGCGCTTGCCTTCCTCCAGGGAGGCGACGCGCGCTCGACCTACGAGAGCGGTTTCGAACGGCCGGGCGAAGTCGAGCAGGAGGAATGCCTGGCGCGCCTGTGGCCCGATTTCGCGGCCCTGGCGGCAGGCGGCGAATGGGCCGGGCTGACCGCCGCGGCCTACGGCCCGCTGCTGCGCTGGATGGAGGAAGACATCCGGGTCGCCGTGCACGCGCAGGTGACGGCATGAGCGAGAACCTCGTCGCGTTGACCTTCCCGCTGCACGGCTCGCGCCTGATCGAAGCCAGCGCCGGCACCGGCAAGACCTGGACCATCGCCGCGCTCTACCTGCGCCTGGTGCTCGGCCACGGCGGCGCGGCCGCTTATCGGCGTGCGCTGCTGCCGTCCGAGATATTGGTGATGACCTTCACCCGCGCCGCCACGCGCGAGCTGTCCAACCGCATCCGCGAACGGCTGGTGCATGCGGCCGCCTACTTCCGCGGCGAAGAGGTCGAGGCCGATCCGCACCTGGAGCAGCTGGCCGCCGATTATCCCGGCGACGCGCAGCGCCGGCAGGCCGCCTACCGTCTCGTGCTGGCCGCCGAAACGATGGACGAAGCGGCCATCTTCACCATCGACGCATGGTGCCAGCGTATGCTGCGCGAGCACGCCTTCGACAGTGGCAGCCTGTTCGACGAAGAACTGGTCAGCGACGAGCGTGCGCTGTTCGAGGACGCGGCGCACGATTACTGGCGCCAGCAGGTCTACCCGCTGGACGACGAGGCGCTGGGCGCGGTGCTCGGTTGCTGGGGCGACGTCGAGGTGCTCAAGCGCGGCGTGCGCGACCTGGTGCCACGCTGGGAAGCATTTGGCGCTCCGCTGGCCGAGCCGCTGGCCGCGCTGGTGCGCCGCCTGCAGGCCGCCTTCCTGGCCGACCTGGCGCGCCTGAAGGAAGGCTGGACCGAGCGCGCGAACCAGATGGAGCAGTGGATCGCCCAGCAGCGCGAGCGCAATCCGAAGTGCTTCAACGGGAACAAGATGCGCCCGGATTCGCTGCCCAAGTGGTTCGATGCGCTGCGCGCGTGGGCGCACGACCGCCACATGCTGGCGCCCGAGCTGTCCGACACCGCTTGGAGCAGGCTGACCGCGGAAGGCATCCGCGACGCATTCAGCAAGGACTGCCACACGGAGATTCCACCGTGCTTCGATGCGACCGCGGACTTGCGGACCGCGCTGGCGAGGCTGCAGCCGCTGTCGCACGCGCTGCTGCGGCACGCCGCCCAGCACATCGCGCAGCGCATGGCGGAGCTGAAGCGCCGCAACCGCCAGTTCGGTTTCGCCGACATGCTGCACCGGCTGCGCGATGCGCTGGAGGGCGCCAACGGCCAGGCGCTGCGCCAGCGTATCGTGACGCAGTATCCGGTGGCGCTGGTCGACGAATTCCAGGATACCTCGCCCGACCAGTACCGCATCTTCAACCTGCTGTACGGCGTCGGCGCCAACGATCCCGAGCTCGGCCTGTTCATGATCGGCGATCCGAAGCAGTCGATCTATGGCTTCCGTGGCGCCGACATCCACAGCTACCTGGCCGCGCGCCGCGCGACCGCAGGACGCCACTACAAGCTCGGCACCAACTACCGCTCGACGCACGGGATCGTCTCGGCCGTGAACCGGCTGTTCATGTATGCCGAGGGACGCTACGGATCCGGCGCCTTCCGCTTCAAGAATGAGCACGAAAATCCGCTGCCGTTCGAGGCAGTGGACGCGCAGGGCCGCAAGGAGGCCCTGGTAGGCCTGGAGGGGCCATACCAGGCGCTGGCCGTGTGCTGTTTCGACCGCGAGGACATGAAGGCCGATGAGTATCGCGATTTCTTCGCCCATCACTGCGCCGAGCATATCGTCACGCTGCTGAACAATCCGCGCGTCGGCTTCGACAAGGAAGGCAAGTTCCGGCGCCTGGTCCCGGCCGATATCGCCGTGCTGGTACGCGACCGCAACGAGGCGAGCGCGATCCGGCGCGCGCTCCAGCAGCGCAAGGTGGCGAGCGTGTATTTGTCCGACAAGGACTCGGTGGTCGACAGCGGCGAGGCGCGCGACGTGCTGCGCTGGCTGCGCGCGGTCTCCAATCCGCTCGACGGCCGCCTGGCGCGGGCGGCGTTCGCGACCTCCACGGCACGCCTGCCGCTGCCCGAACTGGGCCGCCTGGCCGCCGATGAAGCCGCGTGGGAGGAGCGCGTCGAACAGCTCAAGACCCTGCACCTGACATGGCAGCGCCAGGGCGTCCTGGCGATGCTGCGCCGTTTCGTCCACGAACTCGAACTTCCGGCGCGGCTGCTGTCCGAGCCGGGCGGCGAGCGACGCCTGACCAATCTCCTGCACCTGGCCGAACTGCTGCAGGAAGCCAGCCGCGAACTGGATGGCGAGCAGGCGCTGGTGCGCTGGTTCGCCGAGCAGGTGAAAGGCGCGGGCGAGGGCGGCGACGAGCGCGTGCTGAGGCTGGAGAGCGACGCCGAGCTGGTAAAGGTGGTCACGGTCCACAAGTCCAAGGGCCTCGAATATCCGCTGGTGTACCTGCCGTTCGCGGTCACCGCGCGCAAGGTCGAGGGCGCCCGCCGCAGCTTCGTCGAATTCGTCGGCGCCGACGGCACGCGCAAGCTCGACCTTGGCCTTGCCGACGAGGCGCTGCTGATGGCCGACCGCGCGCGGCTCGAGGAAGACCTGCGCCTGCTGTACGTCGCCCTGACGCGCGCCAGCCATTTCCTGTGGCTGGGCGTGGCCTCGCTCGCGGCCCGCAAGAAGGGCCACAACCGCCTGCACGAATCGGCGCTGGGCTACCTGCTGGGCGGCGACGATCCGATCGCCGTCACCGAGCTGCGCGCGCACTTCGATCAGCTGCGCGGCGAGGTCGACGACATCGAGCTGCGCGCGCTGGATGCGCCGGAAGGCTGCACCGTTCTCGATCGCGTGGAAGCGCGTCCGCAACTGGTGCCCGCGCCGGTGTATGAGGCCAGCTTCGAACGCGACTGGAGCGTCGGCTCCTTCACCTCGATCGCGCGCCAGGCCAGCGCGGCGCCGGTGCGCGCGCAGGACGAGACCCTGCTCGAAGTGCCGGATACCGAGCCGCTGCCGTCCGCGGTCGACGACCTGCCATGGCACCGCTTCCCGCGCGGTTCGGTGCCCGGCAACTTCCTGCACGAGCAACTGGAGTGGATGGGGCAGGAAGGCTTCGCCATCGTCCACGATCCGAATTTCGACACCCGCTTCACGCAGCGCTGCGAACGTTCCGGCTGGTCCAACCGCAAGGACGACGCGCTGGCCTGGCTGCGCGTGGTGACGACGACCGTGCTGCCGCCGTTGGGCGCGGCCTTGGCCGACATCGTCCAGCCGCTGCCGGAGATGGAATTCTGGTTCCCGAGCGAGCGCCTGGCCGTCGCCGAGCTCGACCGCGTGTGCCGCGAATGCCTGCTGGGCGGGATCGATCGCCCGGAGCTGCCGGCGCGCGAGCTGCACGGGATGCTCAAGGGCTTCGCCGACCTCGTGTTCGAGCACGAAGGCCGCTACTGGGTGCTCGACTACAAATCGAATGCGCTCGGCGCCAATGACGCGGCCTACACGCGGCGCGCGATGGCGGCCGGGATGGCGGCGCACCGCTACGACATCCAGGGCGCGATCTACATGCTCGCGCTGCACCGCCTGCTGCGCAGCCGCCTGGGCGATGCCTACGATCCGGCGCGGCAGCTCGGCGGCGCGGTGTTCCTGTTCCTGCGCGGGATCGGCAACCCGGCCACGCGCGGCTGCTGCCTGCTGGAGCCGGATATCGAACTGCTCGACCGGCTGGACCAGCTGCTCGGAACGGAGACCGCATGACGGACGCCTTGTGGAATGAAGTCGCACGGCTGACCGAAGCGGGCGAGCTGCGGCGCCTGTCGGGGGCGTTCGCGCGCTTCGTCGCCTCGCTCGGTGCGGCCTCGCCGCCGGTGCTGCTGGCGGCGCTGGTGCTGTCCGAAATGGAGGGGCAGGGCCACAGCTGCCTGCCGCTGGCCGATCTCGCCGCCGGTCCGGGCCAGCAGCTTGGCTGGCCGGACGGCCAGTGGCAGGCGCTCGCGCACGCCGCGGGGCCGCTGCCGAAGAACCCCAAGGCCTGGCGCGCGGAACTGGCCGCCTGCGAGCTGGTGTTTCTCGCGCACGAACTGGATTACGGCGAGCCGCTGGTGCTGGATGGCGATCGCCTCTACCTGCGCCGCTACTGGCGCGACGAGCAGGCGGTGGCGGATGCGATCCGTGCGCGGGCGCAGGCGGCGCGCGAGGTCGATACGCCGCAGGTGCGGCGCTGGCTCGACCAGCTGTTCGCGTCGCGCGCTGCCGAGTCGCCCGACTGGCAGAAGCTGGCCTGCGCGGTCGCGCTGCGCGGCTCGGTGGCCGTCATCACCGGCGGCCCCGGCACCGGC
>JAEWEK010000066.1 GCA_023389425.1 Pseudomonadota bacterium | reverse complement strand
ATGCCGGTGTTCTCCATCCGCGCGAAGTACTCGCGTTCGAAGTCTTCCCAGGTCAACAGGAATGGCGCGCGGCCGGACAGCGGGAAGGCGAACACCGAATTCAGGCGCGCCGACGTGAACTGCGTGTCGGAGCCCTGCAGGAATGGCGAAGACCCGGACAGCGCGATGAAGTGCGGGATGTAGCGGTTCAGCGCGTGCAGCAGGAACAGCGCCTCGTCGCCCGAGCTGCAGCCGATGTGCACGTGCTGGCCGAAGACCGTGAACTGCTTGGCCAGGTAGCCGTACAGCGCCGACACCTCGCGAAAGCGCGGCTTGGCGAAGATTTTCCGCTGCGACCACTGCTGGAAAGGATGGGTGCCGCCGCCGGCCACGCCCACGTTCAGGCGGTCGCCGGCCTGCACCAGCTTGTCGCGGATTTCGCGCAGCTCGGCCAGCAGGCCCGTATGGTTGGACTGCACGCTGCTGTTAATCTCGATCATGCTCTGCGTGATTTCGGGCGTGACATTGCCGGGGAAGGGTTTGCGGCCCAGGAGTTCGAGCATGTCGGGCGACGCCGCCACCAGGTCGAAGTCGGACAGGCTGACCAGCTGAAGCTCGAGCTCCACGCCCATGGTCAGCGACTGCGAGGATGCGAAAGTTGGCAATGGCATCTCATTTCTCCCGGACGGTGCGCGCTTCATGCGCGAGCTGGACGGCGCGCTGGGTCGCCAGCGGGCCGGCCACTTCCAGCAGCAGCGCGATCGCGGCCAGCGGCGCCAGGCTGTGGAACAGGTCGACGCCGAGGCGCCTGGTCTGCTCCAGCAGCAAGATCGCGAACACCGCCATCGGCGTCAGCGCCAGGCCGGTGAACATGCCCTTGCGCGCCGTGATGCCGGACACCCGCGCGAACACGGTGCACATCGTTACCTTGACCAGGCCCCGCACCAGCACCAGCAGCAGGCCGAGCCCGAAGCCATGCAGCACCTGGTCCCACGACAGCGTCGCCGCGACATAGAAGAACAGCAGCACCGACAGCAGGTCGCCCAGCACGCCGAAATTGCGCTGTGCCGGCGACAGCACGATGCGGCGGTGGCGCGCCACGATGCCGAAGGTGAGCGCGGCCAGCACCGGCTCGAACTTGAGCACGTGCGTGACCAGCACCAGCAGGATCACGGCGATGGTAAAGGCCAGCGTCGCATCGCGCGCGCCGTCCTCGAAGGAGCGCAGCCACACCGGCACCACCACGCCGAACAGGCCGCCGAGGCTGGCCGACACCGCCAGCACCGCCAGGCTGCTCCACGCGGCGTGCAGGACATCGCCTTCGGTCTGGAACACGCCGATGCCGATGACGACGCGGAAAGTAAAGACGGCCAGCACGCAGCTCAGGGCCGACAGGTGCAGCGCGCGCTCGGTCACCTGGCCGGAGCTGTGCTGCTCGTTGATGACGCGGACCAGGCCCGCGGGCGACGCCGCCATCGCCAGCGCGGCGAGGATGGCGGAGGCCAGCGGCGGGCGGCCACAGAAGGTGGCGACGCCATACACCGCGCCGAAAGTACACAGGCTTTCGGCCAGCGAAGTGATGAGAATCCAGGGGTTGTGCCGCAACCAGCCGAGGTTGATGCGGTAACCGAGTTCGAAAAGAATCAGGCCGAAACCAAAGTTCGCCAACAGCATGAAGGCGCCCGCTTCGGAGGGCGGGAGATAGCTCGCGGCCAGGTTCCCGAACAGGAAGCCGCCGAGGGCGTAGACGGCGATGCGGGGCATGCCGAGGATGCGGTAGAGGATTTCGCCGGCCAGCCAGGAGGCGGCCAGGGTGAAGGGCCAGGCAAGTTGGTATAAGGGGGTGAAGAATTCGATCATGCAGTCCTTTGGAAGCCGAGGAGAGCGCCGGACCGATCATCGAAAAAATGCCCCCGGGGATGTTCCCGGGGGACCAAGAGGTGTGGTTTATCCCCTCATCGCTGATCGAGATTGCCACCCGGAGGGCGACGTTCCGACAGGCCTATACTGCACGAAATTGTTTCAATTCGCAACAATTTTCATCTATCTGTAGGACAAGTCCTACTTAACTTGCGCTATCTCGCAGGACGACTTTTTGCCGTGGACGCGGCAGGTATTGCGCTCCTTCCCATCCCGGTCGCGCACCTTGACCAACCAATCTTCGGGACCGATGCGCTCCATCGTCATGAAGCCGAAACCATTGATCCATGAGCTCATGTGCTCGACGATGGCGCCGGGCGCCGGCGTCTCGGTCGGACCGACGCTTTCCGGCAACGGCACGATGTCTTCATCGGTGCCGGAGAAGCCGACCACGAACTGGGTCGGGAAACGGCGCGCGAAGCTGGTCTGTTCCCACAGGTGCACGTGGCCCGACAGCAGCATGCTGATGTTGGACGGCAGGTAATCAGGCTCGACCTCGCCGAAGGCTTCGATCAGGCCCTTGTCGGCGCCAAACAGCGAAATCGCCTTGGTCTTCTTGTCGATGGTCGCGCCGAAAGCAAACAGGGGATGGTGGTCGAGGCCGATGTTGTACCTGGCCTGGCGCGCCAGCGCGCCCACCTTGCGCATGGTGTCGGCGTAGATCGCGCGCCGCGGGTCGCCTTCCTTGAAGCCTTTGTACCAGGTGTTCGCGGTGTCGAAGACAATGATCTGTGCGTCCGGCCCGATCGGAACCGCGTATGGATCGGTGTAGTCGCCGATCGCGTCGTCCTTCGGGTCGTCGCACATGCCGTTCGGCTTGATCGCATGCGGATCGAGGTAGCGC
>JAEWEK010000416.1 GCA_023389425.1 Pseudomonadota bacterium | reverse complement strand
TAGCCGTGGCGCTCCTTCATCCAGGTGCCGCGCACCCACACATAGTGGTGGTTGCGGTATTCCCAGTGACCCGGGCCCCACACATAGCCGTGCCGCGCCGGCGGCACGACTTCGTCACGCGGCGGCGGCGGCGCTTCGCGCACGATGATGGTCTGTGCCTGGGCGGCGCCGTGGATGGCGCCAAAGGAACCGGCGAGCAGGGCGGCGATGAGTAGTTTTTTCATGACTTCCTCCATTGAGCGTTGGTCCTGCCAAGGTACGCTTAGCTCGTTAGGAAATCGGTGCGCTGCCACGCATAGCTTGTAAAAATTGTTACCAGAATTGGCAAGCTTTCCACGAGTTGCACTTCAACCATGAATCCTTGGTGCAAGCCCACTTGCGCTCGCGGTTCCGTCAGCCGGCCACCAGCTGCGCGAAGCGCGCCAGATCGACGTTGCCGCCGCTGATGACGATGCCGACTTTCTTGCCCGCCACAGGATACGCGCCATGCAGCGCGGCCGCCGCGGCCAGGCAACCGGTCGGCTCCACCACCATCTTCATGCGCTCCGCGAAGAAATGCATGGTCGATTTCAGCTGCTCGTCGCTGACGGTGACGATGTCGTCGACGAGGCGGCGGATCACGCCGAAGGTGTGGTGGCCCAGGTGGGTGGTCTGGGCGCCGTCGGCGATGGTCTGCGGCACCGGGATGTCGACGATCTCGCCGCGGCGCAGCGACTGCTGGCCGTCGTTGCCGGCCTCCGGCTCGACGCCGATCACCTTGCACGAGGGCGACAGCGCGGCCGCCGCCAGCGCGCTGCCGGACAGCAGGCCGCCGCCGCCCAGCGGCACCAGCAGCACGTCGAGCTGGCCGACTTCCTCGATCAGTTCCTTGGCCGCCGTGCCCTGGCCGCAGATCACGTCCGGATGGTCGTAGGGCGGGATCAGCGTCATGCCGCGCTCGCGCGCCAGCCGCGCGCCGATCTCTTCGCGGTTCTCGGTGTAGCGATCGTAGGAGATGACTTCGCCGCCATAGCCGCGCGTCGCGCGCACCTTCAGTTCCGGCGCGTCGAGCGGCATGATGATCGCCGACCGCGTGCCCAGCAGGCTGGCCGACAGCGCGATCGCCTGCGCATGGTTGCCCGACGAGAAGGTCAGCACGCCGGCGCGCTTCTGTTCGTCCGAGAAGCGCGCGATCGCGTTGTAGGCGCCGCGAAACTTGAAGGCGCCCATGCGCTGCAGGTTCTCGCATTTGAAATACAGCTCGGCGCCGGCGAGCGCGTTGGCGGTGCGCGAGGTCATCACCGGGGTGCGGTGGGCCACGCCCTCGATGCGGGCGCTGGCCGCTTCGATGTCGCTGTACTGGAGTGGGACGGTCTCGCTCATGTTCGTGTACGGTAAAAGTGGTGGAAGGGTCAGCGCGCCAGCGGCAGCGTGATCTGGATGCGCAGGCCGCCGCCGGGGCGTTCGCCCAGCGTCAGTTCGGCATTGTGGCGCGACAGCACGCGCTCGACGATGGCCAGGCCCAGGCCCGCGCCGTTGGCCTGGCCGCGCGCCGTGTCCAGCCGCGTGAAGGGCTTGAGCAGCTGGGCGATCTGGTCCTGCGGCACGCCCGGTCCGTGGTCCTGCAGCGTGATCACCGCGCGCCGGCCATGCCCGGTCGCCTTGACCTGGCAGGCGATGTCGACCTCGGTGAATTCCTCGCCCGGCGTGCGCGCATAGCGGCGTGCATTCTCGACCAGGTTGTTGAGCACGCGGCGCAGGTCGGTGGAGTTGCCGAGCACGTGGACATCGTCCTCGATCGCGGTCGATACCCGCATGGTGGGAATGCGTTCGGCCATGTGCGCCACCTCGCCCAGCAGGCCGGACAGGTCGACCGGGGTGAAGGTGGCGGCCTCGGTCGGCTTGGCGAAGTCGAGGAACTGGCCGATGATCGCATCCATTTGCGCGATGTCGGACTGCATGCCTTCGCGCGCCTCGGTCGACAGTTGCGCCATCTCGACTTCCAGCTGCATGCGCGCGAGCGGCGTGCGCAAGTCGTGCGAGATGCCGGCCAGGATCACGGCGCGGTCCTTCTCGAGCTGGGCCAGGTCCTCGACCATCTGGTTGAAGCTGCGGTTGGCCTCGATGATTTCCTTCGAGCCCCGCTCGGGCAGCGCGGCCGGGCGCGAGCCCTGGGCGATCGAGCGCGCGGCCGCGGTCAGGCGCGCCAATGGCAGGTTGATCAGGCTCGAGATGATGGCCGCGCCCAGCACCGACAGCGCGCCCACCACGCTGGCCCAGCCGATCCACTGGACCCCGGACAGGCCGGCCAGGCGGTCGCGCTCGAGCATCAGCCAGTATTTGTCGCCGTCGATGTCGAAGCTGACCCAGAAACCGGGGACGTCGTTGACCTTGCGCGAAAAGCGCGTGTCCGGCCCCAGCTTCTCGCGCACGGCGGCCGCGATCTCCGGCATCAGGGCGGTGGTGGACGGCGGCTCGACGCGGTCGGTCGGCTCCAGCGTGACGATGCGGATGCCCTCGTTGGACACCAGCTCGAACAGCAGTTCGCGCCGCAGTTCCGGCGCCGAGTGGGTGAGGGCGGCCTTGGTGATGGTGACCACCGACACCACCAGTTCGGCGGTCTGCTGCACCTGCGGCCCGCGCTGGACCAGGTTGACGATGCCGATCCACGAGCCCATCGACAGCGTGGTCAGCACCGACAGCAGGAAGAAGGTGCGCCAGAACAGCCCGCTCCTGATCCAGCCGAAGCGCGGGGCGCGCGGGAAGAATGCGGACACTAGCGCGGTTGGCCTTCAGGGATGAACACGTAGCCCAGGCCCCACACGGTCTGGATGTACAGGGGGCTGGACGGATCGGGTTCGATCAGCTTGCGCAGGCGCGAGATCTGCACGTCGAGCGAGCGGTCGAACACCTCGTACTCGCGGCCGCGCGCCAGTTCCATCAGCTTCTCGCGCGACAGCGGCTGGCGCGCATGGCGCGCGAACACCTTGAGCACCGAGAATTCGCCGGTGGTCAGCGGCACGGTGTCGCCGTTCTTCTTGAGCGTGCGGGTGCCCAGGTCGAGCACGAAATCGCCGAACTCGAAGGTCTGCGGGGTTTCCGATGGCGCCCCCGGGATTTCGTCCGGACCCTTGCGGCGCAGCACGGCGCCGATGCGGGCCACCAGCTCGCGCGGGTTGAAGGGCTTGGGCAGGTAATCGTCGGCGCCCATTTCGAGACCGACGATGCGGTCCACGTCCTCGCCCTTGGCGGTGAGCATGATGATCGGGGTCTGGTCGCCGGCGCCGCGCAGGCGGCGGCAGATCGACAGGCCGTCCTCGCCCGGCAGCATCAGGTCCAGCACCAGCAGGTCGTAGCGCTCGCGCAGCCACAGCTTGTTCATGGCCGTCGCGTTTTCCGCGGTGACCACGGTGAAGCCTTGCTCGGTGAGGTAGCGGCGCAACAGGTCGCGCAGGCGAACGTCGTCGTCCACCACCATGATCTTGGCCGAATGGGCGGCGCCGCTCGGGCTGGAAGGTGTATTCGAGGGAGTTGTCATCTGTACTCTGTGTTTGTCAGAACCATATCGCTATGGTAACTTCTTGCGCCGGACTGTGCGCCTGTTCATAACCCGGCATTACATTGTGTTACAAACTTTACCCAAT
The DNA here is from genome assembly GCA_023389425.1 of Pseudomonadota bacterium. GTDB lineage: Bacteria > Pseudomonadota > Gammaproteobacteria > Burkholderiales > Burkholderiaceae_D > Telluria. Next base: position 3,451 of record JAEWEK010000416.1, on the reverse strand, counting down.
TGGCCTTATACCCGGCAGGGATTATGCATAAACTGGGTACCAAGTCGATTGGAAGCTTATCTGTTTATCTGGCATCGCGACAAGAGGAACACCATGAACTACGCGCCCACTCCCAACCAAGCATCGAGCACCGCCATTGGCGGGCGCATGCTGGCGCGTGCGCTGCGTATAGGCGCGGCGGCCTGCATGGCCGCGGCCGTCGTCTGCGCGCCGGCGCTCGCCCAGCGCAATGGCGACCCGCGCAACCAGGATCCCCAGCAAGTGCAAGACCCGCGCATGGCGCCGCCGCGCGCCGACCAGCCGCAGCGCCGTTTCGACCCGCGCGCCTTCGACAGCCGCCAGGATCCGCGCCTGCAGGACCCGGCCTTTCGCCAGGAGCAGCATCATCCCGCGCCCAACCCCAATGCCGGCGCCAGCCGCATGACGCCGGACGAGCGGCGCGACCTGCGGCGCCAGATCAACGAAGCCGGCGCCGACCTGTACACGCGTCCCCCGCGGCGCTGAACTGTGGCGCCGTTGCCTATCCGGCGCGAATAACTGTTGCCTAAGATTTATTTTGTGTTAGCGGCGTGTTACGCTAGCCGGGTCTGCTGCTGCCCCCGAAGGCCGCGGCAATGCAAGCGACCCAGGAGCGTCAACTTTGCCGAATGATCCAAGTGCAGCACCTCCCGTGACGCCGGTGCCGGCCGGTCCGGATTCCGCCATGCCGGACTATGGCGTGGTGCGGCGCCACGATGGCGTCTACCTCGATCCTTCGCTGCAGCGCGCGGCGCTGATCCGCGCGGTCGACGGCATCCTGTCCGACAATAACTACTTCATCGGGCTGGCCTATCCGGTGCTGATGCGCGCCCTGTACGGGGTCGGCCCCAAGGCCGTGCCCGGCGAGGACGGCTGGCTGCGCTTCGCCTCCGGCATCGCCCCGTTCGACCCGGCGCGGCGCGAGCTGTACCACGCGGTGAAGATCGACAAGGGCACGGCCGAATACTATTTCGAGCCGGTCTACCTGGCCGATCCCGACGACCCCGACTCCTCCGGCGCGCCGGCCCTGCTCAATTTCGACGAATTCGTGGCCGACATGTGGAGCAAGGGCATCCGCTTCGGCATCGACGTGGCGCTGGTGCGCGCGGCGATCAAGTCCGGCGGCAGCGAGCGCCAGGTAGTCGCGCGCCGCCTCGAGCCGGTGCAGGGCAGCGACGCCCGCATCATCGAAGTCACCGACGACATCCACCGCAGCGACGCGCCGCGCCAGCTGGCCAACGGCATGCTCGACCTGAACGCCTTCCAGAACCGCTTCCCGCAAATCCGCAAGGACGTGCGCCTGCTGCAGAAGATCCCGCGCGTGGCGGGCACCGTCGGCTTCGAGCTGTCCGGCATCCAGATCGAGCCGGAGGTGCCGAAGGACGTCGACCTGCAGGCTTACTGCGGCCTCGGCACCGCGATCGAACGTACGCCCGACGGCGAATTCCTGGTGGCCAAACAGGCCGGCTTCCTGATGGTCGACGGCAAGAGCAGCCAGATTTCCGTGGGCAGCAAGATCGTCAGCCACGAGGGCGTCAGCGTCAAGACCACCGGCAACCTGGAACTCACCGGCGACTACGAGGAATTCGGCGAAGTCCAGGAGAAGCGCGTCATCGAAGGCGACAGCATCACCGTCCACGCCGACGTCTACGGCAAGATCATCTCGCGCGGCGGCACCATCGCGCTCAACCACAACCTGATCGGCGGCGCCGCCATCAACAAGCTGGGCGACATCCGCGTGCGCGGCATGGTGTCCAACGCGACGGTCCAGGCCAGCGACGGCGAGGTGGTGCTGGAGCGCTGCGAGAACTCGGTGATCTCCGGCACCCGCATCCGCATCGACCACGCGATCAACTGCGAGATCCTGGGCCAGGACGTGAACGTGGCCAAGGCCGAGGGCTGCGCCATCGGCGGGCGCAACATCGCGATCGAGGCGGCCGCGCCGCGCCGCCAGTCGGAGATGGCGGTGGTGGTGCAGGTGCCGGACCCGAAGAACGTCGACGCCGTGATCGCCGCCACCAACGAACGCGTGGCCCAGCTGGCGGCGGCGGTGCAGAAGCAGAAGGCGGTGCTGGAGACCATGACCAGCCAGCCGGAAGTGCGCAAGTACCTGCGCCTGGCGGCCAGCGTGCGCAAGAACGAGATCACCCTGACGCCCGAGCAGATGCCGATGTTCCAGCGCATGGCGCAGGCGGTGGCGCCTGCTCTCAAGGAAATCGGCAAGGTGTCGGCCGGGATCAAGGCCGGCGAGGCCGAATGCCAGATCGGGCAGGAGATCGCCGCCAAGCTGCGCAGGGAGCGCGACGAAGCCGGCGCATCGCAACTGTCGATCGCCCAGGTGGCGGGCGAGACGCGGGTGCGCATGGTCCATTTCGACCCGGACGGCAGCACCACCTACGACCTGCCGGTGCGCGACATCAAGGCGCGGCTGCGCGGTATCTCGACGGCCAAAATCCTGTTCGCCGGCAGCAGCGGCAGCTTCGACTGGCATAGCGGCACATCCGACAGTTGAGAGTGTCTCGCGAGAAATATTGACAGCAGTCAACAACCGCCATCCCCGGCGCCGGTACGATAAAGTCGCTCAACCACGGGGATGGCCATGTACAGCGACACCAGCGGCGGCACACGCAGATTCCTGAGTTTCTCGCTCGGCGGACTGGAGTACGGGCTCGACTTCGACAAGGTGCAGGAACTGCGCGTGCTCAAGTCGCTCGAGCGCTTTGCCTCGGACGGGGCGATCATCAGCGGGGTGGCGGTGTCGCGCGGGGTCATCATGCCGATTGTCGACATGCGCGCCGCCTTCGCGGGGCAGCGCGCGCAGGCCGGTCCGCTCACCGACGTGATCATCGTGAAGCTCTCGAGCTGCGTGATGGGGATGGTGGTGGATGGGGTGACCGGGGTGGTCGGCCTGCGGGCGGAGCAGATCGTGCCGATCCCGGATGCGGGGCAGGCCGACTATCTGATCGGGCTGGGGCAGGTCGAGGGACGGCGCTTGATCCTGGTGGATATCGATCGATTGATGTCGATCCAGCGCGGTGTGCCGGAGGTGACGCGGGTAGCGTGAAAATCAGCGCGGCCGTCGTTCCCGCGAAGGCGGGAACCCCATTTTGATTGCGTTGCCACTTCGTTCGCCAGAGCGGCGCGCCGAGGAAATGTGGTCCCCGCTTTCGCTGGAACGACGAACGCTGCTGATTCATGCGGAGGCGGCGATGCCCTCGAGCTGCTCCTGCAACTCCAGCCACTCCCCCTCCAGCTGCTCCAGGTCGCGCGTGCAGAACGCCTGGTCCGCCACCAGGTTCTTCAGCTCGTCCTTGCGCGCCGCATCGTAAATCTCCGGATCGAGCAGCTTCGCATCGACCTCGGCCTTCTTCGCATTCAGCTTGGCCATCTGCTCCTCCAGCCGCTTGATGCGCGACTCGATCGGCTTCTTCAG
>JAEWEK010000413.1 GCA_023389425.1 Pseudomonadota bacterium | reverse complement strand
GCGCTACTGACCATCCTGCTGCATCCGGGGGATAACAGCGGCGGGCCGACGCGGGATCCGCGCGGGGCGCCCAACTAAGGTCGAGTGCGCGGCTGCGCATGGGAAATGGGATTCCCGCCTGCGCGGGAACGACGTTCTTTCTTTTGCAAACGTTAGCGTTGTAGCTTCGCTGGCAATAAAGTTACCGTCGTTCCCGCGCAGGCGGGAACCCCATTTTGCAAGAACCGGGTCAGCTGTTAAGCCAGCTCGCTGCGCGGATCGCGCGCAATCAACTGCGCCGCCATCGCCTTGGCATCGACGCCATCGAACAGCACTCCGGCCACCGCATTGGTGATCGGCATGTCCACGCCCAGCCTGGCCGCCAGCTCGCGCACCGCCTTCGCACACGGCACGCCTTCGGCCACATGCCCCAGCTCCGCGATGATGGTATCGAGCGCCTTGCCCTGCGCCAGCGCCAGGCCCACGCGCCGGTTGCGCGACAGGTCGCCGGTGCAGGTCAGGATCAGGTCGCCCATGCCGGTCAGCCCCATGAAGGTGGCCGGCTTGGCGCCCAGGGCGGTGCCGAGCCGGGTGATCTCGGCCAGGCCGCGCGTGATCAGCGCCGCGCGCGCGTTCAGGCCCAGCCCCAGCCCATCGGACGCGCCGGTGGCGATCGCGAGAATATTCTTGACCGCGCCGCCCACTTCCACACCGACCACGTCGTCGCAGGCATACACGCGGATGCTGCCGCCGTGCACCGCCGCCACCACGCGTTCGCGCAGCGCCGCCGAATCGGACGCCACCGACAAGGCGCACGGCAGCCCGCGCGCCACTTCCTGCGCGAACGAGGGCCCGGACAGCGCCGCCGCCGGCACCGTGTCGCCCAGTACCTCGCGCACCACCTGGTGCGGCAGCAGGCCGGTGCCGTATTCGAAGCCCTTGCACAGCCAGACCACGTTCGGGATCGGGTAGGCCTTCAGCTGCTCCATCAGCGGGCGCAGTCCGGCCACCGGGCAGGCCGCGATCAGCAGCGCCGGCTCGTCCTCGCTACCGTGCAGCACATGGCCGACGGCGGCCGCGAAATCGGCGCTGACGCGCAGGCCTTGCGGCAGCGGATAGCCCGGCAGGTAGTCGAGATTCTCGCGCGCGCGCTCGGTGGCGGCCATGGCGTCGGCGTTGCGGCCCCACATCAGCACGTTATGGCGTGCGGCGAGCGCGATGGCAACGGCTGTCCCCCAGGCGCCAGCGCCGAGGACGGTAATCTTGTGTCGTTTGGTGTCGTGCATGTGAACCCGGCGAAAGAAGGAGCCGGATGGCGGGAGCGATCCGGCGCAAAGGACAGCTTGCGCCGGATGCTGGGTGAATTACTGCTGCGTCTGGCCGGCCGCGGCTTCGGCCATGGCTTGCTGGCGCTGCTGGTAGAAGGCTTCGAAGTTGATCTCGGCCAGGTGTACCGGCGGGAAGCCTGCACGGGTGATGACGTCGGCGATGTTCGAACGCAGGTACGGGTACACGATGTTCGGGCAGCCGATGCCCAGCAGCGGATCCATCTGGTCAGCCGGGATGTTGCGGGCTTCGAAGATGCCTGCCTGCTTGCCTTCGACCAGGAACGCGACCTTGTCCTTGACCTTGGCGGTCACGGTGATGGTGACGGTCGATTCGTAGATGCCTTCGGCGATGCTTTCAGCGCCAACGTCCAGCGACACCTCGATGGTCGGGGCTTCCTGCTCGAGGAAGATCGACGGCGAGTTCGGTTGTTCCAGGGACATGTCCTTCAGGTAGACACGCTGGATTTGAAATACGGGTTGCAGGTTTTCGTCAGCCATGGAACGCTTTCGTTAAATTAAGGAGAACGGCGATGCGCCGTTCAGGTGTGCATTAGATAAACGCGACGGCAATTGTAGCAAAATCAATTTACGAACAGTAGCTGGATTCGTCGCGCAATCAGTTCAACGATCAAGCGCCATTTAACAGGGGATCCAGGCGGCCTGCCTGATCGAGCGCATACAGATCGTCGAAACCACCGACGTGGGTCTCGCCCACGTAGATCTGCGGCACGGTGCGGCGGCCCGTGCGCTGCATCATGATCTGGCGCTGGTCCGGGTCGAGGTCGACGCGGATGCGTTCGATGTCTTTCACGCCCTTGGCTTCGAGCAGGCGCTCGGCGCGGACGCAGTAGGGACAGGCGGCGGTGTGGTAGAGAACGACGTGTGCAGACATATGCTTTCCTTCCAAATCCTGGGGTTATTTGATCACGGGCAGGCCGGCGGCTTGCCAGGCGGCGAGGCCGCCGTCGAGGCTCCAGACCTCCGCGAAACCGGCGGCGGCCAGCTGGCGCGCTGCCTTGTCCGAGCGTGCGCCCTTCTGGCACACGACGATGAGGGGACGGCCCTTGGCCTTGTCCAGTTCGCCGAGACGATCGCCCAAGTCTGCCAGCGGAATGTGTTTGGCGTCGCGCATATGCCCGGCGGCAAATTCGTCGGCGCTGCGCACGTCCAGCACCGTGGCCTTGCCGCGGTTCAGGATCTGGGTGGCTTGCAGCGGGGTGGCGCGCTTGCCGGCCGGACGCAGGCCCGGCCACAGCAGGCCCAGGCCCGAAATGACGGCGATGGCAACGACAAAAATATGGTCAAGGATAAATTTCACGTACAGTCCCGGTAGAAGTGAATCCGAGCATTATAAAATAGAAGACGATCCCAGATTTTTTGCACTCTTATTCTTTCCGACAGCTTATGTACAAAATCGTATTCATGCGCCATGGGGAATCCACCTGGAACCTGGAAAACCGCTTCACCGGCTGGACCGATGTCGACCTGACCGAGAAAGGCCGCATGGAGGCCCGCATGGCCGGCCAGGTGCTCAAGGACGCCGGCTTCACCTTCGACCTGGCCTACACCTCGGTGCTCAAGCGCGCCGTGCGCACGCTGTGGCTGGCGATGGACGAGATGGACCTGATGTGGCTGCCGGTGAAGAACGACTGGCGCCTGAACGAGCGCCACTACGGCGCCCTGCAGGGCCTGGACAAGGCCGAAACCGCCGCCAGGTTCGGCGATGAGCAGGTGCTGGTCTGGCGCCGCAGCTACGACACGCCGCCGCCGGCGCTGGAAGCGGGCGATCCCCGTACCTCCTTCGACGATCCGCGCTACGCCGGCCTGCCGCACGACGCCATCCCGCTGACCGAATGCCTGAAGGACACGGTCGCGCGCGTGCTGCCGTGCTGGAACGAGGAACTGGCCCCGGCCATCCGCGCCGGCAAGAAGATCCTGATCTCGGCCCACGGCAACAGCCTGCGCGCCATCATCAAGATGCTGGACAACATCAGCGACAGCGACATCGTCGGCCTCAACATTCCCAACGGCCAGCCGCTGGTGTACGAGCTGGACGAAAACCTCAAGCCGATCCGCCACTACTACCTGGGCGACCCGGACGCGATCGCCGCCGCCCAGGCGGCCGTGGCCAATCAAGGGAAGGCCAGGTAACTTGCGTTCGCTCGTCCCGAAGTCCGGCAGCGCGCTCCTGTGTGCGCTGCTGGCGCTGGCCTGCGCCGGCAACGTCGACGCCCGCGTCACCGAGCGCGCCAAACAGAAGGCTGCGGCCGAGGCGCGCCGGGCCGGCATCCAGCAGCAGCAACAGGCGCTGCAGAAAGAGATCGACCGCACCGAAAGCGCCAAGGATGACGCCAGCGACGCGCTGGCCGAATCGGAAAGCGCGATCTCGGACGCCAACCGCGCGCTGCACGAGCTGAAGCAGGAGCAGCTGGACACCAACGCCAAGCTGCAGTCGCTTGCCGACGAGCAGGAAAAGCTGGCGAAAACCATCGAGACCCAGAAGCAGCAGCTGTCCGCGCTGCTGCGCCAGCACTACGTGGCCGGCAACGAGGACCGCATCAAGCTTTTGCTGTCGGGCGACAACCCGAACCGCATCAACCGCGACCTGCAGATGATGGCCTATGTCTCCAAGGCGCGCGCCAGGCTGCTCGAATCGCTGCGCGCCAACCTGGCCCAGGTCGAGGCCAACCGCGACAAGGTGCAGGAAGCCAAGGACGAGCTGGAAGAAATCGAGCAGGACAAGCGCGAGGCCAAGGCCAGGCTGGAGCAGGAGAAGGGGCGCCGCGCGACGCTGCTGGCCTCGCTGTCGACCAAGCTGTCCAGCCAGCGCAAGCAGGCCAGCAAGCTGGAGCAGGACGACAAGCGCCTGGCCGGCCTGGTCGACCAGCTGACCAGGATCATCCACGAACAGGAAGTGGCCGCGGCCGCCGAACGCAAGCGCCAGGAAGCGCTGGCGGCCGCCCGTGCCAAGGCGGCGGCGGAAGCCAAGGCCGCCGCCGCCGCGCGCGCCAAGGCCGAGCGCGAGCGCCTGGCGCAGCAGGGCAAGCCGGGCGCCAGGCCGCCGCCGGAACCGGAGCCGCCCAAGGTGGTGGAAGAACCAGCGCCGGACAAGGCCGCGCCGCCGCCGAAGGTCCTGCCGCCACTGCCGGAAGGCCAGTTCGCCAGCCTGAAGGGCAAGCTGGCGGTGCCGGTCGACGGCAAGATCGAAGCGCGCTTCGGTTCCAAGCGGCCGGAGGGTGGTCCGGTGTGGCAGGGCATGTTCATCAAGGCGCCGGAAGGCACCGAAGTGCGCGCCACGGGGCCGGGCCGGGTGGTGAAAGCCATCTGGCTGCGCGGTTACGGGAATATGATTATCATCGACCATGGCGGCGGCTACTGGTCGATCTATGGATATAACCAGACCCTGCTGAAGAACGAAGGTGATATGGTGAAGGCGGGCGAAGCGATCGCCACCGCGGGCAATACGGGCGGCATCGAGCATTCCGGCCTGTTCTTCTCCATGCTGTTCAAGGGCAAGCCCTTCGACCCGCAAACCTGGGTTCATTTTTGACCCGGCCCGCGCCAGGCCGGTCGTGGTGTAAAAGAGGGTAAAGACGATGGGTAAGAAATTGAAAAACTTCGGCCTGATCGGCTTCGGCGTGGTGGCCGGCGTGGCCGCCACTTTCCAGTTTTCCGCCTACGCGCAGAAAGACCTGGGTTCGCCGCTGCCGCTGGACGAGCTGCGCCAGCTGGCCGACGTGTACGGCCTCATCAAGACCGACTACGTCGAGCCGGTGGACGACAGGAAGCTGCTGTCGGATGCCATTTCCGGCATGGTGTCCGCGCTCGACCCGCACTCGGTCTACCTCGACAAGAAAGCCTTCCGCGAGATGCAGGAAACCATGGCCGGCAAGTTCGTCGGCCTGGGCATCGAAGTGGCGATGGAAGACGGCTACGTGAAGGTG
>JAEWEK010000335.1 GCA_023389425.1 Pseudomonadota bacterium | reverse complement strand
CGTGCGCAGCGCCTGTTCGTGCGTGATGCCGGTGCGCTGCGCCAGGCGCCGGCTGGCGCTGCGTTCGCGCCGGTAGGCTGCCTGCTCCAGGTCTTCAAGTGCATTCATCGGCCACAGCATACCTGATCGCCGGGGCCGGCAAGACAAAAGCGCCCGCAGGCGCTTTTGCTGGCGGCATCAGTAACGGCGCCAGTTGTCCGGTGCGCGGTCGTAGCGGTTCGGGACGCCGTCGCCGTCGCGGTCCCAGCGACGCTGGTCACGGCGATCCCAGTCACGGCGATCCCAGTCGCGGCGGCCGCGGTCCCAGCGCGCCGGTTCCATATACCAGCCGCGGTCTCCGCGATGCCACATCGGCTGGTTGTAGACGTATCCCGGACGCTCGGCGATCCAGTAGCCGGGCACCCATGCGTGGCGATGGCCGCGCCATTCCCAATGGCCCTGGGTCCACACATGGCCGCGGCGCGGGGCGGGGATCGCCTCGTACACAGGTGCGGGAGGCGCCGAGGTGACGACGACACTGTAGTGGCTCTGCGCCATCGAGGGCAGCGGCGCGGCGGCTGCGGCGGCGAGAGTGATGAAGGTAGCGAGGGCAAGGCTGCGTTTCATGTGTGGTCTCCAATCCGTGATGGACGAACCCACTATATCAAGCGCTTCGGTACAAAAGCGCGATTGACGCAACCGCTTACAACTGAAACGAATCGTAGGAACCGCGATAGCCGCGGCATGCGCTTGTTCGAGCGCGGCCGCTGGCGTTCGGCGTCAGGAGGCGACGCTGGGCCAGCGGGTTGCGGACATCATGCATTGCTCCGTGCGGCGGCGCGCTCGGCGATCAGCGAGGCGCGTTTTTCTTCGGCGGTCATGCGCTTGGCGGTGACGGTGACGACCGGCATTGCTGCGCTGGCTTCGATGGCGGCCGGTGCCGCTGCCTTCCCGTGTGCGTTGGCGTTGGCGATGAAGCTGGCGGAGCCTGCGAAAACGAGTGCGGCGACGAAGACGGCTTCCATGTTTTTGGCGAGGTTCATTTTGTTTCTCCTTACAAGTTTGGTTTCGATGTGAGCACTGTATCCAAGGGCTCCCCGGGTCGCCATCGGCATGCGACGGGAGGTAGAAAACACGGGATGAAATGCGAAAAAGCCGGTGTTTCCTGGCGCACTGAACAGCGCGCCCTCATTCTTCGTTTTCTGGCAATATTTTTCCGGGTCCGCGGCTGAGCGGACCACGAATCAAGAGGGCGAGGAAGGTATGCGTTTGCCGGGCACCCGTTATCAGGAACCTGGGTGGGAACAGGTGCGCAAGCTGCTGGGCCAATGCTCCCTGCACGCGCTGGCGCAGTGCGATGTCGGCCGCCTGGTGCAGCCCGGGGCACAGTACGACACGCTCGGTGAATACGTCGACCTGTGCGCCGACGCCTTGCGTGCCGGCGCCCGCTCGGCGCGCGCCCAGGCCAGCGGCAACAGCTACGGCGACACGGTGTTCGAGCTGGCGCTGACCCTGCTGTATGAACTGCAGGCGCGGCCGGCCGACTGGACGTCGCTGTGCGCGGCCGTCATGGGCGAATACCGCAGGCTCGGCCCGTTCTGGCTCGGTGCCGGCGCCGACGGCCTGCTCCGCAAGAAGGTCAACGATATGTACGCCGGACTGCGCGACAAGGTCGATTCCGACAACTACCAGGCCGCTTGCGGCCGGCCGTGCAGCCCCAACCGCATGTACGCCTTCCGCATGCTCGACACGGCGCGCGGCGAGATCGCGCGCCTGTTCGACGGCTGGGCCGAACATCGCGAGCAGGTCGGCGCCATTCTCGGGCGCGAGATCGACGCCGAACCGATCGAGGCACGGCTGTTGCGCAGCGGCGGCGCCTGCAAGGCCGGGTGGGTCATGGCCTGGAGCGCATCGCTGGAACGCTTCGCCGGCGGCGCCGGGCCGCTGCACACGCGCTCCAAGCGCTTCGCCAGCCTCAAGACCAGTCCCGCGAAGATCGACGCGATGCTCACCGAGATCGCCGAATACGAGCGCATCTCCGCCAACAGCGACGGCGACTGGCGCCTCGACGCATTCGAGGCCGGCGGCTGGGTGGAGGACTACGCCCGCGTACTGTCGGAGTCGCACGCGGCGCAGGCGCCGGGTCCGGACCAGATCCTCGAGGCGCAGCAGGACGACTTCGCCACGCTCGAGCGCGACGCGGAAGAGGACGCCGGGGCCGGGCGCGACGATGAACCAATGCCCGAACGCGCCGCACTTTCCCTTCCCCCCCGCTTTGCGGAGGTGGCGCTGTCCGCCGCGGGAGCGGGTGCGTGGGCCGAGCGTGCGCTGGCGCGCGACTCGATGCCGGTGCGGCTCGCGGTCTACCTCAAGCTGGTCGGCCCGGCCGACGACTGCTATCCCGCCGAATGGCTCGATCCGGCGACCGGCGAACTGCCGGCCATGCAGCAGCTTGCGCTGCTCGACCGGGTGTCGCTGCCTACGCTGCGCAAGCGGCGCGACGCGGCGATCGAGCGGCTGGCGGCAGCGCGCCGATGACGGAGGAACGATTGAAACACACAACCCACCTGGACCGCCGCCTGCGCGAACAACTGCTGGCCGGGCGGCGCAAGGAAGGCGACCGCCTGGTGCTGGCCGACGACACCTTGCGCGCCGCGCTCGACGGCAGCCGTCCGCTGACCACGAACGAGCGCAACGCGCTGGAGATGTCGCCGCTGACCCTGCGCCGCCTGCGCCAGCTCGCCATCGAGCGCCGCATGCCGCGGCGCGGCGCCAACGACGACGCCTGGGAAGGCAGCGCCGGCATGCTGCGCGCCGCCGATTCCGGCTCGCTGGCGCGGCTGACGACCGACGACGGCTACTGGATCCTGCATTTCAGCGACGAGGGCGATGGCTGGCAGCTCACGCTGCAGCTGATGGCGTGTGCGCCATTCACCGCGCGCCTGCTGCGCGAGCGTCCCGCGCTGTGCGTCCTGGACGCCGATGGCAGGGTGCTGCTGCGCGGCCGGCTCGACGGCGACGGCGAGTGCGAGGGACCATGGCAGGCGGAGGACGATCCGGCCCGCTACTTCCAGCAGCACGGCGCGAGCTTTTCGGTGCGGCCCTTCGCCGGCGCCTGAGCCATGCTCGGCCTGTTCCAGCGCGGTCCACGCCACAGCGGCTTCGCCGAGGCCGAGCTGGGAACCGAGATCGTCGCGCGCCGGCTGCCGCCTGGGCGCGCCGCGCCGGGTCACTGCTGCGCAGTGCTGGTCGACGCCGACGGGCGCACGCGGCGCCTGGCGGCGGGGCACAAGCCGAAGCTCTCCGAAGGCGAATCCGCATGGTGCTTCCACCCCGGTCCGTACACCGGGCAGGTGACGCCGTTCGCCGCCGCCCCCGAGATCGGGCTGGTCGTGCATTTCGCGGTCGACAGCCCCGATCCGCGTGTGGAGCAACAGCGCTTCGACCTGTACCTGGCCAGCGAATGCGAGGGGACGCTGCCGCTGGCGGGCCTGGTGGACGACATCGAGCAGGCCTTGCAGCGCGAGCTGGCGCTCGGGAATATCGAACTGCCGCCGTGTACCACGCTCGACGAATGGAACGCCTTTCGCGCGGGCTTCGACCGCTTGCTGTACACGCGCTTCGGCGTCGTCGTCGAGGACTGCGTGCCGGTCGACCTCGGCGGCATGCGCGATTACGGACGCATGCTGCTGGCACGCCTCGACATGCCGGAGCCGCCCGCGGCCTTGTACGGGGCGCCGGCGGTGCCGCAGCAGGACGGACGGGAGGCCGATGCCCGTGCGCTGCGGCGCCTGTTCCTCGAGCTGCCTTGCCTGATGCGGGCGCTGCGCCTTGTCGCGCTGCCGGCCACCGGCACCCAATTTCGCGCGCTGCAGGCCTTGCTCCAGCGGCTCGACCTGGCAAGCCTGTCGGCGGCGACCATGCCGGCGCTGGGCCTGCAG
>JAEWEK010000283.1 GCA_023389425.1 Pseudomonadota bacterium | reverse complement strand
CGCTGGCGCAGACCGCGCCGGTGCTGTCCCTGAAGGACATCGAGGCGCTCGACGTGCCGCGCTTCGGCACCGGCATCGAGGAATTCGACCGCGTGCTGGGCGGTGGGCTGGTGGCGGGCGGCGTGGTGCTGATCGGCGGCGACCCGGGCATCGGCAAGTCGACCTTGCTGCTCCAGGCGCTGTCGAGCATTTCGCACGTGCGCAAGACGCTGTACGTCAGCGGCGAGGAATCGGGCGCCCAGATTGCGCTGCGGGCCAAGCGGCTGGCGGTGGATGCGCGCGAACTGAAGCTGCAGGCCGAGATCCAGCTCGAGAAAATCCTCGGCACGCTGGCCGAACACAAGCCGGAAGTGGCGGTCATCGATTCGATCCAGACCCTGTATTCGGATGCGCTCAGTTCCGCGCCGGGCTCGGTGGCGCAGGTGCGCGAGTGCGCGGCCCAGCTGACGCGGGTGGCGAAGCAGAGCGGCGTGACCATCATCCTGGTCGGCCACGTGACCAAGGAGGGCGCGCTGGCGGGCCCGCGCGTGCTGGAGCACATCGTCGATACGGTGCTCTATTTTGAAGGCGATACGCAATCGAGCTTCCGGCTGGTGCGGGCGATCAAGAACCGTTTCGGCGCGGTGAACGAGCTGGGCGTGTTCGCCATGTCCGAAAAAGGGCTCAAAGGCGTGTCGAATCCGTCGGCACTGTTCCTGTCGCAGCACGACAACCAGGTTCCGGGATCTTGTGTGATGGTGACGCAGGAGGGCACGCGGCCGCTGCTGGTCGAGATCCAGGCGCTGGTGGATGCCAGCCATCTGCCGAATGCGCGCAGGCTGTCGGTGGGCCTGGAGCAGAACCGGCTGGCGATGCTGCTGGCAGTGCTGCACCGGCACGCCGGCGTGGCCGCGTTCGACCAGGATGTGTTCATCAATGCGGTGGGCGGGGTGAAGATCGCCGAGCCGGCCGCCGATTTGGCGGTGCTGCTGGCAATCCAGTCGTCGATGAAGAACAAGCCGCTGCCGCGGGGGCTTGTCGTGTTTGGCGAGGTCGGGCTGGCGGGGGAGATCCGGCCGGCGCCCCGTGGGCAGGAGCGCTTGCGCGAGGCGGCCAAGCTGGGATTCTCGATTGCCCTGATTCCGAAGGCGAACGCGCCGAAGCAGGCGGTGGAGGGAATGCGGATCGTGCCGGTGGAGCGGATTGATGAGGCGTTCAACCGGCTGCGCGAGCTGGACTGATACGCGCGAAGGTGTTTCGACCACGCGTGCGGTCCAAGCAGCTCATGCGAAAGCGGCGAGCGTCAGGCAAGGACCTCGCCGTTTTTCGTTTATCCCGGGCGACCCGGGAGCAGGCACTACGGATGGTAGTGATCATGCAGGCCATCGGTGCGTTCCCGATAGTCCTGGTACAGCTCATAAAAAATCATGGCGACCATGCCGCCTAACATTGCAAGACCGACAACATTCATAACAATTAAACGCTCTTCAGCATTCCCTCGCTCTTGGGTGGATGATTATTCTTCCGCTCCTTTCTTCCGTCCGCCTACAGTTACAGACTAGGTCGGAGACAAGGGTTTTGCAAGCCCTGCAGCAAGTATTATTTGAGCGTCATTTCCGGTGTCATTACTGCCTTAAGCCGCAGCGTGTATGCATCAGCTGGATCGTCTTGCTCGAACCACCACAGCGCGCCGCGCGGAAAGTCCAGGTCCACCGGACGGCCCAGCAGCAATAATGACGCCAGCCGCCCCAACGTCGGCTGGTGCCCGACGACCAGCACGGCGTGATCGGCCAGCGGCCAGTGGGCTGCCTTGAGGACGGCCAGCGGGTCGGCCGCCGGACCGATCGCGTCCACCACCTCATAATCGCGCTCCAGCTTGTCCACTGTCTGCTGGGCCCGGGTGGCCGGGCTGACCAGGATCCGGCAATGTTCCGGCAGGCGCACGTTCAGCCAGTCGGCGAGCTGGCCGGCCTGTTTGTGACCGAGCGGAGTCAGCTGGCGCAGGCGGTCGGGCGCGCCTTCCTCGGCATCGGCATGCCGCCACAAGATCAGTTCCATGATGTCCTCCTGCAAGAGACCGAAGGCCCCAATTGTGCGGCAAGGGTGGCTGGACAAGTCCAAGATGACGCTGGCCGGGCTCGTGTCATAAACCTGTCATATTTCGTCATTAAACTTCCAGCCATCAAAATCGTGCCACATAAGGGGATTTCCATGCGCATGAAGCAGCTGTTCGTTTCGATTGCCGTCATCGCCGCCACCTCGGGCGCCAGCAATGTGTTCGCCGCCGACATCACGGGCGCCGGCGCAACTTTTCCGTATCCGATCTACGCCAAATGGGCCGAGCTGTACAAAAAAGCAACTAATGTCGGCCTGAACTACGCCTCGGTCGGTTCCGGCGCAGGCATCAAGCAGATCAAGGCCAAGACCGTCGACTTCGGCGCCTCGGACATGCCGCTGCCGGCCGACGAGCTGGAGAAAGAAGGCCTGTATCAGTTCCCCGCCATCATGGGCGGCGTGGTCACGATCGTCAACCTGCCCGGCATCGCCGCCGGCCAGCTGAAGCTGAGCGGCCCGGTGCTGGCCGACATCTTCCTCGGCAAGATCAGCAAGTGGAATGCGCCGGAAATCGCCGCGCTGAACCCGGGCGTGAAGCTGCCGGCCGACGACATCACCGTGGTGCACCGCGCCGACGGCTCCGGCACCTCCTTCCTGTTCACCGACTACCTGTCGAAAGAGAGCGCTGAGTTCAAGAGCAAGATCGGCGCCGGCACCGCGGTCAAGTGGGCTACCGGCGTGGGCGGCAAGGGCAACGAGGGCGTGGCCGCCAATGTGCAGCGCATCAAGGGCGGCATCGGCTACGTCGAGTGGGCCTACGCCAAGAAGAACCACATGACCCACACCCAGCTGAAGAACAAGGACGGCGTCTTCCTGCAGCCGAGCGACGACGCCTTCAAGGCCGCCGCCGCCAATGCGGACTGGGCCAAGGCCCCGGGCATGGCCGTGGTGCTGACCGACCAGCCGGGCAAGGCTGCGTGGCCGATCACGGGCGCCTCGTATATCCTGCTGCACAAGGTGGGCGACGCTGCCCGCACCAAGGAAGTGCTGAATTTCTTCGACTGGGCCTACAAGAACGGCGGCGCCTCGGCGGCCGAGCTGGACTATGTGCCGATGCCGGCCAGCGTCACCAAGCTGGTGCAGGATGGCTGGAAGGCCAAGCTGAAGGACGCTTCGGGCAAGGCCATCTGGTAAGTAGCACACGGGCGCGGGCGGCAAGCGGTGCGCCCTTTTCAAGAAACGAGTCATAAACAATATGAGCGCACCACCGCCAGTCGCGTTTTCCCAGGCAGCCACCGGGCATATCCATCCCGAAGAGGCGGCACTCCGCAGCACCATGCGCAAGCAGCGCATCCAGGATTTCCTGTTCCATAAGCTGACGCTGCTGTTCGCCGCCGTCGTGCTGGCGGCGCTGGTCGGCATCATCGTGTCGCTGGCGATGGACGCCTGGCCGGCGTTCAAGCAGTTCGGCCCCGGTTTCATCACCTCGAGCGACTGGGACCCGACCAACGAACTCTTCGGCGCCCGTATCGCGATCTGGGGCACGCTTTCCACTTCCATCATCGCGCTGCTGATCGCCTTCCCGGTCAGCTTCGGCATCGCGCTGTTCCTCACCGAGATCTGCCCGGTCTGGCTGCGCCGTCCGCTGGGCACGGCCGTCGAGCTGCTGGCCGGCGTGCCGTCGATCATTTACGGCATGTGGGGGCTGTTCGTGTTCGCGCCGCTGTTCGCCGACCACGTGGAGCCGATCCTCAAGAAGACGCTGGGCGCGCTGCCATTCATCGGCCCGCTGTTCCAGGGCCCGATCATGGGCGTGGGCATCCTGACCGCCGGCGTCATCCTGGCCGTGATGATCATTCCCTTCATCTCGTCGGTGATGCGCGACGTGTTCGAGATCGTGCCGGCCGTCCTCAAGGAATCGGCCTACGGCCTCGGCTGCACGCGCTGGGAAGTGGTGCGCAAGATCGTGTTGCCCTACACCCGCAACGGCGTGGTCGGCGGCGTGATGCTGGGCCTCGGCCGCGCGCTGGGCGAAACCATGGCCGTGACCTTCGTGATCGGCAACGCCAATGAGCTGAGCTGGTCGCTGCTGGGGCCGGGTTCGTCGATTTCCTCGACCCTCGCCAACGAATTCGGCGAAGCCGTCGGCCTGCATACCGCCTCGCTGTTCGCGCTGGCCCTGATCCTGTTCGCTATTACATTCATCGTGCTGTCTGCCGCAAAAATCATGTTGCTGGGCATGTCCCGCAAGGAAGGCGTGAAATGATCGACGCCTCCAAGAACCCGGTCTACCGCCGCCGCCTGCTGGCGCACCGCATCGGCATCGGCCTGTCGGTGCTGGCAATGGCGGTCGGGCTCGGCTTCCTGCTGTGGATCCTGGCCACGCTGCTGATCAATGGCGTGTCGGCCCTCGGTCCGCAGCTGTTCACCCAGGATATCCCGCCGCCGGGCGAGGCGGGCGGCCTGCGCAATGCCATCGTCGGCACGCTGCTGATGGTCGGCCTGTCGACCCTGGTCAGCACGCCGATCGGCATCCTGGCCGGCATCTACCTGGCAGAGTATGGCGACCGCAACCGGTTCGGCCAGGTCACCCGTTTCGTGACCGACATCATGCTGTCGGCGCCGTCGATCGTGATCGGCCTGTTCGTGTATGCCAT
>JAEWEK010000210.1 GCA_023389425.1 Pseudomonadota bacterium | reverse complement strand
CCATGAGCGCTATGCGTTGCAACGCTGCGGCAGTTGCCCTAGCTGAACGCATGGCTGTCGCCGGAAAGAACAAGAAAGTGGCCATCATTGCCGTCATGCGCAAGCTCGTGCACTGGATGATGGGTGTGATCAAATCCGGCAAGCCATTCGACGTGAATTTAGCGCTTGCCAGGATCTGAAGAACACAGTATCTGCGCAGGCGGGAACCCCATGTTCTCCGCGCTGCCATAGGAATTGGGGCTACCGTGACGCTCGCGAAATGGGGTTCCCGCTTCCGCGGGAACGACGACATCTAGCGTTACGCCCGCACCGGATTGCTCGCATCGTCGCCGACGACCGTGTTCCAAGGCCGCACATGGAAGGCCTTCACCAGCCCGTTCGTCACGTACGGATCCACCGCCGCGAAACCGCTGACCGTTTCCGCGCTGTCGCAGTTAAACATCAGTATCGCCTGATCCGCAGGGTCGGACAGTGCGCCGGCGATGACGATCTCGCCCCGCTGTTGCGCTTCCCACGCAAGCTGCAAGTGCTCGCTTCGGAACTCCGCGCGACGCTCCAAATAGTCGGATGCCAGGTCATAGATCAGCAAATAGTGCACGTCATCTCCTCTGTTTGTCGTTTCGATGCAAAGCCATCTTAACCGATGCCGCAGCAGGCGCGCCGGCACGAGCCTCCACTCGTCCGCCGGGCCGGTGCTGCACTGATTGCGTTGTAGCTTTGCCACGCTTTTCAGGAAACTGCTGAACTAGCGCAGCGTTTGATATGTAGCGCACAGAAATTTGCGGTCCGGAGCGGTAAGCTGAATCGCATGAACACCACGTCCAAAAAAGTCGCCGCCAGCATGGCCGGATTCGCCAGCTTCCTGTGGCTGGGCCTGACGGCGGCCGTGGCCGCCAACCAGCGGCGCCTGGTGTTCAACCCGGTGGCCCAGCGCGAGGTAAAACACCCGCGCAGCAGCGGCCACCGCACCCGGCCGGTGGTGCTGCGCGCCAAGGACGGCACCCGCCTGGGCGGCTTCCTGATGACGCCGCACGAGCCCGGCATCCATCCGGCCGTCATGTATTTCGGCGGCCGCTCGGAGGAAGTGTCTTGGGTGGCGCGCGATGCCGGCCGCCTGTTCCCCAATATGACCGTGCTGGCCATGAATTACCGCGGCTATGGCGATTCGCATGGCGAGCCGGCTGAAAATTTCATGGTCGACGATGCCTGCACCATGTTCGACTGGCTGGCCGAGCATGGCTTCGTCGACGCCGTCCGCATCGCCGTGGTCGGGCGCAGCCTCGGTTCCGGCGTCGCCATCCAGGTCGGCAGGGCGCGGCCGGTGCATTCGGTGGTGCTGATCACCCCCTACGATTCGGTGCTGGCCCTGGCCAAGCGCAAATTCCGCACCCTGCCCGTCGACGTCATGCTGCGCCACCGCTTCGAGTCGATCAAGCACGCCGCCGGTCTCACCGCCCCCACCTACGTGCTGCGGGCCGAGCGCGACGACATCGTCCCCCATTCCCATACCGACCAGCTCGTATCCAGGCTGGCCGAGCTGTGCGGGGACGACATCATCCCCGGTTCCGACCACCTGACCATCCCCTACCTCGAAGATACCCAGCTGCGCATCGCGCGCTTCCTCGCCGCCCGTTTCGCGGCCGCCGCGCCCATCGCCCTGCCCGCGCCGGCTGCCTGAAACCCCGTTTGGCGCGCATTTATATTTGCACCAAATAAATTGCGCAGTAAAATCGTATTTGCCTTTCATAATCGCGCTGATGCATGATCTGACAGCATTGCAGCCGCCATTGTTGCGGCAATGCGACGCCCCTGACGGCGCGAGCGGGCCCCAGGCGATTTGATCGCCGGGCTTGCTTTCGGAGATGACATGATCCCGCGAGGAAATGCCCGCGGAGAGCATGCCAGCATGCGTAGCGACTCGCAACGCACGGCTTGCGCCGGGTACAATAAGGAAATTCCAGGAGCCAACACATGAAAATTAAGCACCTTTGCATGACCATCGCGGCGCTGTGCGTCGCCGGCAGTGCAGCGGCAGCCGCCGCCCCCAAGCTGGGCATCGTGTATGACGCGGGCGGCAAATTCGACAAATCGTTCAACCAGTCGGCCTACACCGGCGCCGAGCGTTTCAAGAAAGAAACCGGCATCGGCTACCTCGAGGCCCAGGCCAACAGCGACACCCAGTCCGAGCAGGTGCTGCGCGGACTGGCGCGCAAGAAAATGGACCTGATCGTGGCAGTCGGCTTCTCGCAGAGCCAGTCGGTGCAGAAGGTCGCCAAGGAATTCCCGTCGGTGCACTTCGTCGTGATCGACGGCGTGGCACAAGGCAACAACGTCACCTCGGTGATGTTCAAGGAAGAGGAAGGCTCCTACCTGGTCGGCGCCGCCGCCGCGATGGCTTCCAAGACCAAGAAGGTCGGCTTCATCGGCGGCATGGACATCCCGCTGATCCGCGCCTTCGCCTGCGGCTATGCCCAGGGCGCCAAGGCCATCGCGCCGAAGATCGACGTGCTGCAGAACATGGTCGGCACCACCAGCGCGGCCTGGAACGACCCGGCCAAGGGCGGCGAACTGGCGCGTGCCCAGTTCGAGCGCGGCGCCGACGTCGTGTTCGCGGTGGCCGGCGGCAGCGGCATGGGCGCCTTGCAGCAGGCCAAGGAAAAAGGCAAGCTGGCGATCGGCGTCGACTCCAACCAGAACTACCTGCATCCGGGCAGCATGCTGACCTCGATGGTCAAGCACGTGGACAACGCCGTGTACACCGAATTCACCGAAGCCAAGAACGGCAGCTGGAAGCCGGGCGTCGTCAAGCTCGGCCTGAAGGAAGGCGGCGTGGACTGGGTGGTGGACAAGGATAATCGCGCCGTTGTCACCCCGGCGATGGAAAAGAAGGTGAATGAGATCAAGGCCGATATCGTCAGCGGCAAGATCAAGGTGATCGACTACCGCGCCAACAGTTCCTGCCCGGTCTGATCTGTCAACGAACCCGAAAGCGTTCCGCGCCGGCCCAGTCCGGCGCGGCGCGTTTTTGAACGCATAACGCAAGCGAAGAACATGCAGCCAGCCGTAGAATTTCGCAACATAAGCAAGGCCTTCGGGGCCGTGCAGGCGAACGCCGACGTCAGCTTCTCGATCGCCAAGGGCTCGATCCATGGCGTGATCGGTGAGAACGGCGCCGGCAAATCGACCCTGATGAGCATCCTGTACGGCTATTACAACGCCGACAGCGGCCAGGTATTGATCGACGGCGTGGCGCGCGACATCCGCACCAGCCACGACGCGATCGCGCTCGGCATCGGCATGGTGCACCAGCACTTCATGCTGGTCGAGAACATGACCGTGCTCGACAACGTGATGCTGGGCGCCGAGGGCGGCTTCAAGCTCAAGGCCAAGCGTGCCCAGGTGGAAGCGAAGCTGCGCGAGATCTGCGAGAAATACCGGCTCGACGTCGACCCGCTGGCGAAGATCGAGGACCTGTCGGTGGGCGCGCAGCAGCGCGTGGAGATCCTCAAGCAGATCTACCGCAGCGCCGAGATCCTGATCCTGGACGAGCCGACCGCTGTGCTGACCGCGCAGGAGACCGCCGCGCTGTTCGAGATCCTGCGCCTGTTCAAGGAGCAGGGCAAGACCATCATCCTGATCACCCACAAGCTGCAGGAGATCATGGACATCACCGACCAGGTGACCGTGATGCGCGCCGGCCGCCTGGTGGGCGCGGTATCGACCGCGGAGACGTCCAAGGAGCAGCTGGCCAACATGATGGTGGGCCGCCCGATCCAGAGCGAACTGCCGCGCGCACCCTACAATCCGGGCGCGCCGGTGCTGCGCGTGACCAATCTCCAGCTCGAGGACGAGCAGAAGGTCAAGCTGCTGGCCGATATCGACCTGACCGTGCGCGCCGGCGAGATCGTTGCCATCGCCGGCGTGTCCGGCAACGGCCAGAGCGAGCTGATGGAAATTTTGGCCGGCATGCGCCTGCCGACGTCCGGCAGCGTCGAATTCCTCGGCAAGGAAATGCCGATCGCCGGCCGCGCCAATGCCGACGGCCTGCCCGCCGTGTTCCGCGACATGGGCATCGGCCACGTGCCGGAAGACCGCCTGCGCGACGGCGTGATCAAGGACTTCTCGGTGATGCAGAACACCGTGTTCGGCTACCAGGACCGGGTCAAGAACCGCTGGGGCCTGCTCGACCTCGAGGCCATCGGCAAGCGCTGCGCGCACCTGCTCGAAGCCTTCGACGTGCGTCCCAAGAATCCCGACCTGCGTATCGGCCTGCTCTCGGGCGGCAACCAGCAGAAGGTGGTGATCGCACGCGAAGTGTCGGCCTGCCCCAAGCTGATGCTGGTCGGCCAGCCGACCCGCGGCGTCGACATCGGCACCATCGAATCGATCCACACCCAGCTGCTGCGCCTGCGCGACGAAGGCGTGGCGAGCCTCCTGGTCTCGGTCGAGCTGGAAGAAGTGCGCGCGCTGGCCGACCGCATCGTGGTCATGTCCGGCGGCCGCATCACCGGCGAACTCAAAGTTGAAGAATTCGACACCACCCGCATTGGCCTCCTGATGGGCGGGATGCATAAATCATGAAAACAGAACTGCCACGCTGGGCCACCGGTTTCGTCCTGCCCATCCTGAACCTCGTGTCGGCGCTGCTGGTTGCGGCGCTGGTCATCAAACTGCTGGGCGAAAGCCCGGTCGAATCGCTCGGCATCCTGCTCAACAGCGCGGTGATGAATCCGGAAGGCCTGGCCTACACCCTGTTCTACGCCAGCACCTTCATCTTCACCGGCCTGGCCGTGTCGATCGCGATGAAGGCGGGCCTGTTCAACATCGGCGCCGAAGGCCAGATGTATGTCGGCGGCCTCGGCCTCACCCTCGTGATGCTGGCCTTCGACCACTCGCTGTCGCCATGGCTGCTGCTGCCGCTGGGGATGCTGGGCAGCGCCGTGTTCGGCGGCCTGTGGGCCTTCATTCCGGGCTACCTGCAGGCCAAGCGCGGCAGCCACGTGGTGGTCACGACCATCATGTTCAACTTCATCGCCGCCAGCCTGATGAACTTCATCATCGTGAAGTACCTGGTGCCCGAAGGCGAACAGAATCCGGCCAGCCGTCCGTTCACCGAAGCCGGCCAGATGCCGCGCCTGTCGAGCTGGTTCACCGGCGCCGACGGCACCTCGCCGCTGGGCGACGCCCCGCTCAACATCACCTTCCTGATCGCGATCGCGGCGCTCGTGATCTACGGCGTGGCGATCTGGCGTTCCTCGTTCGGCTACAAGCTGCGCGCCACCGGCCTGAATCACAGCGCGGCGCACTACGCCGGCGTGTCGATCAGCCGCATGATCATCGTGACCATGCTGATCTCGGGCGCATTGGCCGGGTTGGGCGCGGTCAATTCGATCATGGGCTCGACCCACTACCTGTCGCTCAACTTCCCGGCCGGCGCCGGCTTCATCGGCATCGCGATCGCGCTGATGGGCCGCCAGCATCCGGTCGGCATCTTCCTGTCCTCGGTGCTGTTCGGCGCGCTGATCCAGGGCGGCTTCGACCTGTCGCTGGAAAAACCGAACATCCCGCAAGAGACCATCATCTTCATCCAGGGCCTGATCATCCTGTTCTGCGGCGCGATGGAAAACCTGTACGCGCCCGCCATGCTCAAGCTCGTGAACCTGAAACGCAAAGGATAAGAACATGCTGGATGATCTTCACATTGCCAGTATCGTCGTCACTACCATCCGCAACGCGCCGGTGCTGATGTTCGCGGCGCTGGCCGGCCTGTTCGCCGAGCGCAGCGGCGTGGTCGACATCGGCCTGGAGGGCAAGATCCTGGCCTCGGCCTTCGTCTCGGCCGCCGTCGCCTACGCCACCCAGAACCCGTGGTATGGCGTGGCCGCCGCCGTCGCCGTCTCGATCGCGATCGCGATGGTGCAGGCCTTCGTCTCGATCACCCAGAAGGGCAACCAGCTGGTGGCCGGCATCGCCATCAACATCGCCATGAGCGGCCTGACCTTCGTGATCGCGCAGTACTTCTTCCAGCAGGGCGGCCGCACGCCGGACCTGGGCGACGCGCGCTTCTCCGAAATCGTCCTGCCGGGCAGCGCGGCGCTGGCCAACATCCCCTTCATCGGCTGGCTGTACACCCAGGTGATCGGCGGCCAGTCGGTGCTGGTCTACCTCGCCTTCCTGCTGCTGCCGGTCGTGCACTGGGTGGTGTATCACAGCCGCTTCGGCCTGCGCCTGCGCGCTTGCGGCGAGAACCCGCACGCTGCCGACGCGGCCGGTGTTTCGGTGGTCAAGACGCGTTACATGGCGATGCTTGTGGCGGGCACCCTGTGCTCGTTCTCTGGATCCTACCTGGCGATCGTGCAGAGCGGCTTCTTCCTGCGCGATATGTCGGCCGGCGCCGGCTACCTCGCGCTGACCGCGCTGGTGTTCGGCAATTGGCGTCCGCTGCACACGGTGATGGGCTGCCTGATGTTCGCGATGTTCCAGGCGATCCAGATCCAGATCGAAGGCGTGGATCTGCCGGTGGTGGGCCGCATTCCGGGTTCGCTGATCCAGATGATTCCGTATGTCGTGACCGTGGTGGTGCTGGCGGGCCTGATGGCCAAGTCGGTGGCGCCGAAAGCGATCGGGCAGCCCTTCGTCAAGTCGCGCTAACACTGCGCAAGCAAAATGGGGTTCCCGCTTTCGCGGGAACGACGGTAACTGCTTTGTAACTTCGAACGTCGTTCCCGCGGAGGCGGGAACCCCATTTCTCATGCAGCACCCTTCACTGCGCGATCTTCTTCCCGCTCTTGTCCAGCCCCTGCAGCGCATGCGGCTGCCCGCTGGTCGCCGCAAACCACGCCGGCAGCACGCGGAAGCTCAGCGCCAGATCGAAATCCCCACCGACGCTGCCCGCATCCATCGGCACATACCCGCGCCGGTTCTGGAACCAGCGCATCCACTCCGCCGACCCCGGCGCCGGTGAATTCAGGTACGGCGCCCCTGCCCCGCTGGCCGACGGCGCCAGCGGCATGAAGAACGACGCCATCCCCATCGCCGGATTCGCCGTATTCCACTGCGAAGCCCCGTGGCACGACAGGCACGAAGTATTCGGCGCGTTCTGCGCCAGCCTGCGCCCTTGCCCCGCCGCGTACGAAATATCGTTGCGCCCGTGATCGTTCGGCCCTGACAGCCGCCCGCCCCAGCCCAGCGTCTCGTAGGCATAGCGCGGCGCGTAGGGATTGATCCACGATTCGCGCAGCGGCACGTCGGGGCTGCGCGCGCTGTTCACCTGCGGGTCGTTGCCCCATTGCGCGCCCAGCGCCACCATCTTGTCCCAGATGCCGTAGCTGCCCTCGCGCGCATTTCTGTCGTAGACGAACGTGGCGAACACCCAGCCGGTACCGGGCGCGGACTGCGTGTCCTTGACCACCACGTCCACTTGCAGCAGCCGCAGCTTCTGCAAGGTGGGCTGGTCGGGCTGGCCGGTGGTGGCGTTCGCCGTAACCATCGCCGGCCAGGCCAGCGCGCCCTCCAGCACCGGCCAGGTGCCGGCATCGGCGGTGGTGAACGCAAGCTTCACCGTGATCGATCCTTCCGCGTACTGGGTCGCCCCCTGGTCGAGATTGGGCGCCAGCGCGCTGCGGTTCCACACCTTGCCGAGGGTCTGGGCCGCGGTGCGGTTGTAGTAGGTGACGGTGTAGGTGGTAAAGGGCCTGGCCAGCCGGCTGCGCGGGAACAGCGAGGTGTCCACCGATGCGACGGCCACCGACAGCCCGTGGATCGCCTCGCGCTGGGCGCCGAGCCAGATGTCGTGGTACCAGCCGCGCTGCTCGGCGTTCCAGCAGCCGCAATCGTGCAGCAGGTCGCGCATGTCGCGCGCCACCGCATCCTTGAGCGCCGCCACGTAGTCGGGCGCGTTGTAGACGCTGATTTGCTGGCCGCCGATCGCGCCGCGCCACGGCATCGCGGGCGCGGGCAGGTTGGCGGGATAGCGGTAGCTCAGCTTGAAGGTGGGGCCGCGGTAGCCGGGAGGCAGGATGCCGTTGTGGTCTGCGTAGGGATCGATCGCGGCCTGCGCCGACAACGCGAGCAGGGCCGCGCCAAGCGCGGTGCATGGGCGCCAAATGAACATATCGTGTCTCCGTTGGAAAATCGCGAAGTGTTCATTCTTGGTGTGCGCACCGGCGCGGTGCTTGTGGCCGCGCAATGTTCTATTGAATTACGCGGATCACATAAAGCAAAAAGGAAGGCGCTGTCTGCGTTAAGTGTTGAACGTGATTCGTCGTTCCGGCGAACGCCGGAACCCATGCTGAGTGTGCGTGCTTGCAGCTCTCGCCGCAGCCGCGATCCAATA
>JAEWEK010000038.1 GCA_023389425.1 Pseudomonadota bacterium | reverse complement strand
AACCTGGGCCAGCGCCGCGTTCACCGGCGGCAGGTCCGGCGCGTAGCGCAGCGCTTCCAGCAGATAGCGTTCGGCCGCGTCCAGCTTCTTCAGCTTGACGCTGCAGCTGCCGGCATTGACCAGCGCGCTCACCGGCGAGGCATAGCGCGGATTGTTCAGGGCCGCCTCGAACAGGGGAATGGCCTGGGCCGGCTTGCCCGCGGCATTGCACAGGAAAGTGCCGTAGTTGTTGGCGATGTTCGGATTGTCCGGCGCCAGCTTCAGCGCGTGCTGGAAGTTTTCTTCGGCCAGGGCGTTTTCCTTCATCGCGGTGTAGATCAGGCCGCGCATATCGTAGCCGTCGGCCGCCTGCGGATTGATCGCGATGGCTTGCTTGACCTCGTCGAGCGCGATCTCGTACTTGCCGTCCTGGTAGTAGCCGACCGCCAGCTGCAGCCGGATGCCGGCGCGCTTTTCGACGGCGGTCTGGTCGGACGCGGTCTTGAGCTCGCCGCGCTCGGGCCTGTTGGCGGCGCAGGCTGCCAGCAGGCACAGCAGCGCGGCGCCGGCGGCGCGCCTGGCCAGCGGCGCGGCGCTCAAGAACGGATCTCCACGATGCGGCCGAAGTCGGCGCCGAACTTGCTCTGGTATTCCGCCATCTTTTCCATGCGCTGCTGGACGCGGGAGCGGTCCTGCACTTCGCCGGCCAGCTGGCCGCAGGCGGCGTCGATGTCGTCGCCGCGCGTCTTGCGGATGGTGGTGACGATGCCGTTGTCCATCAGGATCTGGGCGAAGGCCTTGATGCGCGGGTTCTTGGAACGGAACAGGCCCGATTCCGGGAAGGGATTGAACGGGATCAGGTTGAGCTTGCAGTTGACGCCGACCACGGGATCGTTGACCAGCGCCAGCAGCTCGCGCGCGTGCTCGTCGGTGTCGTTGACGCCGTCGAGCATGCAGTATTCGAAGGTGATGAAGTCGCGCGGGGCGAACTCCAGGTAGCGCTTGCACGCGGCCATCAGCTCGCGCAGCGGATATTTCTTGTTGAGCGGCACCAGCATGTCGCGCAGCGGATCGTTGGGCGCGTGCAGCGACACGGCCAGCGCCACCGGACATTCCTGCGACAGCTTGTCCATGTTCGGCACCACGCCCGAGGTCGACACGGTCACGCGGCGGCGCGACAGGCCGTAGGCGTTATCGTCGAGCATCAGCTTGAGCGCGGTGACGGTGGGTTCGAAGTTGAGCAGCGGCTCGCCCATGCCCATCATCACCACATTGGTGATCTGGCGTTCGCCCTTGGGGCCGGCTTCGATGCCGTGGGTACGGCGCAGTTCGAATTCGGCCATCCACAGCTGGCCGATGATTTCCGCGACCGTCAGGTTGCGGTTGAAACCTTGCTTGCCGGTCGAGCAGAAACGGCAGTTGACCGCGCAGCCCGCTTGCGTGGAGATGCACAGGGTGCCGCGGGTTTCTTCCGGGATGAACACGGTTTCGACGGCGTTGCCGTTGCCGACGTCGACCAGCCATTTGCGGGTGCCGTCGCTGGAGGTGTGGTCGCTGATGATGCCCGGCGCACGGATTTCCGCGCGCGTCTTGAGCTTTTCGCGCAGCGACTTGGCCAGGTCGGTCATGCTGTCGAAATCGGCAGCCCCGTACTGGTGTATCCAGCGTTGCAATTGTTTGGCGCGAAACGGCTTCTCACCCAAGTCGGCGCAGTAGGCGGCGAGTTGCGCGGGATCGAAGTCCAGCAGGTTGGTGAGCGTCGTCATCGGAATTCCTAGTATTTCAAACACCGCCCGCGGTCGCGGGCGGTCTTGCAGCTTGTTGCAGCCGCGTCAGATTAACGCGAGTAGACGTTCAGCGCCGGGAAGTAGTAAGCGATTTCCACGGCAGCGGTTTCAGCCGCGTCCGAACCGTGCACGGCGTTGGCGTCGATCGAGTCGGCGAAGTCGGCGCGGATGGTGCCCTTGTCGGCCTTCTTCGGGTCGGTGGCGCCCATCAGGTCGCGGTTCTTGGCGATGGCGCCTTCGCCTTCCAGCACCTGGATCATGACCGGGCCCGAGACCATGAAGTCGACCAGGTCCTTGAAGAACGGACGCTCCTTGTGGACGGCGTAGAAGCCTTCGGCTTCAGCGCGCGACAGCTGCGCCATGCGGGCAGCGACGATCTTCAGGCCGGCGCCTTCGAAACGGCTGTAGATTTGGCCGATCACGTTTTTAGCGACTGCGTCAGGTTTGATGATCGACAGGGTGCGTTCGATTGCCATGTAAAAACTCCAATAAAAAGAAAGGTTTAAATCGAGATATTCAGAACTCAATCAACCTTTGATTTTACCATATATCCCCCGCTTGGCCGAGATTGCAGCGGCAGCAAGCAAAGTGTTACAGTGACGCCGGGCGAAACCTGTACAGACAAGTCGCCACGTGGCTGTGTTAAGCTGGTCGCGACGCATTACTGACATTGAAAACCGGAGGCATTCCATGATCCCAAGCATCCAAAAAACCTACGACGTCGCCGGCGCGAGCGCCGCGCGCAACAAGGTCCTGCGTAACACCTACTGGCTGCTGGCGCTGTCCATGGTGCCGACCGTGATCGGCGCGGCCATCGGCGTGGCCTACCACCTCACCCTGCTGCGCGGCGGCATGGGCTTCCTGGTCTTCATGCTGGCCGTGTTCGGCTTCGTCGCCGCGATCGAAAAGACCAAGAATTCCGCGGCCGGCGTGGCCGTGCTGCTGGCCTTCACCTTCTTCATGGGCCTGATGCTGGCGCCGCTGCTGACCTATACGCTCAATTTCAGCAATGGCCCGGCGCTGATCGCCATGGCCTTCGGCGGCACCGCCTGCGTGTTCGCGGTGATGGCCAGCATCGCCACCGTGTCCAAGCGCGATTTTTCGGGCATGGGCAGCTGGCTGTCGGTGGGCGTCATCGTGCTCATCATCGCGATGGTCGCCAATATTTTCCTGCAACTGACGGCGCTGCACCTGGCCATTTCGGTGATGGTGATCGGTATCTTCTCGGCTTTCATCCTGTTCAACGTGCAGCGCATCGTGAACGGGGGCGAGACCAATTACATCACCGCCACGCTGTCGATCTACATCGACATCTACAACATCTTCACCAGCCTGCTGAGCATTCTGGGCCTTACCTCGGGCAGCCGCGACTGAGCGATTCCCACCCGTGAAAAAGCCGGCTCAGCGCCGGCTTTTTTTGTCCCCGCATTATGCAATATATTGCATAAAACTCAGGCCTCCGGCAGCTCGAACACCCCGATCGACTCGACGTGCGAGGTGTGCGGGAACATGTTGGCCACGCCGGCCTTCTTCATCACATAGCCGGCGCGGTGCACCAGGATGCCGGCATCGCGCGCCAGCGTGGACGGGCTGCATGACACGTAGACGATGCGGCGCGGCAGCAGCTCCGGCTGCGCCTCGCGCAATTCGGCCAGCGCCAGCGCCAGCGCCACGGCGCCGTCGCGCGGCGGGTCGACCAGCATGCGGTCGAACCTGCCCAGCGCGATGAGGTCGTCCTTGGTGATCTCGAACAGGTTGCGCGTGTAGAAAGTGGTCTTGCCATCCACACCATTCGCCTTGGCATTTTCCAGCGCCCGCGTCGTCAGGACGGTGCTGCCTTCGATGCCGACCACCTGCGCCGCCTGGGTCGCCAGCGGCAGCGTGAAGTTGCCCAGGCCGCAGAACAGGTCGGCCACGCGCTCGCCGGGCCGCACGTCCAGCAGGCGCAGCGCCTTGGATACCAGCACCCGGTTGATCTGGTGGTTCACCTGGGTGAAATCGGTCGGCTTGAACGGCATCCTGATGCCGAACTCCGGCAAGGTGTAGTACAGCTCCTTGTCCAGCGGATAGAAGGGATACACGGTATCCGGCCCCTTCGGCTGCAGCCACCACTGGATGTCCCAGGTGTCCGCGAACGCTTTCACGATGGCCTCGTCGGCCGCCGTCAGCGGCGCCATGATGCGCAGCACCAGCGCGGTCGTGCCCTCGCCCACCGCCACCTCGATCTGCGGCATCTGGGTGTAGATCGACAGCGACTCGACCATCACGCGCAGCGGCACCAGCATGTCCGACAGTTTCCGCGGCAGGATGTGGCATTCCTTCATGTCGGCAACGTAGGACGAGTGCTTCTCGTGGAAGCCGACCAGCACGGTTTCCTTCTTGGCCACGTAGCGCACCGACAGCCGCGCGCGGTAACGGTATTCCCAGGTCGGGCCTTGCAGCGGACGCATGATGTTTTCCGCCTTGACCTTGCCGATGTGCCAAAGATTATCTTCGAGCACGCGCTGCTTGATCGCGACCTGGGCCGAGGGCTCGAGGTGCTGCATCGAGCAGCCGCCGCAGTGATCGAAGTGCGGGCAGCGCGGTTCGACCCGCATCGACGAGGCGCGCGCCAGCGTGACCATGCGGCCCGATTCCCAGTTCTTCTTCTTGCGCTGGGTCTCGAAGCTGACCCGTTCGCCCGGCAGCGCGCCCTCGACGAAAATGACCTTGCCCGGCGTGCCGTCCTCGTTCTCGAGGTGGCCGACGCCGCGTGCTTCCATGTCGAGGGATTTGATGTCGATGAAGATTTCTTGCATGGAGATGGGGAGTGTGAGTCGATGTCCGCGCCGGCGGCGCCGTCATTCCCGGCTGCGCGGGAACGACGTATATGGCTGGGCTAGGAAAACTGGAAACCGGCCATCATAGCAAGGAATCCCGCAGGACGCCACGGGCCGCCATGGCCCGCTTCAGCTTGACCAGGGCTTCCTGCTGGATCTGGCGCACCCGCTCGCGCGTGACGCCCATTTCCTCGGCCAGCGTTTCCAGCGTGGCCGGATCGTCGTTGTCCAGGCCGAAGCGGCGCATCACCACCAGCCGCTGCTTGTCCGGCAGCTTGGCCAGCCAGTCGCGCACCAGCAAGGTCATTTCATGCTGTTCGGCGCGCGCGTCGGGGCTTTCCTCGTGGTCGCCCGGCAGCATGTCCAACAGGCTCGACTGCGGATCGTTGTCCAGCGGCGCGTCGAGCGAGGTGGCGTGCTCGGACAAGGCGAGGATGTCCTGCACCTCCTCCACCGGCCGCCCGACCAGGCTGGCGATGTCCTCGCTCGACGCGTCCTTGCCGTTGTGGCGCTGCGCCTCGAGGTGGTATTTGGCGCGCAGGATCTGGTTCAGCTCGCGCACCATGTGCACCGGCAGGCGCACCGTGCGCGCCTGGTTCATGATGGCGCGCTCGATGCTCTGGCGGATCCACCAGGTCGCGTAGGTGGAGAAACGGAAACCGCGCTCCGGCTCGAACTTGTCGATGGCGCGCATCAGGCCGATGTTGCCCTCCTCGATCATGTCGAGCAGGATGACGCCGCGGTTGATGTAGTGCTTGGCGATCGAGACGACCAGGCGCAGGTTGTGCTCGATCATTTTCTGGCGCGCGGGGAATTCGCCGGCCTTGGCCAGCGTCGCGTAGTGCACTTCCTCGGCCGCCGTGAGCAGCGGCCGGGCACCGATCTGGTTCAGGTAGTGCTGGGTGGTGTCGGTGGAGAGCTCGGCCGCGAGCATCTTCTTGAGCTCGTCCACGCTCTCCAGCACGATATTGCCACTGGCGCGATCCTCGCCGGACTCGCCCGGCCCCGGGTTGACGTCGCTGTCGAGCAGCACGTCATCGAGCGGCTCGTCGGGATCGTCGTCTTCCGAGGCGTCGTGCTCATGCTGCTGCGTCATTACCCCTCCTTAACGGCTGGGCAAGAACCTCGCGGGATCGACCGGCTTGCCCTGCAGACGGATTTCGAAATGCAGTTTGACCGAATCGGCGTCGGTATCGCCCATTTCGGCGATCACCTGGCCCTTGCTCACGGTGTCGCCTTCCTTCACCACGATCACCTTGTTGTGCGCATATGCGGAGAGCAAGGTGTTGCTGTGTTTGACGATGACGAGATTACCATATCCGCGGATGCCGCTGCCCGCGTACATCACTTTTCCTGCGCCGGCCGCGACGACTTGCTGGCCCGGCTTGCCGGCGATGTCGATGCCTTTCTTGTTGTCATCGAAGGTCCCGACGATCTTGCCGCTGGCCGGCCACATCCAGCTCAGGCGGTCGTCGTCGGTGGCGGTGACGACGGTGCCGGGCGCCGGGCCGCTCGGTTCCGGCTTGGCCGCGGGCTTGGCCGCGTCGGCCACTTCCGGCTTCTTGTCCGGCACCTGCAGCGGCGGCTTCTTGGGGCCGATCGGCTCGATCTTCGGCACCGTGACCGGGGTGGTGCCGGCCATGCGCTCGGGCGGGCCGACCTTCAGTACCTGTCCGACCTTAATATCGTCCGGATCCTTCAGGTTGTTCCAGCTCACGATGTCGCGGTAGTTCTGGCCGTGGTCAAGCGCGATGCGCAGCAGGGTATCGCCCTTGCGCACCGTGTAGGTGCCGTTGGCTTCCGCCTTGGGCTCCTCGGCCACCACCACCGGCGGCGGCGTGGCCGGGGTCGCCGGCTTGGTGTTGTGGTTGGTCTTCGGGATCGGACGCTCGATGACCGGGGCCTGGCGCGTCGTCGAGCTGCAGGCGGCCAGCAGGCCGAGAGCAAGGGTCAGCAGGGCAAGGCGTGGTGTGTATGTCATTCTCATCTTGTCGGTATGGGTGTCTTGCGGGATCAGGCGAGGCCTGGCCGCAGCGGCACGAAATGGCAGTCTTCCAGCATTTCGCTGGACCATTCCGCGGTGCCGATGCGGGTGATGCGTTGCAGGTGCTGGACCTGGGCGCCGACTGGCGCCACGAGCCGGCCGCCGATCGCCAGCTGCTCGAGCAGGGCGCGCGGGACCTCGAGCCCGGCTGCAGCCAGAATGATGCCATCGAATGGCGCCACCTGTGGCAAGCCGAGCATGCCATCGCCATATTGCAGGCGAAGGTTGGAAATACGCAAGGGCCGCAGATTGGTTTTCGCCAACTCGTGCAGCGGCTTGATGCGTTCGATCGAGTACACCTCGGCCGCGACGCAGGCCAGCACCGCGGCCTGGTAGCCGCAGCCGGTGCCGATCTCGAGCACCCGCGCCAGCGCCCCGCCCTCGCGCATCGCCTCGATCATGCGCGCCACGATATAGGGCTGCGAAATGGTCTGGTGATGGCCGATCGGCAGCGAGGCGTCGATATACGCCTGGCCGGACAGGGCCGGCTCGATGAACATGTGGCGCGGCACGGCCTGCAGCGCGGCCAGCACTTTCTGGTCGCGCACGCCTTTCTGGGCCACCCGTTCGACCATGGCGCGGCGGATCGCTTCGGTGGCCATGATGTCCGAACGCTGCGCGATCGCGGCCGGCTTGGCGGCGACGGCGGGCGCGGCGTAGGCCGAGTTGCGGGTGGCGGCCGACGTCACGGGCGCCGCATGGGCC
>JAEWEK010000392.1 GCA_023389425.1 Pseudomonadota bacterium | reverse complement strand
GGGGCCGCGCACGCTCCGCTTGGGGCCCCGCCGGGGGGGGGACGACGGTGCTTATTGCTGGGTGATATGTTTTGCGACTCAAAATGGCGTTATTGATATGCAAAGAATATCACAGCAAGACGCCGCCTCAACGCTTGTTGAACGTATCGTTGATCCGCTTCTTGCGCCGCTTGGCATCGTCCGCGTGCTCCTTCTTCTTGTCCAGCCCCAGGATCTTTTCGATGAACTCGAACCAGATGAAGGCCACCACCATCAAGCCGACGATGTACCACCAGGACAGGCTGGCGAACTTCCAAACCTCGAAGTAACGCAGGACGACAAGGGCGAGGATCAAGAGAATCAATGGCATGTGCAGCTCCTTTTAACTCTCCGAATCTTACTTGTGGGAATCGTCTCTGGCAAAATCCTGTTACACAATAGATGGTCAACGGCGCCACGGGCTCACCCGTTTTGTGTAGCATGCGTGACAGTCGCGTGAATAAAACACGCTAGAATGAACGAACATTCCATTTGGAGAATAGAGATGAAACGGTCCCTGATGTTGATCGCCGCCGTCGCGGCCCTGGCATCGAGCAGCGTGTTCGCCGCGGATGATCCGGCGGCGCTGGCCAAGTCCAAGAACTGCATGTCCTGCCACGCCGTCGCCACCAAGCTGGTCGGCCCGGCCTACAAGGACGTGGCGGCCAAGTACGCCGGTCAAAAGGGCGCCGAAGACAAGCTGGTCCAGAAGGTCATGAAGGGTGGCTCGGGCGTGTGGGGTTCGGTGCCGATGCCGGCCAACCCGCAAGTGAGCGAGGCCGAGGCGCACGAGCTGGTCAAGTGGGTGCTGTCGCAGAAGTGATTCGCGCTTGCTGAAGCTTGCATGAAAACGCGTCCGGTGGGGCGCGTTTTTTTTCGGGTAGGGTGGGCACAAGTGCCCACCCTACGGTGCTGCACATCAGTGCAGCACCTCCATCTTCGTCTTCTTCCCGCCCTTATAGGTGAACAAGGTCAGCGGCGCATCCTTCAGGTCGCCGTTCTGGTCGAACTGGATGGTGCCGGTCACGCCTTCGTATTTGATCTTCTTCAGCTCAGGCAGGTACTTCGCCGGCTCAGCCGACTTCGCGTTCTGCATCGCCTGCGCCATCACCATCACCGCGTCATACACATACGGCGCATACAGCTGCACGCCGGCCGGATAGCGTTTCTGGAAGCGCGTGCGGAAGTCTTCCATCACCTTTTCCTGCGGCCCGGTGACGCCGCCCGCTTCGGCGCAGATCACCTTGCCCTCGCCGACCGCATCGCCCGCCAGGCGCGGCAGCGTTTCGGTACACATGCCGTCGCCGCCCATCACGGTCGCGGTGATCCCCAGCGCCTTCATCTGCTTGAGCATCGGGCCGGCGACCGAGTCCATGCCGCCGAAGAAGATCACATCCGGCCTGGTCGCGCGGATCTTGGTCAGGATCGAGGTGTAGTCGGTCGACGTCGCTTGCGTGAACTCTTTCGCTACCACTTTGGCATTGGTGCCGCGCAGGCCCTTCACGAATTCGGTGGCGACGCCCTGGCCGTAGGTGGTGCGGTCGTCGATGACCGCGATGTTCTTGGCCTTCAGGGTATTGGTCGCGTACCTGGCCACGGCGCTGCCGAGCTTTTCGTCGCTGGCGACCACGCGGAACGCGCCCGGGAAATGCTGGTGCGTGTACTGGGGCGCGGTGGTGGCCGGCGAGATTTCGGGGATGCCCGCGTCGTTATAGATCTTCGATGCCGGCACCGTGGTGCCCGAGTTCAGGTGGCCGATCACGCCCTTGACCTTGGCGTCCACCAGCTTCGTCGCGACCGCGGTGCCCTGCTTGGGATCGGCGCCGTCATCCTCGAATTGCACTTGCAAGGTGACCTTCTTGCCGTTGATCGTGAACGGTTTGGCGTTGAGCTCGTCGACCGCCATGCGTGCGGCATTTTCCATGTCCTTGCCCAGGTGGGCGCTGGGGCCCGAGGTCGGCGAGACGTGGCCGATCTTGACCACTTCCTGCGCGGATGCGCTGGCGGCGAAGGCGAGGGCGATGGCAAAAGGGATGAGCTTGATGGTGGACTGCATGAACGATCTCCGATGAAGGTTGGCGACTCAGCCGCGCCGAAATCTTGTGCAGTCAAAAGGTACAACAAATTGCCAGCTTCGCAAAGGAAAATGCGACGCTGGCATTCGGCGGGAGCTCGTCAGCGATTGACGGTCTGCAGATGTGCCAGCTCTTGCGCCACGGCGCGGGTGACGATCTGCTCGATGGTTTGCGCCAGGCCGCCGCGGATCTCGTCGGTGAGGCCGGCCAGCGCGTGCTGCAGTACGTCGGCCATGCTGTCGCGCAGGCGCTGCTGCAGGACGAAGTCGACGCGGCCTTGCAGCTGATGCAGGATGCGTTCGGCCAGGCGCTGTTCCAAAGCGGCCCAGTCTTCGGGGGAGAAGTGGGAGGCGGCGCGGGCTTCGATGTCCGGTATTGCTTGTTCGACGTACGTGGCTTCGGTAGGAGAAATGGGGTTCCCGCCTTCGCGGGAACGACGTTCACTATTCTCGGATACTTCGTGATCTGCCGCCACTGCATCCGGCAGCACGACTTCCGCCAGCGCGGCGTCGGCAACCGCAGGCGCGGGTTGCGTCTCGCGCACGACTTCGGTCAGGACGGGAATGCTGGTGTCGTCGAACGAATCCTGGCTCATGTCTGCCCCGCGACAAAGTGGGTGAGGGGATATTCCTGCTTCTTGTACGCGACGTAGCGCTGGCGGCCGGCGGCCGCGTCCTGCTCGTCGGTGGAGATAATCTCGAACACGCGCGCGAACTGCGCGAAGTGCGACGGGGTGCGCTGGGTCAGGTTGACCAGCATGTCGTGGTGCGGCAGCGGCGCATCTTCGCTGTCGGTCACGATCACCGGCGTCTCGCCCGCCAGCGGATCGCCCGCCATCACGTGCGGGATGAAATCGGTATCGCCGATCGTCCACAGCGCTTCGTTCAGCTGCGCGGCCTGCTGCGGGCTGTCCGCAAGCAGTACCACTTTGCCGCGCGCCGCGTAAGCCTTGCGCGCGAGGCGGCAGGCGTAGGCCAGCTTGTCCTGGATATTGGTGTGGAAGTCGATGCGGGTCATGGTCAGAACTGGAAGTCCTTGCTGCCGTTTTTTGCCGCAGGCTTGGGCGTGAGCCTGGCCTTTTCTTCGGCTTCCCTTGCCGCTTCGGCCTGGCGTTTGGCGGCTTCCTCCGCCGCGGCGTCATGCTCGGTCGGCTGGATCGGCGCGGCCGGCGTGGCCTTTGCGAACTGGTAGCCGCGCGGGAGCGTCGATTGCGATGGGTACGATGCCGCGTCGAGCGCTTCCTTCCATGCGCCGGATTCGAAGCCCGCGAGCTTGCGGCGGCCAACCAGCAGCAGCGGCACCTGGCCTTCGCTGCCGGCTTCCTTCAGCTTCTGCTGGTCGTCGGCGGTGCTGACGGTCTTTTCTGAAAAGGGAATTCCGCGCTTCTTGAGGTAGCTGCGGGCCTGGTCGCATGGCGCGCATGCTCCGCTGGTGTAGAGCGTGACCGGGCTGTTGCGGACGGCCTGGGCCAGCTCGTAGGGCAGGGCGGGACCGGCGTCGCCGCCGGCCGGCGTCTTGACCTCGGCCTTGTTCAGCGCCGCTGCGGGCGGCCTGTCGCTGAAGTGGGTGACGCCTTTCGCGTCCTTCCATTTGTAGACCTGCGCGCTGGCGCCGGCGCACAGCAATGCGGCGCCGGCCAGCGTGATGAGAACCGCAGATGTGCTCCTTGCCTTACCCGTCATCCCTTTTGTACCTTATTCAATGCTGCTCGTGCATCCCGCTATGCCGCATCAGCGCATCGATCGACGGTTCGCGGCCGCGGAAGGCCTTGAACGATTCGAGCGCCGGGCGCGAACCGCCGACCGCGAGGATCTCGCGCTGGAAGCGCTTGCCCGTCTCGGAACTCAGCTCGCCGCCACCGGCTTCCACGGCTTCCTCGAACGCGGCATACGCGTCCGCCGACAGCACCTCGGCCCACTTGTAGCTATAGTAACCCGCGGCATAGCCACCGGCAAAGATATGGCCGAAGGAGTGCTGGAAGCGATTGAAGGCAGGCGGAATCAGTACCGAGAACTTGCCGCGCACGTCGTCGATCAGCTGCTGTACCGTCTGCTGGCTGTTCGGGTCGAAGTCGTAGTGCAGGTGCATGTCGATCAGCGAGAACTCCACCTGGCGCAGCATCTGCATCCCGGACTGGAAGTTTTTCGCGGCCAGCATCTTGTCGTACAGCGCGCGCGGCAGCGGCTCGCCGGTCTTCACGTTCGACGTCAGGTGCTGCAGCACTTCCCACTCCCAGCAGAAGTTCTCCATGAACTGCGACGGCAGCTCCACCGCATCCCATTCGACGCCGGAGATGCCGGACACCGACAGCTCGTCGACTTCGGTCAGCATGTGGTGCAGGCCGTGGCCGAATTCGTGGAACAGGGTGATGACTTCGTCGTGCGTGAACAGCGACGGCTGCGGCTTGCCGTCCACCGTGGCCGGCGGCGTGAAGTTGCAGGTCAGGTAGGCGACCGGCGTCTGGACGATGCCGCCCGTGGCCATGCGGCGTCCGCGCGCGTCGTCCATCCATGCGCCCTGGCCCTTGCCCGGCCGCGCGTAAAGGTCGAGGTAGAACTGGCCGACCAGCTGGCCGTCGCGCTCGATGCGGAAGAAGCGCACGTCCGGATGCCAGACCGGCGCGTCGTCCGGCGCGATGGTCACCGAGAACAGCGACGAGACCAGCTTGAACAGGCCATTGACCACGGCCGGCTCAGGGAAATACTGCTTCACTTCGTTGGCCGAGAACGCGTAGCGCTTCTCCTGCAGCTTTTCGGACGCGTAGGCCACGTCCCAGGCCTGCATGTCGCCGATGCCGAGTTCAGTCCTGGCGAAGCCGCGCAGCGCGGCCAGGTCCTTCTCGGCGAAGGGGCGGGCGCGGCGCGCGAGGTCCTCGAGGAATTCGATCACGTGCTCCGGATTGGGCGCCATCTTCGGCACCAGCGACACTTCCGCGAAGTTGCGGTAGTCGAGCAGCTTGGCTTCCTCGTCGCGCAGCCGCAGGAGCTGGGCGATGTTGGAGCTGTTGTCCCACTTTTCCAGCTCGCTGAACACGGCGCCCATTTCGGAGGCCTTGGTGGCATTGGCGCGGTAGATGGTTTCGCGCAGCTGGCGCTTGTCGGCGAACTGCAGCACCGGGTAGTAGGACGGGAAGTGCAGCGTGAACTGCCAGCCCTGTTTGCCGTCGGCCTCGGCCGAAGCGCGCGCGGCCTGCTTCACGTCGTCGGGGATGCCGGCCAGGTCGGCCTCGTCGGTGACCACCAGCTTGTAGTCGTTGGTCGCATCGAGCACGTTCTCGGAGAAGCGCGTCGAGATCGCGGCGTGCTGCTCCTGGATGTCGGCGAAGCGCTGCTTTTTATCTTCCGGCAGTTCGGCGCCGCCCAGGCGGAAGTCGCGCAGTGCGTTCTCGACGATGCGCTTGCGCGCCGGCGCCAGGTTGGCGAACTCGGGGCTGGCGCGCAGCGCCTTGTATTTGTCGAACAGCGCCTCGTTCTGGCCCAATTCGGTCCAGAACTCGGTCACTTTCGGCTGGTTCTCGTTATAGGTAGCGCGCAGCTCGGGCGTGTCCATCACGTTGTTGAGATGGTTGACCACGCCCCATGCGCGGCCCAGGCGCTCGGTCGATTCCTCGAGCGGGACCACGAAATTGTCCCAGCTGACCTGGTCCATCGGCGCTTCCAGCTTCTGCACGACGGCGCGCGCATCGGCGATCAACCGTTCGATGGCCGGGGTGACGTACTCCGGCTTGAACTGGTCGAAGTGGAACAGGCCCGAAAAATCGAGCAGGGGATTGCTATTCATATCATTCCTCCCTTTGGCAGGGTGGGCACTCGTGCCCACCCTACATGTCAGCGCTCGGCGGCTTCCAGCGTATTCATCAGCAGCATCGTGATCGTCATCGGGCCCACGCCGCCCGGGACCGGTGTGATGTGCGAGGCGACCTCGCTCACCGGGCCGAAGTCGACATCGCCGCACAGCTTGCCGTTGTCGTCGCGGTTGATGCCGACGTCGATCACGATGGCGCCGGGCTTGACCATATCAGCGGTCACGGTATTGCGGCGCCCGACCGCGGCCACCACCACGTCCGCCTGGCGGGTGTGGTAGCCGATGTCGGCGGTCGCGCTATGGCAGATGGTGACGGTGGCGTTGGCTTGCAAGAGCAGCAAGGCCATCGGCTTGCCGACCGTGTTGCTGCGGCCGATGACGACGGCGTGCTTGCCGCGCAGGTCGACGCCGGTGCTTTCGATCAGCTTCATGCAGCCGTACGGCGTGCAGGGACGCAGGCCCGGCAGGTTGGCCATCAGTTCGCCGGCCGACATGACGGAGTAGCCGTCCACGTCCTTGGCCACCGAGATCGCCTCGATCACGCGCAGCGGATTGATGTGGCGCGGCAGCGGCATCTGGACCAGGATGCCGTGGATGGCCGGATCCTGGTTCAGCGCGTCGATGCGGGCCAGCAGCGTGGCCTCGTCCATGTCCGCTTCGTATTTCTCGAGCACCGAATGGAAGCCGACGTCGTTGCAGGCCTTGACCTTGTTGCGCACGTAGACCTGGCTGGCCGGGTCTTCGCCGACCAGGATCACGGCCAGGCCGGGCTGGGTGCCCTTGGCGGTGAGGGCGGCGGCGCGCTGGGCGATGTCGGCACGCAGTTGTTGGGAAAGTTTGACTCCGTCGATCAGTTGGGCGGGCATGGGTGGCTCTTGGCTGGGCAAAAATGAAATTATAAAGCCGCCACCTATTGCGCGCCGCGCTGGGGGGAAGCGCGTCATATTCATGATCGGTGCGCGGCCGAGCTTTATTAGCGTGTGCCGCAGCCCATCCACTGACCAAATTCGTCGTTCCCGCGGAAGCGGGAACTCCATTTCTTACGCGCAGCCACATCAGGCAAACGACATCGGCTGCGTTCAAAAATGGGGGTTCCCGCCTGCGCGGGAACGATGCGCGGGTTTTGTTGGTTTTGTGCGACTGCAGCAATTATTTGCCAGCTCAAGAGCGGACTTTCATTGTGCAATCGCAGCACGTCTTTTCACATACTGAAATCGTATATCGTAATTTGAAAAAGAAAAGACCTGCTGATAGAATCCAGCCACCTTTTAGAGTGTCAAAGTATTTACTGAAATCCGCAATTCGCCACCAGCCACGGACGGGTGGGGCGCCAACCTAGGAGACGCATCAATGTCAGCTCAACTCGACCAGTTGACGGCCCAAGCCGCCAACGACCCGGATACGCTCGAGACCCGCGAATGGCTCGACGCGCTGGAAGCGGTCATCGAAAACGAAGGGCCTGAGCGCGCCCACTACCTGATGGAGCGCCTGGTCGACCTGGCGCGCCGCAGCGGCGCCTCCATTCCGTTCTCCAGCAACACGGCGTACGTGAACACCATTCCGGCCGCACTGGAAGCGCACTGCCCGGGCAACCTCGAGTACGAAG
Organism: Pseudomonadota bacterium; assembly: GCA_023389425.1. Lineage (GTDB taxonomy): Bacteria > Pseudomonadota > Gammaproteobacteria > Burkholderiales > Burkholderiaceae_D > Telluria. Next base: position 2,860 of record JAEWEK010000392.1, on the reverse strand, counting down.
AGCGCCTGCGCTCGTGGATGCGCTGGAACGCGATGGCGATGGTGGTCAAGGCCAACCGCGCCGACGGCGACCTCGGCGGCCACCTGGCCTCGTTCGCCTCGCTGGCCAATATGCTGGGCATCGGCTTCAACCACTTCTGGCACGCCCCGACCGAAGAGCACGGCGGCGACCTGCTGTACATCCAGGGCCACAGCTCGCCCGGCATCTACGCGCGCGCCTTCCTCGAAGGCCGCCTGACCGAAGAACAACTGATCAACTTCCGCCGCGAAGTCGACGGCCACGGCCTGTCGTCCTACCCGCACCCGAAACTGATGCCGGAATTCTGGCAGTTCCCGACCGTGTCGATGGGCCTGGGCCCGCTGATGGCGATCTACCAGGCGCGCTTCCTCAAGTACCTGCACGCCCGCGGCATCGCCAACACCGAGAACCGCAAGGTGTGGGTGTTCTGTGGCGACGGCGAGATGGACGAGCCGGAATCGATGGGCGCGATCGGCATGGCCGCGCGCGAGCACCTCAACAACCTGGTCATGGTCGTCAACTGCAACCTGCAGCGCCTGGACGGCCCGGTGCGCGGCAACGGCAAGATCATCCAGGAACTGGAAGCCGACTTCCGCGGCGCCGGCTGGAACGTGGTCAAGGTCATCTGGGGCTCGAACTGGGACCCGCTGCTGGCCAAGGACAAGGACGGCATCCTCATGAAGGTCATGATGGAGACCGTCGACGGCGAATACCAGAACTTCAAGGCCAAGGACGGCGCCTACGTGCGCAAGCACTTCTTCGGCAAGCACCCCAAGCTGCTCGAGATGGTCGCGAACATGAGCGACGACGACATCTGGCGCCTGACCCGCGGCGGCCACGACCCGCACAAGATCTACGCCGCGTTCAAGAACGCGCAGGAAAACCAGGGCTCGCCGACCGTCATCCTGGCCAAGACCGTCAAGGGCTTCGGCATGGGCACCTCGGGCGAGGCGCGCAACACCGCGCACCAGACCAAGAAGCTGACCGACCAGGCCGTGCGCGAAATGCGCGACCGCTTCGCGATCCCGATCTCCGACGAAGACCTGCCGAACATCCCGTTCTACAAGCCGGCCGACGACACCCCGGAAATGCAGTACCTGCACGAGCGCCGCAAGGCCCTGGGCGGCTACCTGCCGTCGCGCCGTCCGCAAGCCGACGAGCACCTGCCGGTGCCGCCGCTGGACACCTTCAAGGCCGTGCTCGAGCCGACCGCCGCCGGCCGTGAAATCTCGACCACCCAGGCCTATGTGCGCGTGCTGACCACGCTCCTGAAGGACAAGGAAATCGGCCAGCGCGTGGTGCCGATCCTGGTCGACGAATCGCGTACCTTCGGCATGGAAGGCCTGTTCCGCCAGATCGGCATCTTCAACCAGCAGGGCCAGTTGTACGAGCCGGTCGACAAGGACCAGGTGATGTACTACCGCGAAGACAAGGCCGGCCAGATCCTGCAAGAGGGCATCAACGAAGCGGGCGGCATGTGCTCGTGGCTGGCTGCCGCGACCTCGTACTCGTCGAACAACCGCGTGATGATCCCGTTCTTCACGTACTACTCGATGTTCGGCCTGCAGCGCGTGGGCGACCTGGCCTGGCTGGCGGGCGACATCCGCGCCCGCGGCTTCCTGATGGGCGGCACCGCCGGCCGCACCACGCTGAACGGCGAAGGCCTGCAGCACGAAGATGGCCACAGCCACGTCGTCGCCGCGACCATCCCGAACTGCGTGCCGTACGACCCGACCTTCGCGCACGAAGTGGCGGTGATCATCCATGACGGCCTGCGCCGCATGGTGGCGGAACAGGAAGACGTGTTCTACTACATCACCATCATGAACGAGAACTACGAGCAGCCGGGCCTGAAGCCGGGTACGGAAGAGGGCATCCTGAAGGGCATGTACCTGTTCCAGGAAGGCGACAAGAACGCCAAGCAGCGCGTCCAGCTCATGGGTTCGGGCACGATCCTGCGCGAGTCGATCTTCGCCGCCGAACTGCTCAAGAACGACTGGGGCATCGCCGCCGACATCTGGTCGTGCCCGTCGTTCACGCTGCTGGCCCGCGACGGCCAGGACGCCGAGCGCTGGAACATGGTCAACGTCGACAAGGATGCCAAGGTCCCGTACATGACCCAGCAGCTGGCCGGCACCAGCGGCCCGATCGTGGCGACCACCGACTACATGCGCATGTTCGCCGAACAGGTCCGCGCCTTCGTGCCGAAGGGCCGCAACTACAAGGTGCTCGGCACCGACGGCTTCGGCCGCTCGGATTCGCGCGCCAAGCTGCGCGAGTTCTTCGAGGTGAACCGCTACTACATCACCGTCGCCGCCCTGAAGGCGCTGGCGGAAGACGGCGCGGTGCCGCAGTCGGTGGTGGCGCAGGCGGTGGCCAAGTACGGCATCGATCCGAACAAGCCGAATCCGGTGACCCAGTAATGCTCGAGAGTTACCGTCGTTCCCGCGCAGGCGGGAACCCATGGAGCGCGTGAATGCGCGCTCAGCATGGGTCCCCGCCTTCGCGGGGACGACGGCTCTAGGCGAACAAAAAATACGGAGCTAATAAACATGAGCATTGTTGAAGTCAAAGTCCCGGACATCGGCGACTTCAAGGACGTTGAAGTCATCGAACTGATGGTCAAGCCTGGCGACACCATCAAGGTCGACCAGTCGCTGGTCACCGTGGAATCGGACAAGGCCAGCATGGAGATCCCGTCGAGCCATGCCGGCGTGGTCAAGGAAATGAAGGTCAAGGTCGGCGACAAGATCAACCAGGGCGACATCGTTCTGGTGGTGGAAGCCGCTGAAGGCGCAGCCGCACCGGCGCCGGCCGCCGCCGCGCCGGCACCGGCCGCACC
>JAEWEK010000382.1 GCA_023389425.1 Pseudomonadota bacterium | reverse complement strand
GACGAAATGGATGCCGACGCCACGGTCGTACAGCTGCCCGCACAGCGACAGGCGGTCTCCCGTGCGGATGGCATCGATCGGCGCCGGCACGACCGGCTGTCCTGGCCGGTAGCCGCTGGCGAAGACGTTGTCGATCGCGACGTCGTACACCTGGCCATCCTGGTCGGCGCGTACTTTCAGGTGGGTGTGCGACAACTCAATGCCCTTGCGGAACTGGCCGTGGACGAACTTCGGTCCTTGCAGCACCACGCCGCTGCGCCAGGCCCCGCTGGCCGTTTCGCAGGATTGCCGCTCATCGGCCGCCGCGGTGGCAGCCGCCATCGCCAACAGGACAGCAAACAGGATCCGTTTCATATCGTGCCTCCGGTGCTGAGAATGGCAACAATTGTACGCCGAGCCCGGCAGCTCACGCACCCTCTTGTTCCGGCAGCTTCAGGCGGCCGAGGTGGTAGTCGTACTCGTAGACCTCGCCATAGCGGCCCCACTCCACCGCGATCTCCAGCGTGCGCTTGGCCTCGTCTTCCTCGAGGTGTTCTTCCAGCAGGTCGATGAAGGGCGCCTCCGACACCGCGCCGCCCTCCGCCTGCACCAGCTGCTCGCGGATGCGCGCGGCCAGCGGCACATGGGCCAGCAACTGGCGGCCGAAGATTTCCTGGCGCTCCTGCTGGTCGGCGCCGGCGTAGCGCATGCCCAGCTGCGTCAGCATGATGTCGCCCGCCTCCACTTGCGCCAGTCCCAGCATCGTCATGGCCTCGTAGGTCGGGAACAGCTCCTCGTCCGGCAGCTCGGCTTCCTCGGCCAGCTTCGGCAGGTCGGCGCGGCCGTCGAAGGGCGGCTCGGCGATCAGGTCCAGCACGGCTTCGATGCGGTCGATGTCGGTGTCCGGCAGACGATAGTCGGGATGGGCCGGCACCGGCGCGCCGACCGCGGCCGGCTGCGGCACCGGGCGCATGGTCATCAGGCCATATACCTGGTCCACCAGCGCCCGCACGCGCGGCGAATCGGCGTCGCGCGGACGCGGCAGGTTGATGCGCACTTCGCTGCGGATGCGGCCCGGATCGCTGGACATGATAATGATACGGTCCGCCATCATCACGGCTTCCTCGATATTGTGCGACACCACCACGATGCCGCGCGTCGGGATCTGGTTGCTGTCCCACAGCGCGAGGATATCGTTGCGCAGCGTTTCGCCGGTCAGCACGTCGAGGGCCGAGAAAGCCTCGTCCATCAGCAGCACGTCCGGATTGGTGACCAGCGCGCGGGCGATGCCGACGCGCTGGCGCATGCCGCCTGACAACTCGCGCGGCAGCGCGCCGCCGAAGCCGGCCAGGCCGATCAGTTCCAGCACCTCGTCGGCACGGCGTTCGCGCTCCTCGGGCGCCACGCCCTGCGCTTCCAGGCCCAGCTCGACGTTCTGCTGCACCGTCAGCCACGGGAACAGCGCGAAGGACTGGAACACCATCGCCACGCCCGGCGCCGGGCCGGCGATCGGCTCGTCGCGGTACATCGCGCGGCCGCCGTCGGCCGGGATCAGGCCGGCCATGATGCGCAGCAGGGTCGACTTGCCGGAGCCGGACTTGCCCAAGAGCGCGACGATCTCGCCTTGGCGCAGCGTGAAGTCCAGGCCGTCCAGGATGCGGCGCGGCGCGCCGTCGGCGCTGGTGAAGGATTTGCCCACGCCCTCGAGCTGGATCAGGATATCTTTGGCCATTCAATTCCCCTCTTGGAGGCTGCGGTCGCCGGCGAGCACGTAGAGCTTACGCCAGAAGAAACGGTTCAACAGCATCACGAAAATACACATCACGCCGATGCCCAGTGCAATGCGGTGAAAGTCGCCGGCGTCGGTCATCTGCTTGATGTAGGCGCCCAGGCCGTTGGCGACCAGGCTGGTCTTGCCCCAGGTGACGTACTCGGCAACGATGCTGGCGTTCCACGAGCCGCCGCTGGCGGTGATGGCACCCGTCACGTAAGTCGGAAAGACCGCCGGCAGATACACCCGCTTCCACTTCAGCCAGCCCTTCAGGCCGAGGTTGTCGGCGGCGAGCCGCAGCTCGGTCGGGATGGTCGACGCCCCCGCCACCACATTGAACAGGATGTACCACTGGGTGCCGAACACCATCAGCGGGCTCAGCCAGATGTCCGGATTCAGGTGCCAGGTCACCAGCACGTAGACGACGATCGGGAACATCAGGTTGACCGGGAAGGCCGCCAGGAACTGCGCCACCGCCTGCACCCGCTGCGAATAGGCCGGACGCAGGCCAATCCAGACCGCGATCGGCACCCACACCAGCGAGGCCAGCGCGATCAGCAACATCACGCGCAACAAGGTGATCAGGCCCAGCAGCACGACGTGGCCCACTTCGGCCCAGCCGACTTCCGAGTGCACGTAGACGATCAGCTGCAGCGAGGCATAGCCCGCGACCAGCACCAGCACCGCATCCCATACGCGCGGCATCACGTCGCGCAGCGCGCCCGGCATCACCGACTTGTGCGCGCGCACCGGGCCGCCGCTGAACCAGCCGAGCGTGCCGCGCATGCGGGCCCAGAAGCGCTCGGCCAGGCGGCTCATCACGATGCTGCGGCGGCCCCAGTCGAGCAGCCAGGAACGCTGCGCGGTGTCGCCCTGCGATTCCTCGAAGCGGAATTTATCGGCCCAGGCCAGCAGCGGGCGGAAGAACAATTGATCGTAGAGCACGATGCCGGCCAGCATGGCGACGATGGCCCAGGCCACGGCGCGCCCGTTTTCCTGTTCGATGGCGACCGCGATGAAGGCGCCGATGCCGGGCAGCTTGATGTCCTGTCCCGCCACCGAGATCGCTTCCGCCGCGACCAGGAAGAACCAGCCGCCGGACATCGACATCATCATGTTCCACAGCAGCGCAGGCATGGCGAAGGGCAATTCGAGGCGCCAGAAGCGCTGCCAGCCGGACAGGCAGAACACGCGCGACGCTTCCGACAGCTCGGCCGGCACGGTGCGCATCGACTGGTACAGGCTGAAGGCCATATTCCAGGCCTGCGAGGTGAAGATCGCGAAGATTGCCGCGCATTCCACGCCCAGCATGCTGCCCGGGAACAGCGCGATGAAGGGCGCGATCGCGATCGCCTGGAAGCCGAGGATGGGCACCGACTGCAGGATGTCGAGCAGCGGGATCAGGATCTTCTCGGCGGCGCGGTATTTGGCCGCCACGGCGGCGAACACGAAGGAAAACAGCAGCGAGCAGCCGAGCGCCATGAACATGCGCAGGATGGTGCGCAGCAAATAGTAGGGCAGCGAGGAGACCTCGAGCGCGATCGGCGTCGGCTGGCCGAGGATGAAGGGGCGGGCCATCTGGGCCGCGCCGTAGGCGGTGGCGGCCAGCACCACCAGCACCAGCGGCAGCAGCACCCAGTCCCAGCGGTTGGGACCACGCGCGGCGCGCCCCTGTCCCGGCTGCCCCCTTTGGAAGAACTCGAACATCACACATCCCCTGCGCCCATGCGGCGCCAGCACCCCGCGCGCATGTCCTGGCCGGCTTGCGCGCTGGAGACAAATCCCCGTCGATTGCCGCCCGCTGGCGGCGCGATTCGTGATGCGGCAAGGCGCGCGAAGGCGCAGCAAAGCCGCTGAACTTGCGTGTGTTGTGTGGAATACAGGTGTGCCGGCACCGGGCCGGAACATGAAGATACCATCATCCGGGCAGGATGACGGCAGGAGACGGTGTGCCTGCGTTATCTTGCCGAGAATGCAGCAGCCTGAGGCTGCCAACAACTGTCGCTCGAACAAGTGCCCATGAGGGAACCCTAGATATGAAAACTCCGCGAGTGTAGTTGTCGGGCTGCACGGCGTCAAGGCAAATGTCAGCTTGAATTAACAACGAACTGCGTGCGCTCGCTAACAGTCGGCCGTGATGGTTGGATGCACAATCGGGCCATTGGTACGTTTATATTTCGTCAATATGCTGCGACTTCTTGCAACGCTGTTTCTCGCGCTGGTGTGCGCCCAGGCGCTGGCCGATCCGCCGGTGCGCGTGGCGCGCCTCGCCTATCTGCGCGGCGCCGTCAGTTTCTCGCCCGCCGGCACCGACGACTGGGCGATTGCGAGCCTGAACCGTCCACTGATCGCGGGTGACCGGGTCTGGACGGACGCCGGCGGGCGCGACGAGCTGCAACTGGGCGGGGTGGCGCTGCGGATGGACGGCAGCACCCTGCTCTCGATCCTGACGCTGGACGACCGCGCGCTGCAGGTCCAGCTGCCGCAAGGCACGCTCAACGTGCGTGTGCGGCCGGGGCCGGCCGCTGGCACGGTCGAGGTCGATACACCCAATCTCGCGCTCACCATCGACCAGCCGGGCCATTATCGCGTCAGCGTCGACCCGTCCGGCAACACGACCACCGTGCGCGTCGACGATGGCCAGGCGCAGGCGACCGGCCAATACCAGGCGTACGCGATCAATCCCGGCCAGGACTTCCGCTTCACGGGGCCGGACCTGCGCAATGTGCAGGCGCTCGACCCGCGCTACCGCGACGATTTCGACCGCTGGTGCGCCGAGCGCGACCGCCGCGCCGACCGATCCCTTGCCACCCGCTACGTGTCGCCGGCGATGATAGGCTACGAAGACCTCGACGACTACGGGACCTGGCGCACCGTGCCGGACTACGGCCATGTGTGGGTCCCGCGCAGCGTGCCGCGTGGCTGGGCGCCGTACCGCGACGGTCACTGGGCCTGGATCGAGCCTTGGGGCTGGACCTGGATCGACGACGCGCCGTGGGGCTTTGCCGTCACTCACTACGGCCGCTGGGCCAGTATCAACAACGGCTGGGCCTGGGTGCCGGAGCCGGCCAATGCCATGCCGGTCTACGCGCCGGCGCTGGTCGCGTTTGCCGCGGCCGGGCTGTTCCTCGAACAGGACCGCCACCGGCGCGGGCCGGAGGTGGCGTGGTTCCCGCTGGCGCCGCGCGAAGCCTATCGCCCGCCCTACCAGGCCAGCCCGCGTTATCTCAGCGCGATCAATTTCAATGCCGGGAATACGCCGCCGGCCACGTATCGCAACCGGGGCGTGAACGGCGCGGTGACGGCGGTGCCGGTGAACGTGTTCACCCGCGCGCAGCCGGTGCGCGGCGCCGGCGTGGCCGTGCCGGCCGCGCGCTTCGCCCAGGCCCAGGTAGTTCCGGCGCCGCAAGTGCAGGCGGGCCGCGACAGCGTCGCCAGCCACATCACGGG
>JAEWEK010000375.1 GCA_023389425.1 Pseudomonadota bacterium | reverse complement strand
ATCGTCGGCCGCGACGACGTCGCCCGCTACGTCGCCGCTTTCGACATCGCGCTGCAGCCGGCGGTGGTGGCCTACGCTTCGCCGCTCAAGCTGTTCGAATATCTCGCGCTGGGAAAGGCCATCGTCGGCCCGGCCCAGCCGAACCTGAAAGAGATCCTGCGCCACGAAGACAACGCGCTGCTGTTCGACCCGCGGGACCAGGCCGGCCTGGCCGGTGCGATCGCGCGCCTGTCGCAGGACGAGGCGCTGCGCCGCAAGCTGGCCGCCAACGCGCGCGCCACCATCGCCGGGCAGCAGCTGACCTGGGATGCCAACGCGCGCCGCGTGCTGGCCCTGTTCCGCCAGCTCATCGCCGAACGCGTGGGCAGCAGCGCGCGCCGCAAGGACGCGGCCGCACTAAGCTAGGAGACGCACATGGAAACTCTGCTGTGGGCACTCGACCTGGTGGCGGTGCTGCTGCTGTGCCGCTGGGGCCTGGCGCAGGACAAGCTGAAGCAATCCAGGCGCAAGGGCGCGAGGTAAGGCATGCGCGACCTGTTCTTGCTGGCGATCCTGCCGCTGATGCTGTACGCGATCGCCAAGCGGCCCTTCATCGGACTCGGGCTGTGGATCTGGACCGCCCTGTTCTTCCCCAACGCCTGGGTCTACGGCCCGGCGCAGGCGATCCGCTACAACCTGCTGTTCGCCGGGATCGCGGTGTTCGGCTACCTGGTGCAGCCGAAAAAGCCCAGGTTCCATCTCGGCGCCACCGGGGTCATGATCCTGCTGTTCTTCGTCTGGACCACGCTCAGCACCCTGATGGGCGGCGGCAACCCGGACATCCAGTGGGACTTCTGGAACCGCTTCTGGAAGATCATCCTGCTGTTCGTGTTCGTGGTCGCGATCGTCGACGACAAGCTGCACGTCGACTTCATGCTGTGGTGCGTGGTGCTGTCGGTCGGCTTCTACGGCGACCTCGAAGCGCTCAAGTACCTGGCCAGCGGCGGCGGCCACAAGATCGCCGGTTTGGCGGACCACGTGCTGGGCGACCGCAACGACCTGGCGCTGGGCCTGGTGATGGTGATGCCGATCTGCGCCTACCTGCTGCACGAATACGGCAAGCAGTCGCGCGCGCTGTGGCTCGGCATGCTCGCCACCATGGGCCTGCTGGTGGCGGCCGTGGTCGGCACCAGCTCGCGCGGCGGCTTCATCGCGCTGCTCGCGCTGGGCGGCTACTTCTTCATGAAGAGCGAACGCAAGATGGTGCTGGCCGCGGCGGTCGCGGTGCTGGTGCTGGCGATGTCCCAGGTGGTCAGCAGCGAGTGGGTCGACCGCATGAACACCATCGACACCGCCGACAACGACGCCTCCTTCATGGGCCGCGTGGTGGCGTGGAAGCTGAGCCTGATCCTGGCCACCCAGCATCCCTTCTTCGGCGGCGGCTTCAAGGCGCTCGAATACTTCCCGGTGTGGTCGTCGCTGAGCCAGGACTTCGGCAGCTTCTCGTGGTTCTACACCGGCGACGCGGTGCCCGACACGCGCGGCTCGCACGCCGCCCACAGCGTGTATTTCCAGGTGCTGGGCGACCACGGCTTCATCGGGCTGGCGCTGTACCTGTGCATCCTGGTAGGCAGCTTCGCCAAGGCGCGCAAGATCGTCCGCGTGGCGCGCGCCAACAAGGCGCCGGACTGGATCCCGCGCCTGGCGACCGACCTGCAGCTGTCGCTGTTCGCCTTCTGCGTCGGCGGCGCGGCGCTCAGCTTCGCCTACTTCGACCTGACCTTCGCCATCATGGGCCTGCTGATCGTGCTCGAATCGCGCATCCTGCCGGCCTCCCTCAAGCAGGTGACCGCATGAACCTCAACGCGCTCAAGGGTATCCTGATCCTGCTGGTCATCCTCGACCACAACGATTTCTCGCGCCTGCTGATCGACGGCTTCCTGTACGGCTTCGGCTTTCACGTGGTGGGCTTCATGACGGTGCCCTTCCTGAAGCCGGCGCCGAAGCTCGACCGCGCCTTCGCGGCCTATGTATTCCGCCTGTATTGGCCTTTCTTCGTGCTGGTGAGCCTGACCGCGCTGGCAGTGCTGGCGACTACGCCGGTGACGGCCGCCGCCCAGTTGCGGCTGTGGGCGCTGTCGCTCTACAGCGGCAATTCGGCGGTCCTGAAGGACACCACCCACATGGCGCTGCTGTGGTTCCTGCCGTCGTTCATCTCGATGGTGGCGCTGCGCGCCGCGATCGACAATGCCGGCGCGGCCGCCAGGGCCGGCGCCATCGCCCTGCTGTGCGTCGCCCACCTGTTCATCGGACAGGTTGCGGCACAGGTCCAGGACTACCTGCCGCTTGGCCTGCTGCCGGCGCTGTACGTGGTCCCGCTGGGCTACCTCGGCGTGTGGCTGCACCGCACGCTGCTGGCGCGCGTGCCGTCGCTGCCCGCGCTGCTGCTGGCCGGCGCCGTGTTCGCCGTCGTGAAGTGGGTGCAGGTTCGGGCTCACTTCTACAACGAGGTGGGCTTCGCCGAAGTGGCGGACTGGCGCCGGCCGTGGGAACTGTTCATCAACGACGCCGAATGCGTGACCGGCGTGCTGATGCTGTTCCAGGTCTGCCGCCTGCGCGTGGCCGCCGTGTTCGACGCCTTCGGCCGCTACAGCATGCAGATCTACCTGTTCCACGCCTTCATTGCGCTCGGCGTGGCCAAGGCGGTGCTTCGGTTTGCGCCCGACGCACCCGCCGGCGTGAAGCTCGGCCTGTCGCTCGCCGCGACCGCGCTGCTCACGCTGGCCCTGGCGCGCTGGATGGCGGCCCAGCCGCTGGCACAGCGCTTTCTCTTCCCGCGCAGTCCGCTGGCGCTGGCCGGTGCCGGGGCGCGCCCGGCCGCCGCGCACTTTACCTGACCGGAGAGTGACAAATTGAATGTATCGACCCATTCCGCACTGACGCGCGGCTTGTTGCGGGCCGCCGGCGAACTGGTCGCCCGCACCGCATCGCGCCGGCGCCTGTGCATCCTGACTTACCATCGCATTCTCGAAGAGCCCACCGCCCTGCTGGAATCCGAGCCCGACCTGGCCGCCTTCCGCTGGCAGATGGCGCTGCTGGCCGACTGCTTCAACGTCCTGCCGCTGGCGGACGCCTTGACGATGCTCGAAGCCGGCCGCCTGCCGCCGCGCGCGGTCTGCATCACCTTCGACGACGGCTACCGCTCGGTGTACGACCTGGCGCTGCCGGTGCTGAAGGAATTCGGCCTGCCGGCCACCGTGTTCGTCACCAGCGGCCATGTCGGCAGCGGGAATATGTGGAACGACCGCATCATGGCCGCGCTGCAGAGCCTCCCGCCGCGCGAGCTCGACCTGGGCGACGCCGGGCTGGGTCGCTTTTCGCTGCGCACCCTGGCCGACCGCAAGGACAGCCTGCGGCTGCTGACCGAAGCCTCCAAATACCTTCCGCCCGCCGCCCGCAGCGCGCTGGTGCGCAAGCTTGAGGCGATGGCCGGCAGCACCGGCGCCGACGACCTGATGCTCAGCGCCGAAATGGTGGTGGCGCTCGATCGCAACGGCGTCGAGATCGGCGCCCACACGGTCACCCACCCGATCCTCACCAGCCTTGACGACGACAGCGCACGCCGCGAGATCGGCGACGGCAAGCGCCAGCTCGAGGCGCTGACCGGGCGTCCGGTACGCCTGTTCGCCTACCCCAACGGCAAGGCCGGCAAGGACTTCGACGGGCGCCACGTGGCGATGGTGCGCGAGGCTGGCTTCGACGCCGCCTTCACCACCGCCGCCGGCGCCGCCGAACCGGGACACGACAGCTACCAGCTGCCGCGCAGCCGGCCGTGGGACCGCACGCCGCTGCTGTTCGGCCTGCGCCTGCTGCGCTGGCTGGCGCAGGGCACGTCCACCATGCCCGCACCGGAACACCACAAGAAGACGTCGGCCCCGATCGCGGCGCCGCAGAAGGCAGGGGCCTCCTTGCC
>JAEWEK010000369.1 GCA_023389425.1 Pseudomonadota bacterium | reverse complement strand
GACGAACCCCATGTCCCCGAGGCCCTGTGGACGATGGAGAACGTCGTCCTCCAGCCGCATCGCGCCAGTGCGACGGTGGAAGCGCGAATGGCAATGGGGGAGCTCGTACTCGACAATCTCGCAGCCTGCTTCGCCGGCCGGCCCTTGCCGACTGCCGTCACCGGCTGAGGACCATCCCAGGAGTATGCAATATATTGCATACTCCTGGCGCTGCCGAAAATCGAAATGTCGCTTGGTGAATTTGATAGCGCAGCGGCGGCGGCAAATATGCTTTACTGCCGCTAGCCTGTCCACCCATTCGACCTTCGCGCATGAAGCCAATTCCCAGTTCCCTTCGCCTGATCGCCGCAGCCGCCTTGTCGCTGTGCGTGGCCGCTCTCTCCCACGCCGCCGGCCCTGTCCGGGGCATGCATTTCGATGCGGGCACGCCGTTCTACCAAGCCGACCTGACACCGGCCGGCGTCACCGATAACATCAGCGTGGAGCTGTGGGTGCGGCCGGACGCGGACTGCCCGGAAGGCGCCATCATCGTCGACCGCATCGGTCCCGCCACCGCGCAAGGCATCCGGCTCGAGATGGGCTCCGGCGGCCGGCTGCGGCTCCTGACCAGCACGCGCAAGCCGATCGAGACCGCCGCCGCGCTGTCGACCGGCAGGCCGACGCATGTGGTGGCGGCATTCGACCCGCGCGAGAAGATCGCCGCCATTTACCTCGACGGCAAGCTGGCCGCGAGCCTGAACGCCGATCCGAAGATGAAGATCGACGCGAACGCGGTGCAGGCGCCGCTGCGCGTCGGCGCGGGCCTCGATGGCGGGCATCGCTTCAAGGGCGAGATCGGCCTGGTCTCCGTGTACGACCGCGCGCTGGGGCAGGACGACGTCGCGGCGCTGGATGGCTCAGCGGGCGGCGCGCGCGGCCTGGTCGGCGCGTGGCACCTTGCGCCGGGCAGCGGCCGGCATATCGCGCCGGCCAGTGGCAGGCAGGAACTGGCCGTCCCGACGCCCATCCAGGCCGATGCCGGCCGTCCCGCCAACGCGTTGACGCTGTGGTACCGGCAGCCGGCGCGCGAATGGCTCGAATCGCTCCCGCTGGGTAACGGCCGGCTCGGCGCGACCGTGTTCGGCGGCGTCGACCACGAACGCATCCAGCTCAACGAGAACACCATCTGGTCGGGCGCACCGTACGATCCGGCGAATCCGGATGCGCCGGACGCCCTGCCGGAAATCCGGCGCCTCCTGTTCGCGGGCAAGCAGCAAGAGGCCGAGGCGCTCACGCTCAAGTCGGCGATGGGCAAGCCGCTCAGGATGAGCAACTACCAGACGCTGGGGAGCCTGTCGCTCGACTTCCCCGATACGGGCGGCCCGGTCACCAATTACCGCCGCTCGCTCGACATCGACCAGGCGATTGCGACCACACGCTATGCCCGCGGTGGCGTCACCTATACGCGCGAAGTCTTCGCCAGCTATCCGGACCAGGCGGTCGTGGTGCGCATCACGGCCGACAAGCCCGGCAGCATCAGCCTGCGCGCGGGCATGTACACACCTTTCGCAGACGCCAGAACCGGTGTGGAGCAGGGCATGCTGGCACTGTCCGGCCAAGGCAGCCCGTTCAACGACCACCCCGGCGCGGTCAGGTTCAAATCGCTGGTCAAGGCGATCAATGAAGGCGGCAGCGTCACGCCGGACGGCGACACGCTGGTCGTGAAGAACGCCGACGCGCTGACCCTGGTGATCGCCGCGGGCACCAACTTCGTCAACTACAAGGACGTCAGCGGCGACGCCGATGCGCGCGCACGCAAGGACGTGGCGCGCGCGGCCGGCCGCCAGTACGCGCAGCTGCGCCGGCGCCACGTCGCGGACTACCAGTCCCTGTTCCGGCGCGTGTCGCTGGTCCTGCCCGCCGGTGCCGCCGCGCTGAAGCCGACCGACCAGCGCATCCGCGAATTCGACGGCAGCGATCCGTCGCTGGCCAGCCTGTATTTCCAGTTCGGACGCTTCCTGCTGATTTCGTCGTCGCGCCCCGGCTCGCAGCCGGCCAACCTGCAGGGCCTATGGAACGATGCGCTGACGGCGGCGTGGGGCGGCAAGTACACCATCAACATCAACACCGAGGAAAACTACTGGCCGGCGGAGACCACCAACCTGTCCGAATGCGCGGAACCGCTGTTCGCGCTGGTGCGCGACATCGCCGTCACCGGGCAGCACACGGCGTCCGTGATGTACCGGGCCAAGGGCTGGGTCACCCATCACAACACCGATCTCTGGCGCGCCACCGCGCCGATCGATTCCGCGGTCGGCATGTGGCCGCTCGGTGGGGCGTGGCTGAGCACCCACTTGTGGGAGCACTACCAGTTCAGCGGAGACCGCCGGTTCCTGGCATCGGTGTACCCGATCCTGAAAGGCGCGTCGCAGTTTTTCATCGATACGCTGGTCGAGGAACCCGCCCACAAGTGGCTGGTGACGGCGCCCTCGATGTCGCCCGAACACGGCGGCCTGACGGTCGGCCCGACGATGGACATGTCGATCCTGCGCGACCTGTTCGAGCAGACCGCGCGCGCCAGCCAGGTCCTCGGGCTGGACGCGGACTTCCGCCAGACCGTGCTGGCGACCCGCGCGCGCCTCGCACCCTTCCAGGTCGGCAAATACGGGCAGCTGCAGGAATGGCTGCAGGACCTCGACCACGAGACCGACAGCCACCGCCACAACTCGCACCTGTACGGCGTATTCCCGAGCGCGCAGATCACGCCGGACACCGATCCGGCGATCTACGCCGCCGCGAAGAAGTCGCTGATCGGCCGCGGCATGAGCGCGACCGGCTGGTCGCTGGCGTGGAAGGAGAACCTGTGGGCGCGCATGGGCGACGGCGACAAGGCTTACGCGCTGCTGACCACCCAGCTGGCGCCACCGGGAAATGGCCACGGCGGTTCCTACCCCAATCTGTTCGATGCTCATCCGTCGCCCTTCCAGATCGACGGCAATTTCGCCGCCACGTCGGCGGTCGCGGAGATGCTGCTGCAATCGCACCGCGGCTTCATCGAGCTGCTGCCCGCTCTGCCGGCAGCGTGGCCGGACGGCGAAGTGAAGGGACTGCGGGCGCGCGGCGGATACGAGGTCGACATCGCCTGGAAGGACGGCAAGCTGAGCTCCGCCAGGGTGCGCTCGCTGCTTGGACAGCCGGTGCAGCTGCGCTACGCGGGGCGCACCCGTGAACTGAAGCTGGCAAAGGACGGCGTACTGGCCTGGAACGGCCGCGACTGAGCTGTTTAGCGATCTGCGGCTGTTTTATCGCTGCTATGATGGCTGATCGATACTTCGCCGCGCATCCATGCAAGCACAGATCCGTCCACGTAGCCGACACGCCAGCGCAGGGCTGTTCGCCCTTCTGATTGCGGCCTGCGCGCCCAGCGCCTTTGCCGCCGACGACAGCGCGGTCGCCGACGCCGCGAAGCTGCAGCTGCGATGGGAACTGGTGTCCAGCGTTCCCGGCGCGCGCGCCACGGCACGCATGACCCTGACCAATCACGACAGCCGGCCATTGCCGGCGCAAGGCTGGTCGCTGTACTTCAATTGCATCTGCAATATGGTGACCGGACCTTTGCCGGGCCATCTGCAGCTGGAGCATACCGCCGGCGACCTGTTCCGGATCCGGCCGGCGCCCGGCTTCACTGGCCTTGCGCAGGACGCGGCGGTCAATGTGGACTACAGCTTCACCGGCCAGGTCGTCAACCTGAGCCGGGCGCCGCTCGGTCCCTACCTTGTGTATGACGCCACCCCAGCGGCCGGCGCCGCGATCGGCGAATACAAGGCAATGCCCATCGCCGCCAGGGCCGCCGTCACGCCGGAAGATACCTATCGCCGCAATACCGCCGCCGACCTGCTGCCGCCTTCCGCGGTCCCGCCTGTGCTGCCCACGCCATTGGTATTGAAGCAGGGCCCGGGCACGCTGCCATTGCGCGCGCGGCCAACGGTGGCTGCGCCGCCGGCATTGGCAGGGGAAGCGGCGCTCGCCGATGCCTTGTTCCCGGCCGGCCTGGCGGCGGGCGGACCGGCGCTGCGGCTCGCGGTCGGCAAGGTGGACGGGCAGTCCTCGCCCGAAGCGTACAGCCTGACGATCCGGCCCGACAGCGGCATCGCCATCGTCGGCAACAGCGCAGCCGGGGTATTTTATGGTTTGCAGTCCCTGCGCGACCTGCTGCCGCTGCCGGGCGCCGCCAGCCCCGCGCTGCCCGAGGTCGCCATCGTCGATGCGCCGCGCTTCGGCTATCGCGGCTTTCAGCTCGACGTGGCGCGCAACTTCCAGGGCAAGCAGACCGTGTTCAAGTGGCTCGACCTGATGGCGCGCTACAAGCTGAACACCTTGCACTTCCACCTGACGGACGACGAGGGATGGCGTCTCGAGATCCCCGGCCTGCCGGAGCTGACGGCCATCGGCGCCGTGCGCGGCCAGAGCGAGCGGCCGGGCGTGCGCCTGCAGCCGGCCTATGGCTCGGGGCCCGACCCGCGCGACCCGCATAGCAGCGGCTTCTACACGCGCGCCGACTACATCGAGATACTGCGCTACGCCGCCGCGCGCCACATCGACGTGATCCCGGAAATCGAGATGCCGGGCCACGCGCGCGCCGCTGTCCAGGCGATGGAAGCACGCTACCGCAGGCTGCAGGCGGCCGGCAGCAAGGACGCCGAGAAGTACCTGCTGAACGACTTCGACGACCGCTCGGTCTATAGTTCGGCGCAGTATTACAACGACAACGTGATGAATCCCGGCCTGGATTCGACCTACGCCTTCATCGACCACGTGGTCACGCAGCTGGCGGCGATGCACCGCGCCGCCGGCGTGCCGCTTCGTACCGTCCACGTGGGCGGCGACGAGCTGGCGAACGGCGCATGGGAAAAGTCGCCGGCGAGCCTTGCGCTGATGCGCAGGAAGGGCATGACCGATACCGCCGACCTGTGGGACTACTTCTACGGCCGGGTCGACACGATCCTGCGCAGGCAGGGCCTGTATGCCTCCGGCTGGGAAGAACTCGCGGCGCGCAAGACGCGCCTGAATGGACGCGGCAAGCTGATTCCGAATCCGCTGTTCACGCAGCGCGGCTTCAAGGCCTGGGTGTGGAACAACACGACCGGCGCCGAGGACTTCGCGAACCGCCTCGCCAACGCCGGCTACGACATCGTCCTGGCGCCGGTGAAGAGCATGTACATGGACCAGTCCTACAACGCCAATCCCGAGGAACCTGGCGTCAACTGGGGCGGCTACGTCGAACTCGACACGGTGTACGATTTCGCTCCCCTCGACATGCTCAGGAACCTGGGCGCCGAGGCGCGCACCGGCAAGGACGGCCTGACCGACTACGGCCGCAAGCACGTGCGCGGACTGGAAGCGACCCTGTTCAGCGAAACCCTGCGCGACCCGGCGCGCATCGACTACCTCGCCATGCCGCGCCTGCTGGCGGTGGCCGAGCGCGCGTGGGCGCCGGATCCGGCATGGGTGAGCGAACCGGATCCCGCCAGATCCGCCGCGCTGCACCGCAGCGCGTGGTCCGGCTTCGTCAACGCGCTGGGGCAGCGGGTGCTGCCGCGCCTCGACCTCGAACATGCCGGCGTCGACTACCGCATCGCGCCGCCCGGGCTGCTGCCGGATGGCGACTGGGTGCTGGTCAACCACATCCTGCCGGGCATCACCATGCGATTTACCGTCGATGGCAGCATGCCGACCGCCAGCAGCCAGCTGGTCGCCGGACCGATCGCCGCCGCACACGGCGTGATCCACGTGGCGGCATTCGACCGCAACGGGAGGCGCGGCCTGGTGGCGCGCATCGACCGTCCCTGATTGTCGCCGCGCTTTGAGCGGCCGAGACATCCGAACTTCGTATATGTCCGGGACGATTTCATATACGTTTGCAGCGCGGGCGGGCGCTAGACTCTGGCGAAGTTCAACACATATCGCCGAGCCATGAAGATCACCAAGCTGACCACCTACCGCGTCGCGCCCCGCTGGATGTTCCTGAAGATCGATACCGACGAAGGCGTCACCGGCTGGGGCGAGCCTGTCATCGAAGGCCGTGCGCGCACGGTGGAAACGGCGGTGCGCGAACTGGAACCTTATCTCATCGGCCAGGACCCGGCGCGCATCAACGACCTGTGGCAGACCATGTACCGCGCCGGCTTCTACCGCGGCGGCCCGATCCTGATGAGCGCCATCGCCGGCGTCGACCAGGCGCTGTGGGACATCAAGGGCAAGGTCGTGGGCCAGCCGGTGTACGAGCTGCTGGGCGGCCTGGTGCGCGACCGCATGAAGATGTACAGCTGGGTCGGCGGCGATCGCCCGGCCGACGTCATCGCCGCCATCGAACTGCTGCGCCAGGGCGGCTTCGACACCTTCAAGATGAACGGCACCGAGGAACTGGGCATGATCGACAGCGCGGCCAAGGTCGACGCGGCGGTCGGGCGCGTCGCCGAGATCCGCGCCGCCTTCGGCAAGACAATCGAATTCGGCATCGACTTCCACGGCCGCGTGGCCGGCCCGATGGCCAAGCCGCTGCTGCGCGAGCTTGAGCAATTCCGCCCCTTGTTCGTCGAGGAGCCGGTGCTCGCCGAGCAAAGCGAACAATACCGGCGCCTGGCCGATTCAACCTCGATTCCGCTGGCGGCCGGCGAACGGATGTACTCGCGCTTCGATTTCAAGCGCGTGTTCGAAGGCGGCGGCCTGGCCATCGTGCAGCCGGACCTGTCGCACGCCGGCGGCATCACCGAGTGCGTGCGCATCGCGGCGATGGCCGAAGCCTACGACGTCGCTCTGGCCCCGCATTGCCCGCTCGGCCCGATCGCGCTGGCGGCCTGCCTGCACGTCGATTTCGTGTCGTACAACGCCGTGCTGCAGGAGCAGAGCATGGGCATCCATTACAACCAGGGCGCCGAACTGCTCGACTACGTCAGGAACCGCGAGGATTTCCGCATCGCGGACGGCTACTTCCAGCCGCTGTCGAAGCCAGGCCTGGGCGTCGAGGTCGACGAGGACGCCGTGATCGAAGCCGCGCTCAGCGCGCCGGACTGGCGCAACCCGGTGTGGCGCCACGCGGACGGCAGCGTCGCCGAGTGGTGACGGCAGGGGCAGGGACGGTCCGCGCGCCAAATTGACGGTCGGCGCGGCGCTGTTCTATGATGCCTCATCCGTCATCCCACCGGCAGCATGCGCGACACCACCTCCGACCGTTTCATCCGATCGCACCTGAAGACCCGGCACCTGGTGCTGCTGGTCGAACTCGGGCGCCATGCCTCGATCATGCACGCGGCGCAGGCAGCGGGCGTGACCCAGCCGGCCGCGTCGAAACTGATCGGCGAGCTTGAGCACGCGCTCGGCGTCACCCTGTTCGAACGGCTGCCGCGCGGCGTGGTTCCCACCTGGTACGGCAAGGTGCTGATCCGCCGTGCCGGCGCCGCGCTGGCCGAGATGGACGCGGCGCACCAGGAAATCATGCAAGGCCTGGCCGGCATCGGCGGCCGCGTGGCGCTGGGCAGCGTGCTGACACCCTCAGTATCGCTGGTGCCGCGCGCGGTGCGGCTGGTGAAGGCAAGCGCGCCGCAAGTGCAGATCATGGTCACGGTCGATACCAGTCAGGCGCTGGTGGAGCAGCTGGCCGCGGGCGAACTGGATATCGTGATCGGCCGCATCGTGGATCCCGGCGCCGCCGCCGAACTCAATTTCGAGCCGCTCGCGGACGAAACCCACAAGCTGATCGTGCGCGCCGGCCATCCCTGGCTCGCGCGGCGCGACCTGACGCTGGACGATATTGCCGGCGCCGCATGGATACTGCCGCCGGCGGGCCGCCTGCGCGAACAGTTGATGGAGCTGTTCGTGTCCAGGGGGCTGGGCCAGCCCGCCGATACGGTCGAGACCATGTCGCTGTCGCTGGTGCCGCAACTGCTGGCCGACAGCGACCGCATCATCGCGCTGCCGGCGGAGCTGGTCCAGGCCTATCTGGACGCTGGCAAGCTGGCGGTGCTGCCCTTCGACATCGGCGTGCGCGCCGGCATCTACGGCATCGTCACCCGCAAGCGGCACCTGCTGTCGCCATCGGCGGAGGCGATGTTCGAGGCGCTGCGCGCGGAAAACGGCCGCGCCTAGCCGCACGCATACGGATTTGGCATAGCTCGCGCGAGTTTGCTTATGCGAGCGCGCCGCTGCCTGACCGTATGATGTGGGTTCGCCAGACTTAGCGGGACCGATCATCCATGAACCAACACGTGCTGGGCGTCGACTGGGGCACCACCAACCGCCGTGCCTACCTGGTGGACGCGCAAGGCAAATGCCTGCGACGCCATGCCGACGAGCGCGGCATGCTGGCCGAACGCGGGCGTTTCGCCCCGTCCCTGCAGGAACTGCTGCATACGCTTGGCCTTGCACCCGATACCCGCGTGGTCATGTCCGGCATGGTCGGCAGCGCGCAGGGCTGGCGCGAGGCGCCTTATCTCGACACCGCCGTGCCGCTGGCCGAGCTGCCGCGCCACCTGGTCCCCGTGCCCGGCACCGATGCCGCCATCGTGCCGGGCTACTGCCAGCGCGAAGGCGGCATCGACGTCATGCGCGGCGAAGAGACGCAACTGCTCGGCGCACTGGCGCTGGGGCAGGGCGACGGCTGGGTGGTCCTGCCGGGCACGCACAGCAAATGGGTGCTGCTGGATGGCGGGCGCGTGCGGCGCCTGGCGACCTACATGACGGGCGAGCTGTTCGCGTCGCTGTCGAAGGACGGTACGCTCTCCGCCCTGATCTCCGCTCCCGATGCCCGCGACGATGCGGCGGCGTTCGCGACGGGCCTCGACCTTGCCCGCGAACGGGCGCCGCTGACCCATGCGCTGTTCACCGTGCGCGCCAGCGTCGTGTCCGGTGCCATGCCGGCGGCGTGCGCGCGTTCCTTCGCCAGCGGCCTGTTGATCGGCGCCGAATTCGTGGCGGCGATCGACGACGGACGCGTGCCGGATGCGCTGTCGCTGCTTGGTTCCGATGCGCTGGTCGCGCGCTACCGCGCGGCGGCGTCCCATTTCGGCGTGTCCGTGAGCAGTGTCGATCCCGATGCCGCCTACTGCGCCGCACTCACCAGATTCATTTGACGGAAGGTCCATGATGAATTTCGATTCCTTTGCGCCGCCACTGCTTGCCATCCTGCGCGGCCTGCCGGCAGATGACGCTGCCGCCGTCGGCACCACGCTGCTCGATGCCGGTTTTCGCCTGCTGGAAGTTCCCTTGAACCGCCCCGGCGCGCTGGCTGCCATCGCCACGCTGGCGCGCATCGCACCGCCCGACGCTCTGGTGGGCGGCGGCACGATGATGACGAAAGACGACGTCAATGCCGTGAAGGCCGCCGGCGGCAAGCTGTTCGTGGCCCCGCATTGCGATCCCGAAGTGATCGCTCATGCACGGGCCCAGGGCATGCTGTGCCTTCCCGGCATCGCCACGCCGAGCGAGGCGTTCAGCGCCCTGCGCGCCGGCGCCCAAGGACTGAAGCTGTTCCCGGCCGAAGCGCTGGGCACCGCCGGCCTGCGCGCACTGCGCACGGTGCTCCCGGCCGGCACGCCGGTGTTCCCGGTCGGCGGCGTCAAGCCGGAACAGATGGCGGACTGGGTCGCCGCGGGCGCCAGCGGTTTTGGCATCGGCTCGGCGCTGTACAAGCCGGGCATGCAAGCGGCCGAACTGGCGCCGGTCGCGCGACGCTACGTCGACGCATGGCAAGCCGCGAAAGGACAAGCCAATGCGTGAACTGCAGGCCGAATGCCTTTGGGAAGCCGGCGCCGAGCTTGGCGAGGGACCGCTGTGGGTGCCCGAACAGGAACGCCTCTACTTCGTCGACATCAAGTCCGCGCGGCTGCACGCGCTGTGCACGCGCACGGGTGAGCGCCACACGTGGACCATGCCGGACTTCGTCTGCTGGATCGTGCCGCGCCGTGACGGCGACGGCTTCATGGCCGGGCTGCGCCGCGAGCTTGTGCGCTTGTGGCTGGAACCGCAACAGCGCATCGAAGCGCTGCCATTGCCGCTTGCGCTGGCCGCCGATGTGCGGCTGAACGACGCCAAGGCCGACGTTCACGGCAACCTGTGGTTCGGCTCGATGAACAATGCCGACGTCCACCGGCCGGACGGCCGCCTGTTCCACCTGCGGCCCGATCACAGCCTGAACGTTCAGGACGAGGCCATCCACATCTGCAATGGACCGACCTTCAGCCTCGACGGCCGCACCATGTATCACACCGATTCGCTGCTGGCGCAGGTGTCGGCGTATCCGGTCGGCCCCGATGGCGCGACCGGTCCGGCACGGCCGTGGCGCCGCTTCGATGAGCCGGTGGAAGGCGCGCCGGACGGCATGGCCACCGACAGCGAAGGCGGCATCTGGATCGCGCAGTGGGGCGGTGGACGGGTGTGCCGCTACACGCCGGACGGAGTGCTCGACACGATCGTGAGGGTGCCGGTGTCGCAGCCGTCGTCGTGCGCATTCGGCGGCCACGACCTCAAGACCCTGTACATCACCAGCGCGCGCCAGGACCTGCGGCCGGACCAGCTGGCCGCACAGCCGCTGGCCGGCGCCTTGTTCTCCGCGCAGGTCGAGGTGGCCGGATTGCCGGCCGCCCGCTTCGGCTAAGCTTCAGTCGGGGTACTTCGGCCCGTTGTTCAGGAACGGGCCGCCCTGGAACTTGAGCGTGATGTCTTCATTGGCCGAATAGTCGACCGCACCCTGCAGCGGATCCTGGAACTGCGCCGAGCTGTCCTTGGGCGCATAGCCGAGGAAGCGCGACTCGCGGTCGTCCCACCAGCGGCCCGGATTGTCGGACACCGCGAAAGCGATGGTGTGGCCGACGCTGGGCACGACCAGCGAGCGATGCAGCAGCTGCACCAGGTCGTCCAGGCTCACCCAGGTGCATCGCTGGCGGTGGGTGGCCGGCTCCGGGAAGCAGTAGCCGATGCGGATGCAAACGGTCTCGATGCCGAAGCGGTCCCAATAAAAGCGCGACAGGTTCTCGCCCCACACCTTGGACAGGCCGTAGTAGCCGTCGGCGCGCGTCGGCATGCCGGCGTCGACCTGGGTCGTGGTCGGGTACAGGCCCATCGTGTGATTGGAGCTGGCGAACACCACCCGCTTGATTCCCAGCTTGTGCACGGCTTCGTACAGGTTCACGATGCCCAGGATGTTCGCATTCATGATCGGCTCGAAGGGCTGCTCGGTGGAGATGCCGCCGAAGTGGAGGATGGCGTCCACGCCTTCGCACATCCGGAAGACGTCATCGCGCTTGCCCAGGTCGCCCAGCATCACTTCCTCGCCTTCGCGCGCCGGGCCGAAATCGACGGCGTCGGTCAGCCGCACCACGTCGGCGAACTGCTGGAGATGGTCGCGCAGGCGGCGGCCCAGGTTGCCGGCGGCGCCGGTGAAAAGGAGGCGTTTGAATGGTTTGCTCATCGCTGCTGCTCGAAAAGACGTGGGATGAATGTGACAGGAAGATAACCGAAATGCGCAGCTTTCTGGCATATCGATACCATTTCAGTCATCGATTTGATCGCTTGTGGCGCCTCGGACCCGGGCCGCGGTCCGGTTTCGCTCAGTGGCCTGAGTAATCTCGCCGCCGCGTTGACCGGCGCCCTGGAAGAACCTAGCATCGACCGCTTGTATGGATCAAGCGAGGGCCCCGCAATGCGCAAGGCAAACCCGATTTTCGTCCTGTTCGCGATGGCATGCCTGCTGCTGTCCGTCGTGCCCGCACTGGCCGCAGCCGGCCGCGCGGTCGATGCCAGCAAGGCCGGCGTGGTCGGCGACGGCGTCACGCTTAATACGGCCAGAATCCAGAAGGTAATCGACGATACCGCCGCAGCCGGAGGTGGCGTGGTCGACTTCCCGGCCGGACGCTACCTTACCGGCACCATCGAACTGAAAAGCCATGTCACGCTGCGGCTTGAAAAGGACGCGGTCCTGCTTGGCAGCGCCAACGCGGCCGACTACCGCAACGTCGATCCCTTCATCGACGGCAGCGGCAACCCCATGGGACATGCGCTGATCGTGGCGGTGGGCGCCGACCACGTCGGCATCGAGGGCCCGGGCACGGTGGACGGGCAGGGCCGCAAGCTGGCGTCGAACCAGAAGCCATACGCGATCCGCCCCTTCCTGCTGCGCTGGGTGCGCAGCTCGAACGTCGTGGTCAGGGATGTCCACCTGATCAATCCCGGCGCGTGGACGCTCAACTTCTTCGAGACGAAGGGCGCCATCGTCGACGGCGTCACCATCCGCTCGCGCGACCAGAAGCTGCACAACAACGACGGCGTGAACATCGATTCGAGCCAGGACATCCGCGTGAGCAACTGCGACGTGGTCAGCGGCGACGATGCGCTGGTGATCAAGGCGACCGGCGCAACGCCGACGCGCGGCATCAGCGCCAGCAACTGCAAGCTGTCCAGCCACACCAATGCGATCAAGCTCGGCACCGAGTCGTATGGCGGCTTCGAGGACATCACCGTCTCGCACTGCCAGATCACCAATACCGACATGGCCGGGATCGCGCTGTACGCCGTCGATGGCGGCGACCTGCGCAAGGTGTCGATCAGCGATGTCACCATGGATGGCGTGTCGGTCCCGATCAGCATCCGCCTTGGTGCGCGGCTCAAGACCTTCCGGCCCGGCCAGCAGCCGCGCGCAAGGCCGGGCAGCCTGCGCGATGTGGCGATCAGCCGTGTCGATGCGAAGAATGTACGCATGGCCGGCATCATGGTCAACGGCGTGCCCGGCTATCCGGTCGAGCATGTCGAGCTGGCCGACATCAGGCTGGAACTGCCGGGCGGCGGCCCCGAAGCGGCGGCCTCCCTGCAGCTGCCGGAGAAGGAAGCGGCCTACCCGGAGTTCAATATGTTCGGGAAGACGCTGCCGGCCTACGGCATGTACGTCCGCCACGCACGCGGCATCGCGTTCAAGGACGTGCGCGTGCGGGCGCTGGCGCCGGATGCTCGCCCGGCGAAAATTTTCATCGACGTCGAGGAAGCGCGCTAGCGGTCTGCGCTGGCCGGGCACGGCGCCAGGCGCTCGAGCGGAAGCGCGCCGGCCATCGCCCTCAAGCCTTCCGGTGACAGGTGCAGGTGGTCGCCCATGTCGAAGGCCGGCAGGAGCTTGTTTTCGGCCGACGGGTCGCGCACGGCCGCATCGAAGTCCGCCACGCCGTCGAACATCGGCGCATCGCGCAGCCACTGGTTGAGCGCCTGGCGATCCTCTTCGTTGTAGGGCTGCGGCCGGTACAGGCGGCTGTCGCGATAGGGCGTCAGGGTGCCCGCGATGACGCACACGCCCTGCGCATGGGCGCGCCGCACCAGGTCGTGCCAGGCCGACTTCAACTCCCGTAGCAGCCGCGCGCGCGCTTCCGGCGTTTCGCCGCTGCCGCGATGCAGGCGTCCGAGATCGTTCACGCCGATCAGCACGACGGCGTGGGTGACGCCCGCGCGCCCCAGCACGTCGCGCTCGAAACGGGTGGCGACCGGCGGCCCGGTGTCTTCGCGCAGCATGCGGTTGCCGCCGATGCCGGCGTTGATCACGGCGGCCGGCGTATGCGCTTGCGCCAGGCGCGCCTGCAGCGCGTCGGTCCAGCGGTCGTTGCCGTCGGTGGTCGAGCCGGTGCCGTCCGTGATCGAGTCGCCGATGGCGACGACGACCGGCGCGGCCGAGGCCGGCAGCACGTCCACACCGGCGAGCTGGAACCACGAAGTGACGCGGCGCGCGGCAGCGATGCCGGGCGCGCTGGCCTGGTCGCCTGTGCCGATGAACTGGGTCGCATGGGCCGCGGTGTGGATGCTCTGCTGTGCGGGCGCGGACTTCAGGTAGAACGAGATTGCTAGGTCGGCGCCGCCGGCTACCTGCATGTCGACCGGATCGCTCGACAGCTCCTCGCCGGGCGCCAGCGTGATGCCGCGCGCGCCGCCAAAATGCAGCAGCGTGGGCTGGCCTGCCAGCGCGGGACTGCCCGCGGCGCCGTTTGCCACCGTCGCGGCGCCGATCACGAGCGGCTCGCTGCCATACAGGTTGCTGACCTTGACGCGCAGTGCCTGGCCGCCAAGCGACAGCCGCACCACCTGGCGCAGCGTGACATCGGCGCGCTCGTCGTCGTGCAGCGCGGCCTTGGCGCTGGCCGGAACCAGCGCGGTCCCCCAGCTGGCGGCCCACTGGCCCGCTTGCGCGGCCAGCGCGGACAGGCTGGCGCCGCAGATCGTCGCGGCGAGCACGCCGCGGGCAAGACGCGGGTACGGTTTCATGAGCCGGTTCATTGGCATAGCTTCTTGATGTCGAGGGCGGCCGCAGCTTCGCTTGCGGCCGTGACGATCCTGATGCCGCGGCTTTTGGCGGCACGGGCCAGCAGGCTGCCGCCGCCGGCTTCCTGGTAGGCCGCGTCCGCCTCGGCCTGCGCGAGCGTCACGTAATGTGCGCCGGCGGCATCCAGCCGCTTCATCACCTCCGGCAGCATGTGCGCCGCGAAAGCGCCGATGTGCGTCAGCAGCACTTGCGGGATGACGCGGTCGTACACCTGCCGTGAAGTCGCCTTCATCTGGACGATTCCTTCGTCCACGCCTTTCAGGTAATGCGCCTTCATCGCATCGATGGCCGCCGTGTCGCCGCGGGCCACGCAGCGCGCGTAGGCGTCGGTGTAGGTCCAGTCGCCGAAAGCGACGCTGACGTCGGCCACGCGATAGCCGCGCGCCTTGAGCCATGCGAAGGCGCCGTCGCGGCGTTCGCCATCGCCGACGGCGAGGTTGGGGAAGCGCAGGTAGTGCCAGTCGGAGCCCTGCATGCGTTCGGCGACGGCGGCTTCGCTGGCCACCACGTCGGCTTCCCACGCTTCCAGCGACGGCGCGCGCCCGAGGTTCATGTGGGTCGACGCGTGATTGCCGAGCGGGTAGCCGGCGCTGCGCCATGCGTCCAATACGGCCGCGCCGTCCGGATCCTGCGCCAGCTTGGAAGCATTGACGAAACCGTAGGCCTCGGGCACGCCGTGTTCCTGCAGCGTGCGCAGATAGGATTGGGCGATGCCGAGCCGCGTCATCCCCGGCGGCAGCTTGCCATGCGCCGGCAGGTCGTCGACCGTGATCGCGATGTCGAAGCGGTCGGCAGCCGTTGCGCACGCGGGCGGGAACAAAAGCAGGGCCGCAAGTCGGGCTTTCATATACATCCTTATCACCGTAAAAAGAAGGCGCTGTCTGCATTAAGTGTTGACTTAAGCCCGTCGTCCCGGTGCAGGCCGGGATCCATGCTGAGCATATTGGATCGCGGCTGCGGCGAGAGCTGCATGCACGCACACTCAGCATGGGTTCCGGCCTCCGCCGGAACGACGAATCACTTTCTACACTTAACGCAGACAGCGCCAAAGAGAACGGCCTGTCGCCAGGCCGTTCTCGATGGGATTCCCGCGCTATTGCTTACATGCGGTAGTTCACGCCGAGCATGATCCTGCGGCCGGAATAGCTGTAGTCCAAGATGCTCGGGGTGCCATTCGCGAACGGCACGTAGGAGCCCTGGCTGTTGCTGGTGGTCGCATTGCCCAGGTTGCGGCCTTCGGCGAACACTTCAAAGTTGCGCGAGACCCGGTAGGAGATCTTGGCATCGATGTAGCGCGTCGCATCCTTGAAGTTCGGCGAACCCGGGTTGTACGACGGCGGACGGGCGTTGCCGCTGGCGTTCGGATAGTTGTTGATGTAGTTACTGCTCGAACCCGCGATATTGTTGAAGTAGCTGGCCACGCCCTGTACCGCGACGCGCGCCTGGAAACGGCCGTCGTCGTACCAGAGTGCCCAGTTGTACTGGAACTTCGATTCGCGCAGCGGCGGCATCGGGGTGCCCGACAGCAGGTCCACGATGTTCTGGGTCGAGGTGACCGAGCCCAGCTTCGTGTAGTTGCCGTCGAAGCCGAAGTACTTCAGTTTCCACGGCAGGAAGAAGAAGGCGGTCTTGACGCCAAACTCATAGCCGGTGCGGGTGGTCGGAACACCGTTCTCGTAGGTCGGGAAGGAGAACGGCAGGTCGGTCAGCACCTTGCCGGTGGTCGGATCGACCAGCTGCAGGCCCAGCGTGCCATTGACGGTCTGCACCAGCGAGGCACCGACGATGCCCTTCTGCTTGAAGTAGGACAGGTTGAACGAGGTATCCTTGTTCGGATAGTACTCCACGCTCCAGTTCTGGTTCAGGTTCCGCTGGGCCTGCAGGGCCGGGTTGCCCACGGTCTTGGTGCAAGTCTGGGTTCCCTCGAGATCGATGCGCTCGTCGTAGCGGCACAGGCCCGAAGGCAGCATGCGCGTGACCGGCGGACGGGCGACCGTGCGGGCGCGGTTGTAGCGCACCACGACCTGGTCCGGCACGACCCACATCGCCGCGTTATAGATCGGCAGGAAGTCATGCGTGGTGGCGTCCACCGCGGTATTGGTCGAAATGGTGACGTCGTTGATGCCGCCCGGCGCGTTCGGGTTGGCCGGATCGAAGGACGCGGTCCGCGTGATCGACTCGAAAGCCATGTTGCCGACGCCGTGCACCTTGGTGCGGATATAGCGGTAGCCGATGTTGCCGTCGATCTCCCAGCCGAACGGCAGCGCGCGCTTGGTGAACGGGAAGCGGTCGATATTGTATTGACCCATCAGGTACAGCGCCTCGGAGCGCTCGCTCATCCTCGTCACCGGCTGCGCATAGGTCTTGCCGTCGGTGCCGACGCAGCTATAGACGCAGTTCATGTTGAAGTTCGGCGCACCGGTCAGGGCGAACAGCTTCTGGACGTCGATGTTCGGCCAATTGGTCGCCGCACCGCCGAACTGGCCCTTGGCGCCGCTGAACAGCGAGGTATTGGTCATGTCGCCCGAGAGGGACTGGGCGATCATGTCCTGCAGCTGTTGCGGCGTCACGGTGACCGTGCCCGACTGCTGGCTGTCGTAGCGGTTGCTTGGCACGTAGCCGAACTGGCACTTGTTGCCGCCCGCGCCGAGCGAGCCGGCGGTGTCCTGGCAGCCCACCAGGGTGCTGCGGACAAGGGCGGTGTTCACGTAATTGGCCGGGCTCGTGTTCTGGGTATAGCCGCCGCCGCCCCAGGAATCGAAGCGGGTGTCACGGAAATTGAAGCCGGACTTGATGCGGGTCAGGAAGGGGACGCTGTCCGGCAGGTTCCACTTCAAGTCCAGCTTGGCGGTGCGTTCCTCGGTGTTGACCACCTTGGGATCGTAGGTCAGCTGCGGCTGCGAATTGGTCAGCATCGGCTGTTGGGCCTGGGTGTAGGCCGGCACGGCATTGATGTAGGTACCGCCGGCGGAGGCGGCGCTCGACTTGTCCGGCTGCGCGAGCGTCACGTAGTTGGCCGCGTTGTACAGGTTGAAGTTGGTGCCCGCCGGGAAAGTGTAGGACCACAGGCCATTCGGCTGCACGCTCATCGTCGCGGAACCGTAGTTGGCGCTGAACGAGGTGCGGAAGCTTTCGTAGGTGTAGCGCGAGCGGGCATCCCCGACCAGCACTTCCGCCGACAGCGGACCGTGGCGCCAGCTGCCGCCGGTCTGGAAGTAGTTGGTGATGGTCGTGTCGTGCTTGAATATCTGGTCGATGCCGGCGCTGCCGTTGGTGAAGGTAAAGCTGGTCACGTGATGGCTGGCGTCCACCTGCACGCTCGACGGGTCCACGTTGACGACCGCGCCCTTGGTCGGCACGCCGCTCACGTAGCTCGGATTGCCCGGGTACAGGTAGTAGCCGGCGGCCCCCGGTGCGACGGTGCGCACGCCGTTCGTATCGACAAAGGTCTTCGACACGTTGGTGTTCATGCCGTCCAGGTTCAGGTACGAGGTGTTGGTCTCGGTGGCGCGTTTCGAGTAGCTGCCCTTGACGTACACCGTCAGCTCATTGTTGACCTTGAAGTCGGCGCGCAGGTCGAGGTCCTGGCGCTTGTCGAGCTCGCGCGTGATGCGGTTGCGAATCAGCGACGGGGTGTAGTCATTCCACTGGTTCAGGCAGGTAATGAGCTCGTTCTGGCGGGCGTTCACCACGGTGGTGCGGTTGCCCGAGCTCAGGTTTTTCAGCGAGGCGTCGGTGGTGGCCAGTTGCGGGAAGGCCGCATAGCAGTCGGCCTTGGTCTTGGCCGCCGCCGACAGGGTCAGGATTTCGAGCGGCGAATGGGTCGAGTAGCTGCCGGTGCCGGTGGTGTACGGGTAGATGCCGATCGATCCGACCGAGGTGCCGACCGGCTGGGTCGATGCCGGATCGTCCATGCTCAGCGTACTCGGATTGAAGGTGAAGGTCTTGTCCGGCGAATTGTCGAAGTCGATCGCGCGGGCGTAGCCTTGCGCCGAGCTGGTCGCGACCTGCATTTGGTGCTGTTCGTTGGCCAGGGTCGACTTGGACGCGTTCAGGATCACGCCGAGGCGGTCGTCCATGAACTTGCGGGAAGCGATGACGTTGGTGTCAGGTTCCCATTTCTTGTTCAGGTTGTTGTTGGTTCCGGCCACGCGCACCGAGAGGAACGGCTCCTTGAAGTCGAGGCCGGTGCGGGTCTTGATGACGATGCCGCCACCCAGCGAACCCTCGACCATGTCGGCGGTCGAGCCTTTGACCACGTCCACGCTCTTGATCAGGTCGGCCGACAGTTGGCGAAATTCGGTGGCGCGGCCGCTGCTGCCGGTGTTGTTGGCGGACTGTACAGCCTGGCCGTCGATCTCGACGCGGGTCAGGTCCGGGCTGTTGCCGCGCACGGCCACGGTGACGCCCTCGCCGAAGTCGCCGCGGTCCAGCGCGACGCCGGACATGCGCGAAATCGCCTCGCCGATGTTACGGTCGGGCAGGGAGCCGACGTCTTCGGCCACGATCGAGTCGATCGCCGTGTCTGCGTTCTTCTTGCGTTCGATACTTGACTGCTGCGAGCGGCGCGTGCTCACCACCACGGTGGTGATCGGCGCGCCATCCGCCGCCTGCGCCGCGCCGGACGGAGCCTGGCCGGCCGGGCTGTTCTGCTGCGCCGGGGCGCTTTGCGCCGCCGCGTCCTGCGCCAGTGCGGCATTGGTGGCTACCAGGGATGCAAGCGCCAGCGACACGGCGTAGCTCAAGCGCTTGAGGCGGATGCGTTGTTCCATTTCTCTCATACCTGTCTCCATTCTTGGTCGGTATCGACCTGTTATCCGGACCGGGGTCCGTGCCCTGATTGGGCAGTTCGTTGGGAAAGTGTATTGCTCCATGCCAGCCGTGTGGCATGCTCGAATGCAATCAATCACGAAGATGCTCAAAACCCGCGTTTTGGCGTCCGTTCTTGTTGTTTTGCTCAGCGAACTGAGCGATTTCGAATGAGATCGCCGGCGCGCCGCAATCGGTTTCGCTCAAGCGGATGATTAAAACGGCGCTTGCGTTGACTGGGGCGCAAGGCTTGCATAGCATCGTTCGGCTAACTCAACAATCAGGCTGTCGCCACCCCTTCCATGAACCCACGACTCCCCCATTTGGCCCCACTCGCACTCGCGGTCCTGTTCGCGTGGTCCGTCGGCCTCGCGCCCGCCGCGGCGCGCGAGGTCTACAAC
>JAEWEK010000367.1 GCA_023389425.1 Pseudomonadota bacterium | reverse complement strand
GATATATCGTGGCCCGTGCAGTACCGCGCCGGCAAGCAGCAACTCGAACGCAATCTGGAACGCGAGCGCCAGCTTGCGGCGTCCGCCGGCGGATTGTCGCCGCAGCAGGTCGCCGCGCGGCTGCTCGAGGGATGACTTTTTCAGGAGACCGTATGCGCTATCTGCACGGCGAACCCCATCAACTGCCCGGCAACCGCACCAGCCTGGCCGGCTACAGCGCGCGCCACTTCGTGTTCGGCGTGGCCGACGGCGTGGCCACGCTCACGCTCAACCGCCCGGAGCGCAAGAATCCGCTGACCTTCGATTCCTACGCCGAGCTGCGCGACCTGTTCCGCGAGCTGGCCTTCGCCGACGACGTCAAGGCGGTGGTGCTGGCGGGCGCCGGCGAAAATTTTTGCTCGGGCGGCGACGTCCACGACATCATCGGCCCGCTGACCCGGCTCGACATGCCCGGCCTGCTGGCCTTCACGCGCATGACGGGCGACGTGGTCAAGGCCATGCGCGCCTGCCCGCAGCCGGTGATCGCCGCCATCGACGGCGTGTGCGCAGGTGCGGGCTCCATGCTGGCGCTGGGTTCGGACATCCGCTTCGGTACGTCGCGCAGCAAGACGGCTTTCCTGTTCACCCGGGTTGGCCTGGCCGGCTGCGACATGGGCGCCTGTGCGCTGCTGCCGCGCGTGATCGGGCAGGGCCGCGCGGCGGAACTGCTTTACACCGGCCGCGGCATGGGGGGCGAAGAGGGCGAGCGCTGGGGCTTCTTCAACCGCCTGTGCGCGCCGGAGGAGCTGCTGGCCGAGGCGCAGGCATTCGCCGGCGCGCTCGCGAGCGGCCCGACCTTCGCCCACGGAATGACCAAGAAGATGCTGCAGCAGGAGTGGAATATGGGCGTGGACGAGGCCATCGAAGCCGAGGCGCAGGCGCAGGCGATCTGCATGGCGACCAATGACTTCCACCGCGCCTATCACGCTTTCGTGGCCAGGGACAAACCGCGTTTCGAGGGCGACTGATGGCCGATACCGCTTATCTCGACTGGCCATTCCTTGAGCCGCGTCACGCCGAGCTGGCGCGCGAACTCGATGCCTGGGCCGCGCAGAACGTGTCCGGTGCGCATGGCCCGGACGTCGACGCTGTCTGCCGTTCGCTGGTCGCCAGTCTCGGCAAGGCAGGCTGGCTGCGGCACGCCGTCGGCGGCGCCGGCCAGCCGATCGACACGCGCGCCATTTGCCTGATCCGCGAAACGCTGGCGCGCCATGCCGGCCTCGCGGATTTCGCGTTTGCGATGCAGGGGCTGGGCAGTGGCGCGATCTCGCTGTTCGGCACCGAGGCGCAGCGTGCCGGCTATCTGCCGCGCGTCGTCGCGGGCGAGGCGATCGCCGCCTTCGCATTGTCGGAGCCGGAAGCGGGATCGGACGTCGCGGCCATGGGGTGCGCGGCACGCCGGGACGGCGACAGCTTCGTGCTCGATGGCGAAAAGACCTGGATCTCGAACGGCGGCATCGCCGATTTTTACGTGGTGTTCGCCCGCACCGGAGAACAGCCGGGCGCGCGCGGCATCTCGGCCTTCATCGTCGATGCGGGCATCGAAGGATTCAGCATCGCCGAGCGCATCGATGTGATGGCGCCGCATCCGCTGGCGCGCCTGCGCTTCGACGGCTGCCGCGTGCCGGCGTCGAAGCTGATCGGCGAAGCGGGGCAGGGCTTCAAGGTGGCGATGGCGACACTGGATGTGTTCCGCACCTCGGTGGCTGCGGCGGCGCTGGGCTTCGCGCGGCGCGCGTTGGACGAGGCGCTGGACCGTTCCACCTCGCGCAAGATGTTCGGCAAGACCCTGGCCGATTTCCAGCTGACGCAGGCCAGGCTGGCACAGATGGCGGCGGGCGTCGATGCGGCCGCGCTCCTGACCTACCGCGCGGCCTGGCTGCGCGACCAGGGCAAGCGTGTGACCAAGGAAGCCGCGATGGCCAAGCTGACCGCGACCGAAACGGCGCAGCAGGTGATCGACAGCGCGCTGCAGATGTTCGGCGGTCTCGGCGTGGTGAGCGGTCAGGCGGTCGAAAGCCTGTACCGCGAAATCCGCGCGCTGCGGATATATGAAGGCGCGAGCGAAGTCCAGCAACTCATCATCGCGCGTGAATTGCTGGCCGAGCGCGGCGTCAAGCCGGTTTAGAAGCGAAGGAAAACAGATGGAGATTCTGCATCCGCCCGGCTGGCCGCGCGCCAGGGGCTATTCGAACGGCGTGGCCGCGCGCGGGCGCATCGTGTCGGTGAGCGGCATGATCGGCTGGGACGCGCAGGGCCAGTTCCAGACCGACGACTTCGTCGGCCAGGCGCGCCAGGCGCTCGAGAATATCGTGGCCGTGCTGCGCGAGGCGAGCGCGGGGCCGGAGCACATCGTGCGCATGACCTGGTATGTGGTGGACAAGCGCGAGTACCTGGCGGCATCCGCGGCGCTGGGCGCTGCCTACCGCGACGTCATCGGCCGCCACTATCCGGCGATGAGCGCGGTGCAGGTGGCGGGGCTGATGGAAGACCGGGCGCGCGTGGAGATCGAAGCCACCGCCGTGGTCCCGGACTGAGCGCCGCCGGCGCGCCGATTCTGGTAGCGTGGCCGCTTGATGATCGATGGAGCGGCCATGGAGATCGTACGCATTTTCGACAATTACGACGCGGCCCAGCGGGCGCGCACCGCGCTGCTGGCGGCCGGCTTCAGCGACGCCACTGTGCGGCTGTCGAGCCAGATTGACGAAGCCGGGCCGGGCGAATCCAATTTTTCGGTGGGGAATGATCCGAATGTGGTGGGCGGGCAGGCCTATTCGCGCACTTTCGAGCCGGAAGGGGAACAGAGCCTGTTCCTGATGCAGGTGGCGGTGCGTGACGAGGAGCAGGCGCAACAAGTGAAGCGGATGTGTGCGCAGTATGGTGCGCGCAGCGGTGATCCTGGAGATCATCCGCCGGGCGCCGGCTGATTCAGTTTCCCCCAAGACCGTCAGGCGTACGCGGCGTTTGCCACCGTCCAAACGTTCCATGGGTTCCCGCCTGCGCGGGAACGACGGTTTTGAGGCTAACTCCAGCTCAAATCTGTCTTGCTCAACGGCAGCTCGCGCACCCGTTTCCCCGTCGCCGCAAAAATCGCATTGCACACGGCCGGCGCCAGCGGCGGGAAGGCAGGCTCGCCCAGTCCCGTCACCGGATAATCCGTCTTCAGGAAATGCACGTCGATCTTCGGCGGCGTATCCGGCATGCGCAGCAGCGGATATTCGTGGTAATTGCTCTGCACAATGCGCCCATGCTCGATGTCGAGCGCCGGATACATCAGGGTCGACAAGCCATCGATCACCGCGCCCTGCACCTGGTTCTCGGCGCCCGACAGGTTGACGATCTGCGCGCCGATATCGGTGACCACCACCACCCGGTCCACCTTGAGCCTGCCCTCGCGCGACACCGTCACCTCGGCCACCTGTGCGACATAGCCGCGATGGCTGAAATGGAAAGCCACGCCCGCGCCCTGGCCGCGCGCGAACTTGCGTTTTCCCCAGCCTGACTTGGCGGCCAGTTCTTGCAGCACATGGCGCATGCGCGAGACGTCGTACGGCACGCCGCGTTCGCCGGTGCCCGGCACCACATCCTTGTTGCCCAGCAGTTCAAGCCGGAATTCGATCGGATCGCGTCCGCCCGCATGTGCCAGCTCGTCGATGAAGCTGTGGAAGACCCAGGCGAACACATTGCTGCCCGGTGCGCGCCACGGTCCCATCGGGATGCTGCATTCCATTGCGGTCTGTTCCAGCAGGCAGTTGGCAACCCAGCGTCCCGGGAACTCGTCGCCGGACAGGCTGCCGCCGCTGCCCGGCTGCAGCAAGCTCTTGCCGTCGCGCTCGACACGATTGGCGAAGGTGACGAAATGGTTGTGCCAGCCAACGAGCTTGCCTTGCGCATCGAGGCCGCCGCGCAGGAAGTGGAAACCGCCGGCGCGGAAATGGTCATGCTGCAAATCGTCCTCGCGCATCCAGGTCAGCTTGACCGGGGCGGCGACTTTCTGGGCGATGGCCGCGGCCTCGACCGCGTAGTCCGAGGACAGGCGCCGCCCGAAACCGCCGCCGCTGCGCAGGATGTGCAGCACGATCTTTTCCTTCGGGATGCCGAAGGTGCTGGCGATCAGGTTCTGGTTGGCGGCCGGGTTCTGGGTCGGGGAC
>JAEWEK010000344.1 GCA_023389425.1 Pseudomonadota bacterium | reverse complement strand
ACCGTTGGCCCCTACATGCTCAAGGACTCGTTCCCGGAGCTGCTGCACGGGGCCGAGGCCCCGGCCGACCAGGGCATCTGGGAACTGTCGCGCTTCGCCATCGAAACCGAGGACTGCGGCCCGTTCGGCTTCTCGGAGATCACGATGGAATCGATCGCCGCGATCATCCGCTACGGCCATGAGTCCGGCATTCGTCAATACGTCACCGTGACCACCACCGCCATCGAACGCATGCTGCGCCGCGCCGGCGTGGTGACGCGCCGCCTCGGCGCGCCGGTGCAGATCGGGATCGAGACCGCGGTCGCCTTGTTCGTCGAGATCGAGGCGACCTGCGAGGTGCTGTTCGAGACGCGGCTGGCGTCCTGACGGCGGGCGGCGCGGCCATGCGGCCGGGCGCACGTGCGCAAGGTGCCGTGCCCCCGTCCCGCCGCCGCCCACCCTACCATCGCGCGGCCGAAGATAGTATCCTGTGCCCCCAGGCCTGCCCAACCATAAACCCATGCCCCAACCCCTCACTCCCGGCTTGCTGATTTTGCACGGGAACCAGATGGAACTGCTGCGCGAAGCCGTGTTCGACTGGCTGCGCAGCCATCCGCTCGGCCCGCTCGAGACCGAGACCATCCTGGTGCAGTCGAACGGCGTGGCCGAATGGCTCAAGATCGCGCTCGCCGGCCATCTCGGCGTGTGCGCCGCGACCCAGGTCGCGCTGCCCGCGCGTTTCCTGTGGCAGGCATATCGCGGCTTGCTCGGCTACGAGCAGGTGCCGAAAATCTCGCCCTTCGACAAAGGCCCGCTCACCTGGCGCCTGATGCGCCTGCTGCCGGCGCTGCAGTCGGACCGGACGTTCGCGCCGCTGGCCCACTTCCTCGGCGACGGCGACCCGGAACGCCGCCTGCAGCTGGCCGAACGCCTGGCCGACCTGTTCGACCAGTACCAGGTCTACCGCGCCGACTGGCTGGCCGATTGGGAAGCCGGACGCGACCAGTTGCGCCGCCCGGGCGCGGAGCCGAAGCCGCTGCCGCCGGACCAGCTGTGGCAGGCGCAGCTCTGGCGCGCGGTGCACGACAGTCTCGAACCGGCGCTGCGCGGCACCGGCCGCGCCACCGTCCACGAGCGCTTCGTCGCCGCCAGCATCGCCGGTGCCGAGCCGGCGGGCCGGCTGCCGCGCCGCGTCGTCCTGTTCGGCATGTCGGCGCTGCCGTACCAGACCTTGCAGGCGATCGCTGCGCTGTCGCGCTACAGCCAGGTGCTGCTGGCGGTGCCCAATCCCTGCCAGTTCTACTGGGGCGACATCATCGAAGGGCGCGAACTGCTCAAGGCCGCGCATAAGCGGCAGCGCCTGCGCGAGGGCCGCGACCTGTCGGCGATTCCGCTCGAAGGACTGCACCAACACAGCCACCCGCTGCTGGCGAGCTGGGGCCGCCAAGGCCGCGACTTCGTGCGCATGCTCGACGAGTTCGACCAGCAGGACAGCCAGCGCTTCGGCAACCTGCGCGTCGACCTGTTTTCCGACGGCGAGCGCGGCACGCTGCTGTCGCAAGTGCAGGGCGCCGTGCGCGACCTGCTGCCGCTGGGCGAGCACCGCTTCGGGCAGCCGTCGCCGGCGGACCGTTCGATCGAATTCCAGGTCGCACACAGCGTGCAGCGCGAGGTCGAGGTGCTGCACGACCGCCTGCTCGACATGTTCGCGCAGGATCCCACGCTGCGTCCGCGCGACGTGGTGGTGATGGTGCCGGATATCGACGTCTTCACCGCCGCCATCCACGCCGTGTTCGACCAGCACCGGCGCAGCGACCCGCGCTACATTCCGTTTGAAATCGGCGACGTCAAGGACCGCAGCGTCAATCCGCTGCTGGTCGCGCTGGAATGGCTGCTGCGCCTGCCGCAGCAGCGCTGCCGCCAGAGCGAGGTGCGCGACCTGCTGGACGTGCCGGCGCTGGCCTCCCGCTTCGGGCTGGCCGAAGACGACCTGCCGCTGCTTGCGCGCTGGATCGACGGCGCCGGCGTGCGCTGGGGCCTGGACCGCGCACACCGCGACGGCCTCGGCCTGGGCGCGGCCGGAGACCAGAATGGCTGGATGTTCGGCGTGCGCCGCATGCTGCTGGGTTATGCCAGCGGCGCCGGCGCCGGCTTCGGCGACATCGAACCGTACCCGGAAGTCGGCGGCCTCGATGCCGAGCTGGCCGGATCGCTGGCGCAGCTGGTCGAGGCGCTGCTGGCCTGGCGCGTGACGCTGGCGCAGCCGCATCGCCCGGCCGAATGGGGGCGGCTGGCGCGCGAGCTGGTGGCCGTGTTCTTCAAGGCCCACGACGAAACCGACCGCCTGATGCTGGCCAATCTCGACAAGGCGCTGCAGGGCTGGATCGAGCTGTGCGAGAACGCCGGCTTCGACGAGGAAGTGCCGCTGGCGGTGTTGCGCGAAGCCTGGCTGGGCCAGGTCGACGAGCCGACGCTGAACCACCAGTTCGTCTCCGGCGGCGTCACCTTCTGCACGCTGATGCCGATGCGCGCCGTGCCGTTCCGCGTGGTCTGCCTGCTCGGCATGAACGACGGCGATTTCCCGCGCCGCGCGCAGCAGGCCGACTTCGACCTGCTGGCGCAGCCCGGCATGCACCGTCCCGGCGACCGCTCGCGCCGCGACGACGACCGCTACCTGATGCTGGAGGCGGTGCTGGCCGCGCGCGACAAGCTGTACGTGAGCTGGGTCGGCCGCAATGTGCGCGACAACAGCGAACAGCCGGCCTCGGTGCTGGTGTCGCAGCTGCGCGATTACCTGGCGGCGGGATGGGGCATCAAGCTCGATTCGCTCACCACGGTGCATGCGCTGCAGCCGTTCAGCCGCGTCTATTTCGAGGACAGCGGCTTGCGCACCTATGCCGGCGAATGGCGTGCCGCGCACGCGGGCGACGGCGAACAGGCCGAGGCCCCGATGGCGCCCTACGAGATCGAAGCCGACTACAGCCTCACGCTGGCCGAACTGGCGCAGTTCGTGCGCCAGCCGGCCCGGTATTTCTTCCGGCGCCGCCTTGGCGTCTCCTTCGTCGAGGAAGACGTCGTCGGCGAGGACGAGGAACCGTTCGGGCTGGACGGCCTACAGCGCTATTCGCTGGAAGACCGCCTGCTGCACGAGGCCGGCAATCCGCTGCCGGACGAAGACGTGGCCGCCACCTTGGCCGACTGCGCGGCCAGCCTCGGACGCCAGGGCATGCTGCCGATCGGCCGCGTGGGCCGGCAGTGGCAGCTTGAGCTGGTGCGCGACCTGGTGCCGGTGCGCCGTGCATGGCTCGGGCTCGTGACGCAATACCCGGTGCCGGCGCCCAAGTTCGCGGTGGCGCTGCAAGCCGGCGGCGTCAGGCTGGACGACTGGATCGATCACCTGCGCACCGGCACGCTCGATACGGCGTGGCTGATGCAGATTTCGTCGAAGGTGCTGGACCGGGCCAAGGCGCCGCGTGGCGACAAGCTGATCGTTGCGTGGCTGCGCCAGCTCGCGGCGGCTGCCTGCGGCAGGCCGGTGGCCGGCTTCATGGTCGCGCGCGACGCCGTGATCGAGATGCAGCCGCTGGATCACGGGCGCGCTCGGGCCGAGCTGGCGGCGCTGATCGGCCTGTGGCGCCGCAATCTCGACGCGCCATTGCCGCTGG
>JAEWEK010000252.1 GCA_023389425.1 Pseudomonadota bacterium | reverse complement strand
CCCATCCATCCCGCCGCGCTGGGCGTGGGCCGGCAGGCGGGGCCCCGGCGCGGCGACGGCGATCCTGGCATCGCGCGGCACTTGCGCTTCGAACGGACCGCCGGCCGGCGCTGCCCCGCTGCGCAGCAGGCCCGGGCCGACCGGGTCGTTCCATGTGCCGACCGGCGCGGACGCCTGCGCCGGCGCCTCGGCCGGTCCCTGCCACAGCACCACCGCAAGCACGCCGATCGCCACCGCGCCCGCCCCCGCCGCCCCGAGCGCGAGCTTGCTGTCGAACAGTGCGTCGACAAGTCTGGGAGCGCGCATCAGTACTTCTTCTCGATCGCCTGCGTGGCCGCGATTGCGGCACCTGGAACCCTGGCGGCCGCATCGACGGGCGCGGCGTAGCGGACCGCGACCTGCCAGCCATCGCCGTTCCGCTTCCAGGTATCGATGACGAAGACCTTCTTCGCCAGGCTGGCATCGTTCGCATCGATATTCCAGAGGAAGCTCACCACCATCAGGTCGGGATACTCGTGTACCGCCATTTGCGTCACCGCCGATTTGAACGGAGCGAGCGACAGCGATTGCTTGAGCGATTCCGCACGCGGCACCGGCACCCCGGGGGCCGCGCTGCTGCGCAGCTCGAAGCGGTCCGAGACCAGTTTGTCGAGCGCGGCGTTGTCGCGCCGGGCGACAGCGTCGGCCCAGTCGTTTTCAAGATTGGTGAAGGTCAGCACATTGCGCGTCATGGTGGGCACTGTGCGCTTCGGCGCATCGGCCTGTCCGGCCGCGATCGCGCTCGCGCAGGCCAGCGAGGCCGCAAGAATATAAAGTCGTTTCATATGCATCGGCAAAGGTTGAACGCAAACCGGCAGCCGCGGAGCGTGCCCGCGGCTGCCGTCCCAGTCTAGCTTACATCGCCAGACCAAACCCTACTCAGGGATAGTGCTGCAGGCACTGTTGGGTCGATGCGATCACCCAGTTTTGCTGGATCAGGAACTTGGTGCCGCCCAGGGTCTGGTTGTACTTGGCGCCGTTCGACGCGGTCGACGTGGTACCCCAGTTCCATGCGCAGTTGTCGCCGTTCTCGTAACCGGTGAAGCTCGAGTACCAGGCGTTCAGCTGCGGATCGGTGACGGCTTCCTCCAGCTCGTGCGACATGATCGACGCCATCGAGTCGGCGCCCGGCAGGTTGTTGACCGACGGCGAAGTCGCGCCGCAAGCCGATGCGCACTGGGTTTCGGCGTTGCCGACGAAGGCGTACTTGATGTCCGCGCCACCGATGCTGGCGTGGGTGTGCCAGCCGCAGTACTGGGTGCAGAAGCCCGACGATGCGCCGACGGTCTTGTCGGTCAGGACCATGTAGACGCCGTTGGTGTCTTTCGGCACCGCGCCCGAGTTGATGGCGTCGGTGACGATCGACTGGATGTTGGCATCGGTCAGGTTGGTGCCGTAGGTA
Organism: Pseudomonadota bacterium; assembly: GCA_023389425.1. Taxonomy (GTDB): domain Bacteria; phylum Pseudomonadota; class Gammaproteobacteria; order Burkholderiales; family Burkholderiaceae_D; genus Telluria. The sequence continues at coordinate 14,047 of JAEWEK010000252.1, read as the reverse complement.
TAGCCCACGCTGGTCTGCCCGGCCAGGGTCACGCTGTTGGTCACATGGACGTTGGAGTGGTCGTAGTAGGTGGTGTTGATGTTGAAGTAAGGCGAGCCACCGATATTGTTGCCCCAGGTCGTCAACAGGTTCTTGGACGCCGTGTCCCAGTTGCTGCCGTACCAGATGTAGTACATCTTGATCGGGCCGATCATCGGGTTACCGCTATGGAGGGTCAGGTTTTTGGTGGAGCCGCCGCCGCCGGCCTTGCCCGCGGAAGCCTGGGTCGCCACATTGTCGAGCTCCCCGAAGCCCTTGCCGGTCGGCCTGAATTGCGAGTTGCCCGTCACTTGAACCGGGCCTGCATGGCTGACTGCCGCGAACACGAGGCCGCTCGCAAGCAGGCCGAGTTTTTTATTGAGTCTCATCTTGCTTCTTCTCCGTTTCGTCTTATAGGAATGATCGGTCCAGGGTAGGACCGTCCAGCGGCTGCCTTGCACCAGGATCACTGGACGCAAGTCAGCCTGTTCGTCCCCCGGCGCGACGTTGCCGGGCGAGCGAATGCCACACCACGCCTGTTCCGCGGACGGAACAGCGAGGAAAATTCAAGATTGGGAATTCAGGGAAAGGGGCTTAACGCGGCGGCGCTAGCGGTACGCACGGACCAGACCGGACTGGGAGCGTGGCCGGCCGAAAGCTGATGGATCGATTCGACATCATGGTTCGAAGCTCCCCTTGCGTAGATGGAAGCCCGGTGACAACCGAGCTCATGTAATTCAGTCTACGGGGCATTTGTTGAGCTGGTCAATCGTGCGCGGACATTTTTTTTGGCCGTATACGGCATGTGTATGCATGCCGCAAAGAGTGTGACGCGCCGCCGGGGATGCAAGGGCCGCTGTCATAGGGAAAATCCTGTTAATTTTCCAAATGACATCAGAATTGACCGCAGGGAAATGTGTCTGATTTTGACAACTCTTTACACGATTAATTGTCAAAATTATCAAAATGTTCATACAAAACCGCACGCGGCGCGCACGGAGCAATTTCCGGTGCGCGCCGCGCTTTCGATACGGCGATGATGATTACTTGTGCATGTCGGCGGCCGCTTCGGCACGCTTCTGCTCGGTCTTGGCGTGGGCCTTGGCCTTGTCGGCGTCGGTCTCGGCCTTCACCTTGTTCATCTTCTCGTCGGCCTTGATCGACGTCTTGGTGGCGTCGTAGTTGGCGTCGGCGATTTTCTTCTCAGCCTTGGCTTCGGCCTTCGGCTTGTCCTCGGCGTCGGCCTTCGCTACTTTCTCGTTGGCCTTGGCTTCCTTGTCGGCGGCTTTCTTGTGGGCCTTCGACTTTTTCTTCGATGCCTTGTCGGCAGCCTTGTTCATCTTCTCGTCGGCCTTGGTGTCGGCCTTCGCTTCCTTCTGCTCGGCCTTCTGCACGCCCTTGTCGGCTTCGACCTGGGCGTCGGTGGCGCTGGTGGTGGTGCCGGTTGCGCTGGTGCCGGCAGCGTTCATGGCGCCATTGTTCATGGCCGGGTCGACCGTGCTCGATTGGGCAGCCGGAGTGGCCGAGGTGATCGGCGGCGTGGTGCGCGGCTGGTGATTGGCCTGGTTGGCCGGGGTCTGGGCAAATGCGCTGGCGGCGAACAGGCCGCTGATGAGGGTAGCGAGCAATTTATTCATGGTTTTTCCTTCTCCGTGTATGTCTGGTTTGGGCCTGCGCCGGCGGATGCCGACGTGTTTTTTTGTCAAGCTCAGGCCCAGCATATCGTCGCGAAAAGGGAAAATCTGTTCGGCAGCGCACGCAGCGTGCCGCCGTTGCCGTCAATCAGTGTTTGCCGGCGTACAAATCGATGATGTCGCTGATTCCATCCTGGCAAACGGGGCAGAATTGCTCGCTGCGGTCGAACATGATGCATTGCATTGCCGGGCGATAATAGCCGGTGGCCTCGTAGTTCGCGCCTTCGAAGGCGCCGACGACCCCGAAGTATTTTTGCCTGGCGAACAGGGCGTTGCTGCGCTTGAGGTCTTCATTGAACAGCGCGTTCATTTCCGACTCCGGCGCGTTGGCGGCACGCAGCGCGGCGCGCTGCTTCTGGTAGGCGCGCGAGGCTTCCTCGTACTCGGCCTTGGGCCACGGCGTCGGCAGCGGCGTGCCCGGCTTCACGTGCTTGCGCCACTTGAGCCTGGCGGGATCGCGCAGCGCGGTCACGTTCGGCTCCCACGGTTCCATCCGTTCGCCGCTCGACTGGTAGGCCACGGGCGAGGTGTAGTACTCGTCGGCGAGGCCGGCGAAGTGGTGCGCGAACTCGTGCACGAACAGGTAGTTGGCCCAGGCGTTGCCGGCGGCCGCCGTGCTGAACTGGCCGAAGATGCCGCCACCGCCGTAGGTCTCGTTGTTGACCAGGATTTCGATGAACTCGTAGGGCGCGTACTGGGCGATGTCGCGCAGTGCGCGGTTGTCCAGCGCCAGCACGTAGCGCTCGCTGCCGAAGACGTCGTAGCGCGCGCCCAGTGCGGACTCATGATAGATGCCGGTCGACGGCCGCGACACGCCCGACTCCTGCGTCGGCACCGCCATCGCCCACACATTGAAGTCCTCGGCGCGTTCCTTGAACGGCGTGACCTCGAACAGGTGTGCCGCGAGGCGCTTGGCGTCGGCTTCGAACTTGGCCATCTCGGCCTGGGTGTAGCCGTCGCCGAGGATCAGCAGGTCGACCTTTTGCGGCGACGGGCCGCTCACGCGGATCGGAATCGGCTTGGCCGGCGCCGGGGGCTGCTTGCGGATCACGTCCTGCGCGTCGGTGTCGACCACCACGCTCCATACGACCGAGAATTCGTTGCGGTCATCGCGCTTGAGAATGCGCACGCGCACCGGGAGATCCGGCTTCGGGAAGCGCACGGATTCGTGGAAACCGCGGCTGATGCGGTTCGCTTCCTCAGTAGTTTTCCATTCGCCGAACACGGTGGAGAAATCGCGCGAGTACAGCAGCTCGCCGGTCTTCGCGTCCGCGACCTCGAGGCGGTTCTGGCCGCGGTTGGTGTCGTCGAAGGGCTTCTTCATGTCGCCGGGCCAGGGCAAAGGCTCGATCAGCACACGTTCCAGCGCGTACTGGTCGGAGAGCGCGTTGCCGCTGTGGGAGTAGTCGACGCGGACAGTGGCGGGCTGTTGGGCGGCGGCCGTGCCTGCGACAAATAAAAGAACGGCGGCGAACAATCGAAATGGCGTGGGAAGCATGAATACCTCAGCGGGAGTGTGCCGCCGATTGTAATGCGATCGACCCAGAAAACAAGCTTTCAATGCGAGTGTGAAAGTTCCTCTCAAGGCAGCACGATGACGCGAACGATGAGCACCAAGGCGACGAAGATCATCACCGCCCAGAATGCCTTGCGTACGGCGCCGTACCTCTTTGCCGCCACTTCCAACGCGACATCCACAATTAATTCCAGCATGGCTCATCCCTAGAATTGCGTATAGAACGTTCTTGGACGCTACAGCAGCGACAACGCCGGCTCCCCCTCCTGCCCCAGCCACGTGTTCGCAAACCGCTTCTGCGCCGCCGCCAGCGCCTTGGTATCGCCACGTTGGCGATAGACCTCGATCAGCCCGCGCAGCGCCCAGCCGTTGCTCGGCGTGCGCGCCAGCGATTCGCGGAATACCTGCTCGGCCTCGGCGCTCCGCCCCGCGCGCAGCAGGGCCACGCCGAGCGACTGGCGCACCGGATAGTACCAGTACGGCGGCTCCCAATACGGCAAGGCGTCCTGCACCGCGACCGCTTCTTCGTACGCGAGGATCGCCCCTTTCAGGTCGCCGCTGGCATCGGCCAGGCGCCCGCTGGCGACAGCCCGTGCGGTGCGCACGATTTCGCGGCCGGGCACGTGCTCGTCGTTGAAGGCCTTGTAATCGCCGGTCTTTTCCAGCGAGGCGAGCGCGCCGATTTCGCGGCGGGCGTCGTCCAGCTCGCCCTTGCGTGCGAAGCCGACGGCGCGCGCATAGTGCCACATCGCCTTGACCATCAGGAGGTCCGGGCCCGGATCGGGCAGCGACACCAGCACGTCCGGGCTGCTGAACTGCACGTGCGCAAAGTACGGCGCGCCTTTCACTGTCTGCATCACCGCGTACTGCTTCACGATCGCGTCGTCGAGCGACTTGTCGAGCCGGGATGCGGCATCGAGCGTGGACTTGCCGTCGCCGCCCATCAGCGCCGACACCATCAGGTAGTGCACATTGTGCGGATAGTAGGCGCCGCGGTAGACCGGGTCGCTGGCCGAGCTGCGGAAGTAGCGCTCGTCGGCGGCGATGGCGTCGACATTGGCCTGGCGCGCGTCGCGGTACATGCCGACGCGGTAGTAGATGTGCGAAGGCATGTGCACCATGTGGCCCGCGCCCGGCATCTGCCCGGCCAGCGCGCGTGCGGCGGGCAGCGCCTTGTCCGGCTTGGTGGACGCTTCCATCGTGTGGATATAGTAGTGGGCCGCGCCGGCATGCGTCGGGTTGCGCTTGAGGACGCGCTCCAGCGCCGCGATCGTCGCGACGGTACGCTGCTTTGGCCTGGCGCCGCCGGCGTCCCAGTAGTCCCAGGGCGACAGGTCCATCAGCGATTCCGCGTACAGCACCTGGACATTGTCGTTGTCCGGAAAGCGCCGCGCGACGTCCGCCATCGCGTCGGCATAGGCCTGGTCGAGCGGCGCGCGGTCTTCCGGTGGCTTGGCCTGGTAGCGCCTGGACAGCGCGCGGATCATGGCCTGCTCGGCCGGGCTCGCCTTCGCGGCGCGCTTGAGCGCCTTCGCTACCGCCGCCGCGGCCGGCGCCACCGCTTCCGGGAACATGGGCGCATTGATGTTGGGACCGAGCGCCAGCGCCTCGCCCCAGTAGCACATGGCGCAGTCGGGATCGAGCTGCTGGGCGGCGCGAAAAGCGCGCACGGCTTCGGCATGGTTGAAACCGTAGGACAGCCGCATGCCCTGGTCGAAATACGCCTGTGCCTTGGGATTGGATGTGCTGATCGGCATGTGCAGCGCGCCGAGGTCTGTGTACAGCGGCGGCATGCCCTCGCCCGGCGCGGTCCGGCGCTGCTGGCCGGGCTTGAAGGGCTTGGTCTCGGCCTGCGCGAGCACCAGCTTCTTCATCAGGGGCGGACTGCCGCCGGCCGCCGGCCCGCAGATGGCGCCGCCGTCGAACAAGGGATCAAACGCTTCCGGACGCTCGGCGTTGACCGCCGCGAACGTGAGCCCCAGCACAGCTGCGGTACCGCAGCTGGCCACAACCATGCGCAGTTTCATGATCGCTCCCCGACCGTGATTGTCGGGATATCATACAGCCGAACCGTAAATACGCAATCAATTTCCTGCCATAGTTGCAACGCGGCTGCGGCCGCTGGCCGCCCCGTCGACGTACTGGTACAGCGGCCGCCGCACCTCGATCGGGCGCACGTCCAGCCGCACGTTGTAGACCGAGTAGGACTCGGTGACGGGGGACTCGTAGCCGACGCTGTCGCCGGTGCGGGTGAGCTTGAATTCGAAGCCGAGGTCCGGTTGCACCGCCAGGGTACTGCCGAGCGACAGGCCGATGGCTTCGCGCTGGTCGCTGTCGATCAGTTTGGACATCAGGTCCACCACCGTGCTGTTGCCGAGGATGTCGGCCGAAAACAGCGGCTCGCGGTAATAGGGCTTGGCCGGATCGAGCTTGCCGTCGGCCTTGTCCGCCGAGGGCGTGAATTCGCCGCTGACGATGTTGAACCTGTCGCCATTGTCCAGGTAGCTCAGCCGCACATTGCTGATGTTGAAGGGACCGTCGCGCGAGGACGCATGCGACAGGTCCACCACCAGCGCGCCCTTGTAGCCGACCACCTCGACATCGCGCGAGGGTCCGACCACCATGGCCGTGTTTTCGTCGATGCCCAGGCCCAGCGTGTAGCCCTTGGCGAGCATGGCCGGCAGCATGCGCGCGAAGCGTCCGCGCACCAGCAGGTGCTGGTCGATGAAGACGTCGTCGCCGATGAAGCCCAGGCCCTGCGCGATCTCGCGCCCTTCCTCCACACCGAGCTTGAGCGTGGCGAGCACGGTCTTGGGTTCGCCGAACATGGTGCTGCTCATGATGGCCGCGCCGGCACTGGTGCCGGCGATGACGCCGCCGTTGCGGTACATCTCCCACAAGGCGTCGAGCACGCGCGAATTGCTGCCGTCCGCACGCCGCAGCGCGGTGGTGATGCGTTCCTGGTCGCCGCCGGCGAAGAAGGCGCCGCCGGCTTCGCGCACCTGGTCGGCAACGATGGGGTCTTCGGCCAGCGTGCGATAGTCGGCATCGCTCATCTTGACGGCAATGGGCACGAAGAAGGCATCGGCGCCGTAGAGCTTGAGGCGGTTGACGAGGATTTTGCCGGTACGCTCGGGCGTGGCGGACGCCGAGGCGAATACGGCGATCTTGGCGTTCTTGCCGCCGGCAAGACGCACGATGCGCTCCCAGACGGCGGTGTTGTCAGGCCGCAGGTTGCCGCCGATGATGACGAGCGAACCCTTGGGCGCGACAGGCTCGGTGGCCTGCGCGGCGTTGGCGGTAAAGACGGCGACAGCCAACGCGATACGAATAATGGTCCGAAACACGGCTCCCTCCCTCCTTGCAGATCCATCGTAAGCCTGATTGCAGAAGGGTGTCGCCGTGTTGAGCGCGCTCAGGTCAGATAGATATTCGGAAAGTATCGCTCCATCATCGTCTCGGGCTTGGCCAGGCAGGTAAAGCCGAAACGCTCGTACAAGCCATGCGCGTTGCTGGTGGCAAGCATGAAGCGTCGCAAGCCTTGCAGGCTGGGATGGTCGACGATGGCCTGCACCAGGCGCTTCGAATAACCGCAGCCGCGATACTCCGGCAAGACGAAGACGTCGACCATGTTGCCGAAGGTGGCGTAATCGGTGACCACGCGCGCGAACGCCACCTGGCGCCCGTCCACGAAGCCGCCGAAGCAGAGGGAATTGTCGATCGAACGCTCGACAATATCGCGCGAGATGCCGACCGCCCAGGTCGACTGCTCGCTGAGGAAGCGGTAGATCATCGCGACATCGAGCCGCCGACGGTCCGTGCTGATCTCGAAATTGGAATCGTTGAGCATCTTGGCTGTGCGATGTGGCTAAAGAATTCATTCTAGGCCGATTTGCGGCCGATGGACACAGGCGGCGGCTGGCGTGCCGCCGCGGACCCGTCAATTGCTCTTCAGGTAACGCTCCGGCAGCTTGAGCTTGTCGTCGGCGCCGCGCCACAGCACGCTGGCGATCCACCAGCGCTGGCCGTCGTTGTAGAGCTGGATGCTGTTGATGCCGCGCTGGAAGGGCTCGCCTTTCGGCTCATGGCGCGATTCGTAGGTGCTGAACACGTGCACGATCTGGCCGAAGGTTTCGGTGGTGCGCGCCAGCTCGGTTTCGAAGAAGGCGTTTTTTTCGAACACCGGGCCGTTGCGGCTGATGTAGTCCTCGACCGTCATGTAGCGCGAAACGAGGCTGCCGTCCGGCCGCATCGCCACGGCGCGCAGGCCGCCTTCCGGCGCGAACAGCGAGCGCATGCGGCTCCAGTCGCGCGGCTTGCCGGCCGGGCCGGAGATGACGTCGTACAGCGCGGCGACGATGCCGTCGACGCTGGAAACGTCGGCAGGATTGGCGTGCACGGCAGCCGCCGCCGGTGCGGGCGCGGCCGCGGGCTGCTGGGCGAAGGCCGGCGCGGCCAGGGCGAGAACGGCGGCAAGGCCGAGCGAGGTGATGCGTTTCATGCGGTCTCCTGTTGTCATTTTGAGAATCAGCCGAAGCATAATCCGTCATTTCCGTTGGCTTGTCACCACCCCGGCGGTGGGGGGACTTATGCGCGGCAGTTTATAATCGTGTAAATCAAACCGGACTCCCCACCATGACTGATCAATTCTCCAAAAAAGCCGAAGCCTGGTCGGCCCGCTTCACCGAACCCGTTTCCGACCTCGTCAAGCGCTATACCGCGTCGGTGTTCTTCGACAAGCGCCTGGCGCTGTTCGACATCCAGGGTTCGCTCGCGCACGCCGAGATGCTGGCCGCGCAGGGCATCATCAGCCAGCAGGACCGCAGCGAGATCGAGCGCGGCATGGCGCAGATCCGCGGCGAAATCGAGGCCGGCAAGTTCGAATGGCTGCTCGACCTCGAAGACGTGCACCTGAACATCGAGAAGCGCCTGACCGAGCTGGTGGGCGACGCCGGCAAGCGCCTGCACACCGGCCGTTCGCGCAACGACCAGGTGGCGACCGACATCCGCCTGTACGTGCGCGCCGCCATCGACGACGTGGTGGGCATGCTGGCCACGCTGCGCGGCGCGCTGGTCGACCTGGCCGAGCGCCACGCCGACACCATCCTGCCGGGCTTTACCCACCTGCAGGTGGCGCAGCCGATCACCTTCGGCCACCACATGATGGCCTACGTGGAGATGTTCGGCCGCGACGCCGAGCGCATGCTGGATGCGCGCCGCCGCGTCAACCGCCTGCCGCTGGGCGCCGCCGCGCTGGCCGGCACCACCTTCCCGATCGACCGCCTGCGCGTGGCCAAGACCCTCGGCTTCGAGGACGTCTGCCACAACTCGCTGGACGCCGTGTCTGACCGCGATTTCGCCATCGAGTTCACCGCCGCCGCCGCGCTGCTGATGATGCACGTGTCGCGCATGTCGGAAGAACTCATTCTGTGGATGAGCCCGCGCGTGGGCTTCATCGACATCGCCGACCGCTTCTGCACCGGCTCGTCGATCATGCCGCAAAAGAAAAACCCGGACGTGCCGGAACTGGCGCGCGGCAAGACTGGGCGCGTCTACGGCCACCTGATGGGCCTGCTCACCCTGATGAAGGGCCAGCCGCTGGCCTACAACAAGGACAACCAGGAAGACAAGGAGCCGCTGTTCGACACCGTCGACACGCTGCTGGACACGCTGCGCATCTTCACCGACATGGCCGGCGGCATCAGCGTCAAGCCGGAAGCGATGCGCGCCGCCGCGCTGCAAGGCTACGCCACCGCGACCGACCTGGCCGACTACCTGGTCAAGAAGGGCCTGCCCTTCCGCGACGCGCACGAGGCGGTGGCGCACGCCGTGCGTTCCTGCGACGTGACCGGCTGCGACCTGTCCGAAATGCCGCTGGAGCGCCTGCAGGAGTTCTCGCCGCTGATCGGCGAAGACGTGTACCAGGTGCTGACGCTGGAAGGTTCGGTGGCCGCGCGCGACCACGTCGGCGGCACCGCGCCGAACCAGGTGCGCAAGGCGATCGCGCGCGTGCGCGAGCAGCTGGCCAAATAAGCGCAATTTTGCTATGTAACCTATCGGTTGCTTTTTGACACCGATAGGTTACACTGTCGACTCTTGTTCATTTTCAAGGAGTCGACATGGTGTCGTCCGCAACCGATCTGATCGTCGCGCATTCCCGCCGCCAGCTGTGGGTGGCCCTGATTATCGTTGTCTTCCTCGGCAGCGGTGCGCTGGCCATGCTGGCCTTCCCAGACAAGGCCGGCCGCACCGGCGGCTTCTACGTGATGATCTTCTTCCCCGAATTCGTCGCCATCGCCCTCGCCTCGCTGCGCAAGAGCAAGCGCAAGCTGGGCGACATCAGCGCCGCCCGCATGCAAGCCGTGGTCGACGACGAACTGCGCCGCCACAGCCTCGGCATGGGCTGGCGCAACGGCTTTTTCGTGATGCTGCTGGCGCAGCCGCTGATCAGCCTGGGGGTGATCTGGTCCGGTACGCCCCACCCCGTCGCCCTGCTGTCGGCCGCCACCGCGCTGGCCGGCGTGAGCGCGGCGCTGGCAAGCGTCCTCTACTACGACCGCTGAGATGGCCGAACTGCTCACCACCACCATGAAGGTCGAACGCGCGCGGCGCGACCTGACCCAGGCCGAGCTGGCCGATTTGGCCGGTGTGACACGCAAGTCGATCAACGCGATCGAGACCGGGCACATGGTGCCGTCGATCATCCTTGCCCTGAAACTCGCGCATGCGCTGGGTGTAAAAGTCGAGGACTTGTTCGCGCTTCAGCCCATGCCCGACTGAGGGTACGACAGCGCACAGAGTACCGCCCGCTTCCGGTTCACGCTCTCGATCTTCACTGACGACGGAGCGTGAACAATGAAAACGATATTACTGACGACCACGATTGCCGCATCACTGCTGGGCGCCAACGCAGCCTGGTGCGCGGAAGAGCAGCCGCCCAAGGCCGAGCCGAACATGCAGAAGGTGCTGGACGCGCTCGCCTCGCTGCACGGCAAGCCGATCGAAACGCTGACGCCGGCCGAAGCGCGCAAGCAGCCCACGCCCGCCGATGCCGTCAACAAGGTACTCACCGAGACGGGCAAGAGCACGGTGCCGGAGCCCGGCGTGACGGTAAAGGACATGAGCATCCGCGGGCCGCACGGTCCGATCCCGCTCCACGTCTACGCACCGGAAGGCAAAGGCCCGTTCCCGGTGATGGTCTACTACCACGGCGGCGGCTTCGTCATCGCCGACACCAAGGTCTACGACGCGACGCCGCGTGCGCTGGCCAGGATGGCGAATGCGATCATGGTCGCGGTCGACTATCACCGCGCGCCGGAGCACAAGTTCCCGGTTGCTCCCGACGACGCCTACGCCGCTTACCAGTGGGTGCTGGCGCACGCCAGGGAGATCAACGCCGATCCGGCGCGCGTGGCGGTCGGCGGCGAAAGCGCGGGCGGCAACCTGGCGACCGTGGTGTCGATGATGGCGCGCGACCGGATGGGTACGCAGCCGGTGCACCAGCTGCTGGTCTACCCGGTGACCAGCGACGACATGAACAACGCCTCCTACCGGCGCAACGCCAACGCCAGGCCGCTCAACAAGGCGATGATGGGATGGTTCTTCAAGAACTACGGCGGCGATCCGAAGAATCCATACGCCCTGCCGATGAAGGCCGCCTCGTTGAAAGGATTGCCGCCCGCGACCGTGATCGCCGCCGAAATCGACCCGCTGCTCACCGAAGGCAAGGCGTACGCGGACCGCCTGCGCAAGGACGGCGTGCCGGTCACGTACAAGGAATACAAGGGCGTGACGCACGAATTCTTCGGCATGGGCGCGGTGGTGCCGGAAGCGAAGGAGGCCGAACAGTTCGCGGCGGATGAATTGAAGAAGGCGTTTGCGGCCAAGCGCTGATGCAGCGTTACAAGGACCTCGGAGGTGATTCCGGCGTTGTCGCGTTCGAGCTTGGCGAGCAGTTCATCGTGATCGAATTCCGCGATGGTTCACGCTATCGCTACACCGCGGCGAGCACGGGCGCGGCCGACATCGCCGCCATGCGGCGCCTGGCACGTGCCGGGGAAGGGCTGTGCACCTTCATCAGCCAGCACGTCCGCGGCCGCTACGAACGCAAGCTGGACTGACGGCGCCTCAGTAGGGCGAGCCGTCGCGGTGCGAATAGCCGTTGCGGCCTGCCTCGCAGATCATGTCGATGTCGGGATAGTCGACGGCGTCTTCCTTCGGGTTGCGGGTGCCGACTTCGAGGCAGACGACTACGGCATCGCTGCGGTTGACCAGGTGGTGGCCGTTGGGTGCGCCGGCGGGGAAGCCGGCGCAGTCACCGGCGCGAAGGACTTGCTCGCCCTCGTTCGTGACCAGCACTACCTCACCGGAAACGATATAAACGAATTCGTCCTCGTGCGTGTGCCAGTGGCGCTGGGCCGACCAGCCGCCTGGTGGAAGCTGCAGCAGGTTGACACCGAACTGGGTCAGGCCCGCTGCGTCGCCCAAGGGCTGGCGGATACGGCCTTGCATGGGGCCGGAGAATTGCGCCGGGTAGTTGGTGCCCGTGCGTTGCGGTACTGCGTTCACGTCAATTTTCGGCATCGTCAGCTTTCACCGTTTAAGCTTCAAACCGTCGTTCCGGCGCAGGCCGGAACCCATGGACCGCCTGATCGATGGCGCGGACGACCTGCTTATGCTAACTCCAACGCGCTCATTCGTGCTTCTGCACCAGCGTCAGAATACCGTAACTCGCCACAAGCTCATCGTTCTGGTTGGTCACCTGCACATCCCACGCCACCACGCCCTGCCCACGCCCCTTGTCGTCGGTGCGGTTGCGGTCGACCTTGCGCTTGCAGGTGAGCCGCGCGCGGATGGTATCGCCGATCGCCACCGGCGCCACGAAGCGCAGGTTGTCCAGACCGTAGTTGGCCAGCACCGGCCCCGGCGCCGGCGACACGAACAGTCCCGCCGCCGCCGACAGCACGAAATAACCGTGCGCGATGCGCTTGCCGAACTGCGTGTCCTTGGCCGCGATCTCGTCGAAGTGCATGTAGAAGTAGTCGCCCGAGACGCCACCGAAGTTGACGATGTCCGCCTCGCTGACCGTGCGCCGGTGCGTGAGCAGCGAGTGGCCAACTTCCAGGTCCTCGAAATAGCGGCGGAAGGGATGCACCTCGCTCTCCTTGACCGCGCCACCGCGCACGTATTCGCCCGTGACAGCCGTCAGCATGGTCGGCGAACCCTGCACCGCGGCGCGCTGCAGGAAATGCTTCACGGCGCGGATGCCGCCCAGCTCCTCGCCGCCGCCCGCGCGGCCCGGGCCGCCGTGCTTCAGCGTCGGCAGCGGCGACCCGTGGCCGGTCGAATCGACCGACGCTTCGCGGTCGAGGATGTGCACGCGGCCGTGCGTGGCAGCGGCCACCGGCACCACGTGCGCAGCGATCGCCGGATCCTTGGTCACCAGCGTGGTCACCAGGCTGCCCCTGCCGCGCGCGGCCAGCTCGAGCGCCTCGTCGACGTCCTTGTAGGTCATGATGGTGCTGACCGGGCCGAAGGCTTCGACGTCGTGCACCGCGTCGTTGGACATCGCATTGCGGCACAGGATCAGCGTCGGGCTGAAGAAGGCGCCGCCCTCCGCGCCCTCGCCCACCGGCTTGAAGCCGTCGCGCGCGCTGAACAGCACCTCGTTGCCGCGCGCGAGCAACTCCACGCGCTCGGACACGTCGCGGTGCTGGTCCATCGAGGCCAGCGCGCCCATGCGCACCCCTTCCGTCTTTGGATTGCCGACGACGACCTTGGCAAGGCGTTCGCGCAGCTTCTGGCCCACCGCTTCGGCGCGGTTCTCCGGCACGATGATGCGGCGGATCGCGGTGCACTTCTGGCCGGCCTTGCCGGTCATCTCGCGCGCGACTTCCTTCACGAACAGGTCGAACTCGGGATCGTCCGGCGTCACGTCCGGCGCCAGGATGGCCGCGTTGAGCGAATCCGCTTCGGCGGTAAATGGCACCGCCTGCGAAATCAGGTTGTGGTTGGCGCGCAGCTTGGCGGCGGTGTCGGCGGAGCCGGTAAAGGTGACGGCGTCGAAACCGGTCAGGCGGTCGAGCAGGTCGCCGGTGCTGCCGATGACCAGCTGGAGCGCGCCTTCCGGCAGCAGGCCTGACTCCATCATCATGCGCACCACGGCTTCCGTCAGGTAGCTGGTGGCGGTGGCAGGCTTGCCGATGCAGGGCATCGCGGCCAGGAAGCTCGGTGCGAATTTTTCGAGCAGGCCCCAGATCGGGAAGTTGAAGGCGTTGATGTGCACCGCCAGGCCGCCGCGCGGCACCAGGATGTGGGTGCCCGAGAAGCCGCCGCGCTTCCCGAGCGGCATGGCCGGGCCTTCGTGCAGCACGTTGGACGAGGGCAGCTCGCGGCCGCCGATGCTGGCGTAGGCGAACAGGGTGCCGATGCCGCCTTCGACGTCGACCCAGCTGTCAGGCCGGGTGGCGCCGGTCAGGTGCGAGATCTCGTACAGCTCTTCCTTGCGCTCCATGAGGTACAGGGCCAGCGCTTTCAGGCGCTGCGCGCGCTGCTGGAAGTCGAGCTTCATCAGCGCGGGCACGCCGGTCTTGCGGGCGTAGTGCACGGCTTCGGCGAAGTCGATCTTCTCGGCGTGCGTGTGGTAGATCAGCTTGTTGTCCAGCGCGCTGTGCAGCGGCGTCTGCGCTTGCTGGCCAAGCCAGCGGCCGCCGATAAAGCTTTGCAGGGTCGACATGTTGCCCATGTATGAGTCTCCGATAAATTCATCAACGTCGTCCCCGCGCAGGCGGGGACCCATGCTGAGCGTGCAGTCACGAGG
>JAEWEK010000242.1 GCA_023389425.1 Pseudomonadota bacterium | reverse complement strand
ATGCCGGCCCGATTCCAGTAAAGAGTTTGCCTTCCTGTTCCAGCGCGCCGGTCGGCAGCGCCTTCGCCTTCTTCGCCGCGGCAAAATCGAGCATGCGGTCGATCGCGCGCTTGGCCTGGCGGCCAATCTCCGGGTCGACGTGGATCTCGTTGCGGCCGCTTTCCAGCACCTCGGCCAGGTTCTGCAGGCCGTTCATCGCCATCCACGGGCAGTGCGCGCAGCTCTTGCAGGTGGCACTGTTGCCCGCGGTCGGGGCTTCGATGAAGTGCTTGCCCGGCGCCGCCATCCGCATCTTGTGCAGGATGCCGTTATCGGTTGCGACGATGAAGGTGGTCGCCGCCATGGTCTGCGCCGCATTGATGAGCTGCGTGGTCGAGCCGACGACGTCGGCCTGCTCCACCACGGAGGCCGGCGACTCCGGGTGCACCAGCACCTTCGCGCCGGGGTGCTGGGCGCGCAGCAGATCCAGCTCGATGCCCTTGAATTCATCGTGCACCAGGCATGAGCCCTGCCACAGCAGCATGTCCGCGCCGGTTTGCTTCTGGATGTAGGAGCCGAGGTGACGGTCCGGCGCCCACAGGATTTTCTTGCCCTGTTCGTGCAGGTGCCTGACGATGTCCAGTCCGATCGACGAGGTCACCATCCAGTCGGCGCGCGCCTTCACGGCGGCGCTGGTGTTCGCATAGACGACCACCGTGCGGTCCGGATGCTGGTCGCAGAAGGCGGCGAATTCGTCGGCCGGGCAGCCCAGGTCGAGCGAACAGGTCGCGTCGAGGTCCGGCATCAGGATGGTCTTCTCGGGGCTGAGGATCTTGGCGGTCTCGCCCATGAAGCGCACGCCGGCCACCACCAGCGTCCTGGCCGGATGGTCGCGGCCGAAGCGCGCCATCTCGAGCGAGTCGGAGACGCAGCCGCCGGTTTCCTCGGCCAGGTCCTGCAGGTCGGCGTCGACGTAGTAATGGGCGACAAGAACGGCTTCGCGCTCCTTGAGCAGGCGGCGGATGCGGTTCTTGAGCGCCGCGCGCTGTTCGGCGTCCGGCGCGGCCGGTACGCGCGCCCAGGCTTCGGATGTGCAGGCAGCGCCGGCGACCGGGTGGTCGTATTCGAAGGTCTTGATCGGTTGGATGTTCATACCGAATATGATCTCACATTGAGTAAGCGACCAAAGACGACACCCTCAAAACCGTCGTCCCGGCGCAGGCCGGGACCCATGCTGAGCGTGCCGGCACGCGGTCTATGGGGCCCGGCCTGCGCCGGGACGACGTGCTGCGGCTGTTGGTTCAGCTTAAGCGATACCCTGGCTGGTCAGGTACTCTTCGTAGTTGCCACGGAAGTCGATCACTTCGCCATCTTTCACTTCAAGGATGCGCGTGGCAAGCGACGACACGAACTCGCGGTCGTGCGACACGAAGATCAGCGTGCCGGCGTATTTTTCGAGCGCGATGTTCAGCGACTCGATCGATTCCATGTCCATGTGGTTGGTCGGTTCGTCGAGCAGCAGCACGTTGTGACGGCCCAGCATCAGCTTGCCGTACATCATGCGGCCCTTCTCGCCGCCGGACAGCACGCGCACCGACTTCTTCACCTCTTCGCCGCCGAACAGCAGGCGGCCCAGGATCGAGCGCACGGCCTGGTCGTCGTCGCCCTCCTGGGTCCACCGGCCGATCCAGTCGGTCAGGTTCAGGTCGGTCGCGAATTCCTCGGTCGGATCCTGCGGCATATAGCCGACATTGGCGTTCTCGGCCCACTTCACGGTGCCGCGATCGGCCGCCAGGCCGGCGATGTCGCTGCTGCCGATGCAGCGCAGCAGCGTGGTCTTGCCGGCGCCGTTGGCGCCGATGATCGCGATGCGCTCGCCCGCTTCGACCATGATCGAGAAGTTCTTGAAGATCTGGTGGTCGTAGGCTTTCGACAGGCCCTCGGTCTCGACCGCCAGGCGGTGCAGCTTCTTCTCGCCCTCGAAACGCACGAAGGGATAGGCACGCGAGGACGGCTTGAATTCCTCGATCTTGATCTTGTCGATCTGCTTGAGGCGCGAGGTCGCCTGGCGCGCCTTGGACTTGTTGGCCGAGAAGCGGCGTACGAAGTCCTGCAGTTCGGCGACCTTTTCCTTGGCCTTGGCGTTGTTGGCCAGCTGCTGGTTGCGGGCCTGGGTCGACGCTTCCATGTAGTCGTCGTAGTTGCCCGGGTAGACCTTCAGCGTGCCGTAGTCCATGTCGGCGACGTGCGTGCACACCTGGTTCAGGAAGTGACGGTCGTGCGAGATGATGATCATGGTCGAATTGCGCTCATTGAGCACATCTTCGAGCCAGCGGATCGTGTTGATGTCCAGGTTGTTGGTCGGCTCGTCCAGCAGCAGGATGTCCGGATCCGAGAACAGGGCCTGCGCCAGCAGCACGCGCAGCTTCCAGCCCGGCGCCACGGCGCTCATCGGGCCCTGGTGCAGCTCGCTCGCGATGCCCACGCCCAGCAGCAGTTCGCCGGCGCGCGCCTCGGCCGAATAGCCGTCGTATTCCGCGACCTTGCCTTCGAGCTCGGCGGCCTTCATGTAGTCGTCGTCGGTGGCTTCAGGATTGGCGTAGATGGCGTCGCGCTCGCTGATGGCGTTCCACAGCTCGGTGTGGCCCATCATGACCACGTCCAGCACGCGGGTGTCTTCGTACGCGAACTGGTCCTGGCGCAGTTTGCCCAGGCGCTCGTTCGGGTCGAGCATGACGTTGCCGCCGGACGGGTCGAGGTCGCCGCCGAGGATCTTCATGAAGGTCGACTTGCCGCAGCCGTTCGCGCCGATCAGGCCGTAACGGTTGCCGTCGCCGAATTTGACGGAGATGTTTTCGAACAGCGGCTTGGCGCCGAACTGCATCGTGATATTGGCTGTACTCAGCACTGGGGAACCTTTGAAAGCGGGAGTTTTCGGATAACCGGCTATTTTACCATCGAAGGTCAGCGCAGGGGACTACGGTAGTGCCTAGCTGACGGTGGGATAGCGCCGCATCGTCAGGGAAAATCCGCCGGTATCGGACGTAAGCCGGGCCGTCGCGCCGAACGGTATGGTCGCCCGGCGCGGGATGTGGCCGAACGGAAGGCCGGTCAGGATCGGCACCGGCAGCGCGGCGCACATATACGCCAGCATCTGGTCGAAATCGTAGCCGTTGTCGGCGGGGCTCAACTTGTAGCGGGAGAAGTCGCCGAGCACGATCGCCTTTTGCTTCGCCAGCACGCCGGCCTGCATCAGCTGCAGGAGCATGCGCTCGACGCGGTAGGGATGCTCCCCCACATCCTCCAGGAAGAGAATGCCGCCTTCGATCTGCGGGAACCACTCGGTGCCGAGCAGCGACACCACCATCGCCAGGTTGCCGCCCCAGATCGTGCCCTCTTCTTCCACCACCGGATTGCCCGTCGCCTCGCCGTGCACCGAGTGCGTCGGGCCCGCGAGGCAGGACCAGAACTGCTGCTGCGTGTACGCGTTCCATTCCTCGTCGGCGAAGTCGTTGCAGATCATCGGTCCGGCGTAGCTGAGCGCGCCGGTCTTGGCCAGCAGGCCCATATGCAGCGCCGTCAGGTCGGAGTAGCCGACGACGATCTTGCCGCTGTCGGCAATGGCCTTGAAATCGATGTGCGGCATCAGGCGGGTGATGCCGTACTGGCCGCGCAGGGCCATCACCACTTGCACGTCGGGATCGGCGATGGCCGAATGCAGCTGGGCCAGGCGCGCGGCGTCGGTGCCGCCGAAGCGCTGGTGAATCCGGGCGTGATCGTAGTAGTTGTGAACGCGCACGCCCCGCTCGCGCAAGCGTGCGATGCCGCGCTCGACGGCGACCTTATCCGGCGCGGCGCCGCCCGTGGCCGCGATGGCCAATCCGATGTTTGGTAATGTCACTGTTTGACGAAGAGCCGGGGTGTTGAGTCCGGCGCCATCTTACCGTGGGCATGTTCGTCGATCAAGGCGAGGATGCGCTCGGCCAGCTGCAGCGGCAGGTCGTGGCCCATCCCTTCGATGACTTCCAGTCGCGCGCCCGGTACCAACTGGGCGGTATCGGTGCCGCAGGCCAGGGGCAACACGACATCGGCGGCGCCATGGATCACGAGGGTGGGCACGGCAATGGTCTTGATGAGTTCACTGCGGTCGCCGGATGCCACGATCGCCAGGCACTGGCGCGCGGTTCCGCCAGGACAGCAATTGCGGCGCAGCATGCGCGCCACCTTGCGGCGCACCAGCTTGTCCGGCGATGGGTAGGCGGGACTGCCGATGGTGCGCAGCACCGCGACGGTCTGCTCGACGGCGGCATCGAAATCGTTCGGCTTGGCCAGCGCACGCAGCAGCAGGGTACGCAGCGCCCCGCTCGGCTTGGGCAGGCCGCGCCGCCCGCTGCTGGCCATGATGGAGGTCAGCGACAGCACGCGGTCGGGATGGCGCGCCGCCAGCACCTGGCCGATCATGCCGCCCATCGACACGCCCACCACGTGCGCGCGCGCCACGCCGAGCGCCGACAGCACGCCGAGCGCATCGTCGGCCATGTCGTCGAGCGTGTACGGCACCGCCAGCGGCCACCCCAGGCGCGACTTGAGCCAGGCCAGCTTGAGGCTGGGCGTGCCGGATTGTTCGAACTTGGTGGACAGGCCGCAGTCGCGGTTGTCGAAGCGGATCACATAGAAGCCGAGCTCGGCCAGGCCTTCGACGTATTCGTCCGGCCAGGCGGTGTATTGCATGCCGAGGTCATGGATGAGCAGCAGAGGAACGCTCTTGGGGTCGCCCGTGGTGTCGAAGGCAAGGCGAATGCCGTTGGCGGTCAGGGTAGGCATGGCGGCTGGCGCGGCATGATCGCGGTCGCCAACGGCCGCGCACACCGGACTACGGTTGGGTAGTGCAACAATGGTCTCCATAACGCCCGCAGGCGTCTCATGAAACCAGCATAGCATTTCCCGCGGCGCGGTGGCGCCCGCGCGGCGCCAGCCGGATCAGCCCTCGGCCGGTCGGCGCGCGGCGGCGCGGCGCTCGGCGAAAAAGGCCTTGAGCATGGCGCTCGATTGGTCGGCCAGCACGCCGCCGACGACTTCGGTCTGGTGGTTCAGCTGCCCGTGCTGGAACAGGTCGAGCACCGAGCCGCACACGCCGGTCTTCGGATCCTGCGCGGCATAGACGATGCGGGCCAGGCGGGCATGCATCATCGCGCCGGAGCACATGGCGCAAGGTTCCAGCGTCACGAACAGCTCGCAGCCCGGCAGGCGATAGTTGCCCAGCTTGCCGGCTGCCGCACGCAGGGCGACGATTTCGGCGTGCGCGGTCGGGTCATGGCTGCCGATCGGCTGGTTGAAGCCGGCGGCGATCACTTCGCCGTCACGTACGACGACGGCGCCCACCGGCACTTCGCCGGCGGCCCAGGCCAGGCGCGCCTGGTCGAGAGCGAGCGCCATGAAGGCTTCGTCACGCATCCGTGATCTCGGCCCAGCAGTTCGGGGTTTCGTGCAGTACCAGCTTGTGCAGGCGCAGGCCGGTGCCGAAACGGTCGGTGTAGGCGTTCTTCAGGATGCCAAAGGCGACCTGGGCCAGGTTCTCGACGGTCGGAATGCGGTCGATCACGACCGTCTTGTGGTTCGGCAGGCTGGCCAGGAAGTCGCGCACCTTGTCGTCTTTTTCGTAGACGAGGAAGGCGTGGTCCCACACGTCCACCAGGTGCTCTTTGGCGAGCGCCTTGATGTCCGAGAAGTCCATGATCATGCCGTTGTCGGAATTGCCCTCAGCGTTGATGACTTCGCCGAGCAGCGTGATCTCGAGCGTGTAGCGGTGCCCGTGCAGGTTGCGGCACTGGCTCTTGTGGTCGGGGATGCGGTGGCCGGCATCGAACTCGAGTTTGCGGGTAATGGTCAACATGGCGAATCAGGGAATCTGGAGCAGTTTGTGGGTCTGGAGGCTGAGCTTCCACTTGGGGTTGCGGCGGCAGGTTTCGATCGCCAGGCGCGTGTTGTGCTGGGCCAGCGGGCCGTCCATCGGCTGCACGAAGAAATTGTCGAAGTCGAGTTGTTCGTAGGCGGCCAGGTCCTGGTTCGCCTGCGGGATCACGACCTTGATTTCGTTGCCCTTCTCCACCACCAGTTTCGAGCCCATCTTCGGGCTGACGCAGATCCAGTCGATGCCGGCCGGCACCGGGAGCGTGCCATTGGTCTCAATGGCGATCGTGAAGCCGTGGGTGTGCATCGCGTCGATCAGCGCCGCGTCCAGCTGCAGCAAGGGCTCGCCGCCGGTGAAGACCACGTATTTGCTGGCGGCATAGGTGTCCGGCCACAGGCTGTCGATCTCGGCGGCCAGTGCGGCGGCGTCGCGGAACTTGCCGCCCCGCTCGCCGTCGGTGCCGACGAAATCCGTGTCGCAGAACTGGCAGACTGCCGTGGCGCGGTCTTCCTCGCGGCCGCTCCACAGGTTGCAGCCCGAGAAACGGCAAAACACGGCCGGACGTCCGGCGTGCGCGCCCTCGCCCTGCAGCGTGTAGAAGATTTCTTTGATGCTGTAAGTCACTCTGTGCCTTTCGTGGAACCCTCCATTATAGCGCGGGATGGGTCACTGCAGGAGGTGCCCAGCGCCAGCGTCCGTGCGCCGCGCCATATGCCTTTCCTCGCAACAGATTGATTATGAACAATATTCCTGGTGCTTAGACGCGCTATGTTGGTTGGAGGAAAGTTCTGAATCACGTCGGAAGGTATGCCATGATCCGCCTGCCCTATCGAACGGCCTGCCTCGCCGCCCCGCTTTGCCTGGGCGGTGCGGACGCACAGGCGGCGGGCTGGCTGACGGCGGCGGCCGGCCTGACCGCGCTCTGGCTCCTCATGCTGGGCAGCGCCTGCGCCATCCTGCTGCGCCGTTGCCGGGCAGCGGAAGTGCGGCTGCGCGAGGCGCGCTGCGCATTGCATTCGGAACAAGGTGCGCGCGGCGAGGCCGAATTGGCCCTGTCCGAGTTGCATGGTGTGATGGCGCAGCTGGTCCAGCAGCAAGGCAAGGTGCGCGACGACGAGCGCGGTCGCATCGCGCGCGATATCCATGATGATCTCGGCCAGAATTTGCTGGCGGCGCGCATCGATGTCTCCTTGTTGCAGGTCGCGACGCGCAGCCTGCATCCGGCGCTCCACGGCACGTTGCTGCAACTGGGCGATACGCTGGAATCGGCCCTGCGCGCCTTGCGTGGCACCATCAACAACCTGCGGCCGCTGGCCCTTGGCGAAGGCCTGGGCGGCGCCTTGCGGCGCCAGGTGCGCGAGTTTGCAAGGACCTCCGGGATGGTGTGCGAGTAT
The DNA here is from genome assembly GCA_023389425.1 of Pseudomonadota bacterium. Lineage (GTDB taxonomy): Bacteria > Pseudomonadota > Gammaproteobacteria > Burkholderiales > Burkholderiaceae_D > Telluria. The sequence goes on along the minus strand of JAEWEK010000242.1, from coordinate 9,543 downwards.
GCGGTGGACCAGTCCGCTATCGACGCTTGCCTGCGCGAACCGCTGCTCGACGTCGTGATTTACCGCATCATGCAGGAGGGCTTGTCGAATGCCTCGCGCCACTCGCATGCCTCGCTGGTCACGGTGAGCCTGCGCCTGAACGACGACAGCGTCACCTTGGGCATCCACGACGACGGCGTCGGCATGGACGCTGACCCGGCGTCCTACGGCAGCGGCCTGTCCGGCATGCGCGAGCGGATCAGCGCTGCCGGCGGGCAGTTGCTGGTGGAAAGCGGACCACGCGCCGGCACCTTGCTTGAGGCCACCTTACCCCTCGCGCATGAAAGCGTGGCGCGTCCGGCCTGACCCCGCCGTTCCTTGCTGAAAATCAAGCGTTGGCCCATGGGTGGGTAGCAAAATCCGACTTGTCAGCAATCAAGCTTGCACTTCGGACAGCCCACACAAGGATGGCCATGACCAGCCCAACAACGATGGTGTCCCGCCTGATCGAATCCAGCGCCAGCCCGCGCGAACGCGGCTTCGCCGGTCAATTGATGGAAATGCTGGCCATTCCCGTCTTCGTGCTGGACACCGAAGCGCGGGTGATGATCTGGAACCACGCTTGCGAACGGCTGACCGGGGTGAGTGCGGAAGAAATCATCGGCACCGGCGAGCACCGCGGGGTGTTCTACCAGGACCCGCGTCCGACGCTGGCCGACCTCGTGATCCAGGACCGGGCCGACGAGGTCCGCCACATCTGCCCGCGCCAGGCGCGGCCGCAGGCGGCGAGCGGCCTGTCGGCCGAAGCCTGGTGCGACATGCCGCGTGCCGGGCGGCGCCGCTACCTGGCGGCCGACGCTTGCCCGATCTTCGACGACCAGGGCCGGATGACGGCGGTGGTGGAAACCCTGCGCGACCTGACCGACGAAAAGATGGCGCAGATCGCGCTCGAACAACTGGCAACCCGCGACGGGCTGACCGGCCTTGCCAACCGGCGCTGCTTCGACGACACCCTGCGCGCCGAGTGGGCGCGGGCCCAGCGCCAGCAGCAGCCGCTGTCGCTCCTGATGGTCGATGTCGACAACTTCAAGGCCTACAACGACGCCCACGGCCATCTCGGCGGCGACGAATGCCTGAAGCGGATCGCGACGGCGGTGGCGAGCGAGATGCGCGCGAACGACCTGGTGGCGCGCTATGGCGGCGAAGAGTTCGCGGTGATCTTGCCGAACCAGTCGCTCAAGGGTGCGGCGATCGTCGCCGAGCGGATCCGCTGCCGCGTCGAGCAGCTGGAGGTGCCGAATTTCCTCGCGCCGGTGCAGCACGTGACGGTGTCGATCGGCGCCGCCACCGCCCTGCCCTCGCCCGATACCAATGCCAGCCAGCTGGTGGCGATCGCGGACGCGGCCCTGTACCGCGCCAAGCACATGGGGCGCAACCGGATCAGCTTGCCGATCACGGAAGCGGCATGAGCGATGCCATCGTTCCCGCCCGTGCGGCGGGGAACGATGGTCAGGTCAGATGCTAGGACGAGGTGCGGTCCCAGCCGTGACGGATCGCGGCCTTGAAGCGCTCCCAGCTCGTGTCGCCCGGCGTGCGGGTTTCCCAGTCGCTGCGCAGGGCCTGCTCCGATTCGTCCCAGGTCCGGCCGCGATAGCGGTCGCTGGTGGCCATCTCGGAGCCGTACATATAGGCCGGCTCGTAATCGTCGTAGCTGCCGCCGCTGGAGGAGTAGTTGCTGTCCCAGTGCGAGCGGTGCGAGGCGTGGCCCGTCATCCGGTCCCAGCCATGACGAATCGCCGCCTTGAACTTGTCCCAGCTCGACTGGTCGGGATGGCGGCGCTCCCAGGTGTCGCGCAAGTCGGATTCGACATCGTTCCAGTTGCGGTCGCGATACTGCGGGTTGCGCGCCATTTCGGCGCCGTAGCTGTAGGCCGGCTGGTAATCCTCGTAGCGGCCGGCGCCGGCGTAGCGGCTGGACCAGTCGCGGCGGTAGTACTCGTCGTCGGCCAGCAGGCTCGGCTCGGTGGATGCGGCACTGTCGAGCTCGCGCGAGAACACGCGCACGCCGCTGCGCGCTGATCCGCCGAGGTCGCGTTGCATGCCTTCGCCGATGCGCGAGCCCTGCAGCGAGGTGGAATACATCGACCCGGTGCTGCCCGGCGCCTGCATGGCCGAGCCTTCCAGGGACGAGCCCTGCAGCGATTCGCCCTCGCGGCTCATTGGTTCCTGGTAGGTGTTGCCCATCGGCACGTCGTCGTTCAGGGACTGTTGCGCGAACAGGCCCGGCTCGTTCTCGTGCTTGAGGAAATCCTCCGAGTGCTGCACCGAACCGGGATAGCCCGACTGGCGCGCCGCCGGCGACGTCTGCTGCAGCCCGCCGGCGCCGCCCGCGCGCATGGTCTCCGGATGGCTGATCTGGCCGGCGCCGCTCCATTGCGCATGCTTTTCGTCGATGTCCACCGGGCCGTGGCGCTCGACCACATCGGCGGCCCGTTCGACCTCCGGTTCGGATTCGGTCACCACCGTCAGCACGTGATGGCCGCGGCTCACCGCATCGCTGTAGCGCTGCGCGTGCTCGCTGTTGTCGGTGCCGAAAATGTCGGCGAAGAAGTGCTTGATGCTGGCGCCGAGGCCTTCGTGGCGCGGCTCGGACTCGGCGGTCGTGGCGCCGGCCGCGCTGGCGCCGGTCAGGCTGTCGGTCATGCCGGTCGGATCGCTGGTGGAAATCTTCACGCAGTCGCGCTTGAAGCCGGCAAGCAGCAGGTCGTCCTGCGCGCGGTCGGCGTCGGCACGGTTATCGAATACGGCGATGAGTGTGTGTTGCATAACATTCTCCCAAATCCTGGTTGGCGGGATGCGAATTTATTGGCGCATTGACAGGACGAGGTTACCCGAAAGGGAGCATGTGCCGCGCACCATTGAGGCCGATCAACCGCGCGGCGTCAGGCGGCGCGATGCTGGTGAGCGCGCGGTTTTTCGCGCGGAGGAATACCGATGGAAACACCGCCGCCCATGCCCATGATTCCGTGGCCGCCGCCGCAAGTCGGCGGCGCGCAGCGCCACCAGGACCTGGTCGCGATGCACACCAGCGTGCCCGAGCCGCCGGCGGACGCCGACCGCCTGTTGCACGCGTTGATCGGCCATGCCACCCAGGGCATTTCACCGATCAGCCTGGCGCTGGCCACGGTCGACTGGCTGATGCACATGGCGGGCGCACCCGCGAAATGGCAACGTCTCGCGCAAAAGGGCTGGCACAAGGAATTGCGCTGGTGGGACTACGCCATCCGCAGCAGCATCGGCATGGACGTTCCGCCCTGTATCAAACCGCTGCCGCAAGACCGGCGCTTCCGCGGCGAAGCCTGGCAGCAGTGGCCGTACAAGCTGCTGCAGCAGGCTTTCCTGCTCAACCAGCAGTGGTGGTACAACGCCACCACCGGCGTCGACGGCGTCACCGAGCACCACGAGCAGCTCGTGTCGTTTGCCGCGCGGCAGTTGCTTGACACGATGTCGCCGCTGAACTTCGTCGCCACCAATCCCGAGGTGCTGGCGGCCACCGCGGCCGAGCAAGGCCTCAATTTCCTGCGCGGCGCGGGCTACCTCGTCGACGACATCCAGCGCCGCATCGCGGGTCGCCCGCCCGCCGGCGCCGAGCAATTCCGCCCCGGGCACGAGGTCGCCATCACGCCCGGCGAAGTGGTCTATCGCAACGGCCTGATCGAACTGATCCAGTTCAGCCCGGCCACGCCGACGGTGTTCGCCGAGCCGGTGCTGATCGTGCCGGCGTGGATCATGAAGTACTACATCCTCGACCTGTCGCCGCACAACTCGCTGGTGCGCTACCTGCTCGGTCAGGGCCATACCGTCTTCATCATCTCGTGGCACAACCCGACCGCGGACGACCGCGACCTGAATCTCAACGACTACCTCGAAAACGGCGTGCTGGCGGCCGTCGACGTGGTGCGCGCGCTGGTGCCGGGGCAGCGCGTGAATGCCGCCGGCTACTGCCTCGGCGGCACCCTGCTGGCGATGGCGGCCGCGACGCTGGCCTGCACCGACAGCAAGGTCCTCAACACCATGACCCTGCTGGCCGCCCAGACCGATTTCTCTGAAGCGGGCGAGCTGTCCCTGTTCATCGACGAAAGCCAGGTCACCTGGCTCGAAGACCTGATGTGGGAACAGGGCTTTCTCGACAACCGCCAGATGGCGGGCGCCTTCCGGCTGCTGCGCTCGAACGACCTGGTATGGTCGATCGCGGTCGAACAATACCTGCTGGGCCGGCGCCCGCCGATGACCGACCTGCTGGCCTGGAACGCCGACACCACGCGCATGCCCTACCGCATGCACAGCGACTATCTGCGCCACCTGTTCCTGCACAATGACCTGTTCGCCGGCCGCTACCGCGTGGCCGGCCGGCCGATCGCCCTGACCGACGTCGAACTCCCGATCTTCGCGGTCGCCACCATGACCGACCACGTCTCGCCGTGGCGCTCGGTGCACCGGATCCACCTGCTCGCCGCCTGCGACATCGCCTTCCTGCTGACCAGCGGCGGGCACAATGCCGGCATCATCAGCGAGCCCGGCCACCGCGGCCGCCACTTCTACAGCATGGAGCGGCACCGCGGCGACTGCTATATCGATGCCGACACCTGGCTGGCCGAAGCGCGCCTGCACGACGGCTCATGGTGGCCATCGTGGACCGGCTGGCTCGCCCGCCACACCCACGGCGAACGGGTGCCGGCCCGTACGGTCGGGCCATCGCTGGCGCCGGCGCCCGGCACCTATGTGCTGGAACGCTGAACCCCTGGGTGCCGGATGCCGCTCAGGAAAAGGGATTGTCCACCTTGCCGACGGCCGGTGCCGGCAGCCGCTCGGGCAGGGCCGGATCCGCCTCCAGCCGGCGCACTACTTCGCCCAGCAGCTCGTGCAGCAGGCGCGCCGCCGCCAGGCCCTGGCGGTCGGCGGTGAGATCGACGTCGCCCGCCAGCGTCACGCGGTCAAGGCGGTTCTCGATGGCGAGATTGCCGATTTCCAGCTCGTCCGATTCGTTGGCGTAGGGTTTGAAAGATTGCTTGCTCATGCCTGCTCCTGTCACATGCGTCGGCTGCGGCCCTGGCGAATCTTGGGCAGGCGCAGCATCCGCGCTTTCTGTTCGTCGGTCAGCGCCGGCAGCAGGTTGATGCCGACCATCCGTTCAAGTTCCGGGATCGGCAGCACCTGCGGCACCGCATCCGCCTGGTTTTCGACGAACCACGCGGCGCCGGCGCGCTCGCGGGGACTGTACACCACCTTGTACAAATGGCTAGGCACGATCACCTTGCCGACCTTGCGCAGCTGTGCGCCAAGAAAGGCGGGCCCGGTGATGACATACAGCGCGCCCTCCTCCTTCGCCATCTTGCGCACGGCGGCCTCGATGTGGGCCCAGACGTGGCGATTGTTGTCGCCGTCCTGGGGGACCATGTTCGCGAGCGTAAAGCTTTCGCGCTGGCTGGCGCGGTCCGGCATGTCGCCATTGGGCGCCATGTGGCCGCGGTCGAATCCGCTGCGGGCGTAATCGGACAGTTCGGCGCGCTGGCCGGCCGGCAAGCGCGGCTCGGCGTGGAAACTGTTCTCGCGGCTCAAGCCCTGGGCGGCAGCGACATTGTCGGCCTTCAGCAATTCGGCCGACCACAGCGGGGTGCGCGTGACGCCGGAATGCATGACGCCGAATTCGCCGAAGCACAGCTCGCGGGTGGCGCTGGCCAGTTTGGCGTTGCGGATCTCGGGCAGGCGCCCGGCGACATAATAGGCCGGGCAGCCGCCGGCCCAGGCCAGGCCGGACCAGGAACAGGCCAGCACGGCACCGGCAAACAACTTCTTCAAATACATTTGCTTCTCACAACAAAAGCGCTGATTGTATCTTTAGAGAAGTGTTGCGTTAAAAAATGTTTTCCTTAACAATGTGACCCGTGCGTCCAAGCCGCCGGAGGTGCGCACGATTGAAAGCAGGTCCGGCCCCGATCCTCTAGAATCTTTTCCTTTTTGAATATTCCGTACCGGAAAAACTGGCGATGAGCAAGGCCACCATTCCGGAGGACCTAAGGCGGTTCGTCCTCACGAGCGTGCCCTCGGTTCCCTTCCTTGAAGCGCTGCTGCTGTTGCGGGCCGACCCGCATCATGCCTGGCAGCCGGAGTCGCTCGCGCGCCGCCTGTACATCCGCGAGCGCACGGCGCATGGGCTGCTGGACGACCTGTGCACGGCCGGCATGGCGCTGCGCGCCGCGTCCGGCGACTATTCATATCAGCCGGAATCGCCGGAGCTGGGCGGCCTGATCGACCGCCTGGCCGAGCTGTATGCGGCCCGGCTGGTCGATGTCACCAATCTCATCCATTCATCGCTGGACCGCAAGGCCCAGCAATTCGCGGACGCCTTCAAATGGCGAAAGGACTCCTGACGTGGGCCAGATCATCTATTTTCTGTGCACCCTGACTTCGCTGGCATGCGCCTGGCTGCTGTATGCCAGTTACCGGCGCACCGGCCACCGGCTCCTGTTCTGGAGCGGTTCCTGCTTCGCCGTCATGACGCTCAACAACCTGCTGCTGTTGCTGGACAAGGTGTTCCTGCCGGAGGACATCAGCCTGCTGCCGGCGCGACTCATCACGGCCCTGGTCGCGGTGGCCTTGTTGCTGTATGGATTGATCTACGAAAAGGAGTAGCCATGAACGACGTGCTGACCGGCGCCATCGCCATGGGTTCGATCATCATCGCCCTGTTTTTCCTGCGTTTCTGGCGCGACAGCGGCGATCGCTTCTTCCTCTACTTCGCGCTGTCCTTCTTCATCGAAGGCCTGCACCGCGTCTATTCCACCCTGCACGACCATGGCGGCGAAGATTCGCCGGCCCACTACGTGATCCGCGTGCTCGCCTACGGGCTGATCCTGTGGGCCATCCTTGAGAAGAATCTTCCGCGCGAGAAGAAATCGGGCTAGCGCGGCCTACCATTCCAGCGTCAGCAGCAGCTTCGCCATGCGCGGCCAGCACAGGCGCGCCACTTCGTCGCGCCCGGCAAAGCGGTAGCCGTCCGCTTCCGGGGTCTGCTTGCCGGTGACATGGTGGGCGAAGAAACTGGTGCAGACCAGCTGTTCGAGCGTCCCGAGTTCGTCGCCGGCCGCCACGCGGAACAGGTGCAGGCGCTTGTCGGGCCGGTAGGCGAATTCGCCCAGGTCCTCGAAGCGCTCGCGCGCGAACCCGACGCCGGCTTCCTCGCGCAGCTCGCGGATCGCCGCGTCCAGCGCCGATTCACCCGGATCCCGCATGCCTTTCGGGATATCCCATTTCGCCGTGTGCGTCACGTGGCACAGGAGCAGCTCGCCGTGCGCGTTCACCACCAGCACCCCGCACGACAGCCCGACGGCGCTCACATGCGCTCCTCGGCCGCCGCGAAAGCCTGTTCCAGCGCCTCCAGGCTCACCGGCTTGGTCAGGTGCTGGTCGAAGCCCGCTTCCTGCGACTGCGACAGGTCGCTGGCCGCACCCCAGCCGGTCAGCGCGATCAGCATCACCCGCTCCAATCCCGGCGTGCGCCGGATCGCACGCGCCACCTCGTGCCCGCTCATGCCGGGCAGGCCGATGTCGAGGAACACCAGGTCGGGCTGGAACTCCTGCGCCATGCGCAAGCCGGACGGACCGTCATGCGCCATGCGCGGCGTATGGCCGAGCAGATGCAGGAGCTCGACCAGGCTCTCGGCGGCATCGGCATTGTCGTCGACCACCAGCACGCGCAATCTGCGCTGGGCCGCCGGCATGGCGTCCGCGCCCTCCCGCGGGCGCGGCGGCGCGCGCCGCGCGACCGCGGCCAGCGGCAAGCGCACGGTGAAGGTGCTGCCCTTGCCGTGGCCGTCGCTGGCCGAGCTGACCCGGCCGCCGTGCAGCTCCACCAGGCGCCGCACCAGCGACAAGCCGATCCCGAGGCCGCCCTGCGCGCGATCGAGATTTGCCGCGCACCTGGGTGAACATCTCGAACACGGAGCCGAGCGCGTCGGCCGGGATGCCGACCCCGGTGTCGGTGACCGCGACCACCGCGTAGCCGTCCTCGCGCCGCGCCTCGACGCTCACGTGGCCGCCGCCCGGCGTGTACTTGGCCGCGTTATTGAGCAGGTTGGACAGCACCTGCACCAGGCGCGTGGCGTCCGCCTCCAGCTCCAGCGGCTCGTCGGGCAGGCGCACCGACAGCGTGTGGCCGCTCGAGTCGATCAGGGCGGCGCTGGTTTCCAGCGCGGTGGCGACGATGGCGCGCAGGTCCACCGGCCGCTTCTTCAACTCGATCTTGCCGCGCGTGATGCGGGCCACGTCGAGCAAGTCGTCGACCAGGTGGATCAGGTGCCCGAGCTGGCGCTCCATCATGTCGTGCACGCGTTCGGCCGAATCGTGGCCGCCGATGCGCAGCAGGTCGAGGCCGGTGCGGATCGGCGCCAGCGGATTGCGCAGCTCGTGCGCCAGCGTGGCCAGGAACTCGCTCTTGCGGTGATCGGCCTCGGACAGGTCGGCCGCGATGCGGCGCAGCGCATCCTCGGAGCGCTTGTGCTCCGTGATGTCGCGCGTGACGGTGGCCAGGCCCAGGTTTTTGCCCTGGTCGTCGCGCACCACGAAGCCCTTGAAGTAGACCGGGAAGGTGGCGTCGCTGCGCACCCGGGCGAAGCGCAGCTCGCCTTCCCATTGCGCGGTCGCGCCGGTCAGCGCCGGCAGCACGACGGTGCGCATGAACTCGCGCGCATCCGGCGCCACGAAATCGATCAGGCGCCACGCTTCGATATTGGCGTCCGGCGCCAGCCCGGCCAGCGCGCGGCCGGCCGGATTGAGCCAGATGCCGCCGGCGTCCGGCGTGAACAGGCCGATGAAATCGGTCGACTGCTCGGCCACGGCGGCAAGACGGCGGATGCCCTCGCCGGCCCGGTGGCGTTCGGTCTGGTCGCGGAAGAACAGCGCGATGCCGCCGTCCGGCGTGGGGAAGCTGTCGATCTCGAACCAGCGCCCGTACTCGTTGAGCAAGGCCTCGACGTGGGTGCGCTCGCGCCGGCTCGCGGTGCGGCGGTAGGCCTGCTCGCGCGCGGTGCCGGCCACGTGCGGGAACACCTCCCAGAAGCTGGCGCCGACCATGTCCTCGCGCCGCAGCCGGGTCGCGCTTTCGGCCGCGCGGTTGGCGTAGGTGATGCGCCACTGCTCGTCGATCGCGAGGAAACCGTCGTTCATGCTCTCGAGGATGGAGCGCGACCGTTCCTCCGCGGCCTGGCGCTCGCGCGCTTCGTGGCGCTGGCCGATCACCAGCGAGGCGGTATTGGCCAGCAGCTCCATCGCCTGCGCCTCGTGCGGCGGGCGTTCGCTGGTGGCGTAGTAGTACCAGCAGAAGGTGCCCAGCACCGCGCCCGAGGGCGCCAGGATCGGCACCGCGCGCGCCGCGCGCAGCCCGTGCGCGAGGGCGATCTCGCGGCGCTGCTCCCACAGCGGATCGCTCGCGATGTCGGGACAGGCCACCGGCTCGGCGCGCCAGGCGGCGGCGCCGCTGCAGCCGGACAGCGGACCGATACGCACC
>JAEWEK010000216.1 GCA_023389425.1 Pseudomonadota bacterium | reverse complement strand
ATAGCAACCATTACTATAGTCGCCCTCAACCAACGGGTCACTTCACGTTCACGAACGGCATCGCCCCACCCGACACATTGGGCAGCTTGCCGTCCCACTTCTCGATCGCCATGCGCTGGTTCTCCATCTCGCGCAGGCGGATCAGCTCAGGGGTGACCTGCTGACGCTGCACCGCCAGCGATTCCGCTTCGGCCCGCGCCTGCGCCACGCGCTGCTTGGCCTCCACTTCGATCCGCTGCAGGTCGCGTTCCGCCTTCAGCTTCAGCTGCTCGGCCGTCGTCTTCGCCTCGATCGCGTCGTTGAAGGAACGCGAGAAGTTGAAGTTCACGATCGAGAATTCATCCACCACCACGCTGTGCCGCGCCAGCCGTTCGCGCAGCTGGGCGATGATCTGGTCGCGCACGTCGGTGCGTTTGGCGATCAGCTCCTCCGCCGTAAAGCGCGCCGTGACGGCCTTCACCGCTTCCTGCACCGCCGGGATGATGATGCGCTCGCCCGGCTGGTTGCCCAGGTCGCGGAACACCGACACCGCACCCTCCGGCGTGATGTGGTAGTTCAGGGCGACGCGCGTGTGCACGGTTTGCAGGTCGCGCGACGCGGCATCGCCTTCGCCCTCGCCCTTCTGGATCGACACGTTGACCAGATTGAGCTTCTGCGCCATCGGGATGCGGAAATGGATGCCCTCGCTCAGGACCTCGCTTCCCGGACTGCCGAAGGTCGTAATCACGCCCCGGTATCCGGCCGGTACGGTGCCAAACGGCGCCAGCGCGAACAGCAGGACCACGACGGCAAGCGCGACGACAATCTTTGCGGGTACGGCTCTCATTTCGATCCCCTTTTCCTTGTTGATGAACAAGCAAATTGTACCGTTGACTTGGGGAAAGAAATATAAGAATTAACAGATAGATAAGTGCGGAAAATTGGAAGGCACAAAGGAAGAACCCCCGCCACGGCGAGGGTTTCCGGCGGTCGAGGCCCGAATCAGTTGAACCGGCCTGCCGCACCGCCGAGGCTGTAGCGGCCGGCGCCCATCAGGGCCAGCGCCGCGCCGGCGACGAGATACATGGCCTGCAGTTCCAGCGCCCAGCCGCCGGTCTGGTTGACCGTGAAGAGCTGGCTGGTGTGCACCAACAGGATCGCCACGATCATGTTGACGACCACGACCAGTCCCGCCAGCCGCGTGTAGACGCCGAACAGGATGAACAGGGGCGCCACGACTTCACCGATGTACACCAGGTAACCCAGCGCCGACGGCAGCCCGGCTTGCGCCAGCATGCCGGTGATGAAGCCGACGCCGCCGATCAGTTTCGACACGCCGTGGAACAGCAACAGGCCCGACAGCACGACACGAAGGATCAGCTTTCCGGCATCGTCGGCGGCATTCAGATTGATTTGATTGGTGTTCATGATTTTTCTCCTTGTAGTCCCATTGTAGGTCGTTAATTGAATGCGTACACATCCATTGCGAGCACGCCGTGCTCGACGCTGGCATGCAGCCGTGTCGCCCTTGACTCCCTCCCGGTTGCGCCCAACGCCACGTAGAGCGGCATCAGGTGCTCGTCGGTCGGATGATTCTTCTCGGCGAACGGTGCGCGCTTGCGGTAATCCAGCAAGGCGTCGCGATCGCCCTGTTCCAGGCGGGCGTTCATCCATCCCGCGAATTCGCTGACCCAGTTGGCCGCGGCCGCATCGATGCCCTGTCCGCGAAACTCGTAGAGGTTATGCGTCATGGAGCCGGAACCGATGATGAGCGCGCCCTCCTCGCGCAGCCTGGACAGCGCCTGGCCGAGTTTTTCATGCTCGGCCGCCGTTGCGCCGTGCAGGATCGACAGCTGCGCGACCGGCACCGACGCATCCGGATACATCAGGCTGAGCGGTACCCAGGCGCCATGGTCGAGGCCGCGGTCGGCGCTGCGGCCGACTTTAAAGCCCGCATCTTCCAGCAAGCCGGCGGCGCGGGCAGCGAACTCCGGGGCTCCCAGCGCGGGATATTGAATCTCGAACAAGGCGCGCGGAAAGCCGCCGAAGTCGTGAATCGTCTGCGGCTGCGTTGCCAGGGAAACGGCCGGGCCGGCGATGGTTTCCCAGTGCGCCGACACCGCAAGAATCGCCTTCGGACGCGGCAGCTCCGCGCCCAGCCCTTGCAGGAAGCGGCGAGCAGGGCTGTCCTGCAGGGCCAGCATCGGCGAGCCGTGCGAAACGAAAAGCGTCGGTAGTGTGAGCATGTGCTTCTCCTGTCTGTTGGTCCGCGACATTTGCCGGGATCAGTAGCTTCACATGGTATTGCCTCACGTGCGGTTGATAAAGCCGTCTTGCGAGACTAAACTGTTTCGATTTGGTTGACAATAGTTACTGGGATGGATCTGCTCTTATCGATGAAAGTCTTCGCCGCCGTGGTCGATGGCGGCAGTTTCGCGGCTGCGGCGGCGCGCCTGGACACCTCGCGGGCGATGGCCTCGAAGCAGGTGCAAAAGCTGGAGGAACATCTGGGCACCCGTCTGCTGAACCGCACCACGCGCAAGCTCAGCCTGACCGAGACTGGCCGCGCCTTCTACGAGCGCAGCGTGCAGATCATCAACGACGTCGACGAAGCCGAACAGATCGCGGGCCAGCAGACAGGCGCTCCGCGTGGCGAGCTCAAGGTGACGGTGCCGCTTTCCTACGGCCAGCACCGGCTCGCGCCGCTCATCGCCGAGTACGCGCGGCATTATCCGCAGGTGCGTGTGAACATTGCGCTCAGCGACCGCAAGGTGGACCTGGTGGAAGAAGGTTTCGACCTCGCGATCCGGATCGGATCCCTGCCCCAGTCCGACCTCATCGCCCGCAAGATCGGTGGCGCGCGGAACTATGTCTGTGCGGCGCCATCGTATCTCGCGGCGGCCGGAACGCCGGCCACGCCGGCGGAACTGGCGCACCATCCCTGCCTTGGCTACACGCTGACCGGCACCGGAACGGAATGGCGGCTCGAAGGGCCGGACGGTGTGGTGTCGGTGCCGGTGTCGGGCCCGATCCGGGCGGACAACGGCGACATGCTGCGGCTGGCCGCCGTCCATGGCTGCGGCATCATCTTCCAGCCGCAATTCATTGTCGCCGGCGACCTGGCGGCCGGAAGGCTGGTCCGGATCCTGCCGGAGTGGCAGTCCGGCGAGTTGGGGATTTATGCGGTGTACCCGAGCAGGAAGCACCTGTCGGCGAAGGTGAGAACGTTTGTTGATTTTCTCGCCCAGAGGCTGGCCGTTTAAAAACGCGCTGTCTGCGTTAAGTGTTGATTCGTCGTTCCGGCGAAGGCCGGAACCCATGCTGAGTGTGCGTGCTCGCAGCGCTCGCCGCAGCCGCGATCCAACACGCTCAGTACGGGCCTGGCCTTTAAAAAAAACACCAACTCGATCGGTTGGCGTTGTGGATTCGCATCCTAATGCACCGCGATGGCGGATATCTCGAGCGCCGCATCCTTCGGCAGCCGCTGCACCTGCACCGTCGCGCGGGCCGGCGGCTTGTCCTTGAAATAGGTGCCGTACACGGTATTCATCTTCGCGAAATCGTTCAGGTCCTTCACGTACACCGTGGTTGACACAATGTTATCCATCGACATATTGCTCGCGGCCAGGATGGCCTTGAGGTTGTCGAGCGCCTGCCTGGTCTGGTCTTCGATCGAGCCCGTATTCAAATTTCCTGTTTTCGGATCGATCGGCAGCTGCCCGGCGAGGAATACCATGTTCCCCGCTCGAATCGCCTGGGAATAAGGACCGACTGCCGCCGGTGCATCCTTCGTCGCGATAACGTCGGTGGCAAATGCCGGCAGCGCAAGGCAGGCCATGGCAGAGATAACCGTGCAGCCAAATGCAATTTTCGCTCTCATCGCTATTCCTTTTCGTTTGTTGGGTTCCGAGACGTGCGGCAGGCAAATAGCCTGCCAAACCAATGTAGACGGCCAATAACGAATGTCAATACGAATTTTCCTGTTACATGAAGCCTTGCTTGCAGACTAAAATCGTTGAGGCGCTGAACAGATCGGCGAGAAAAAATAAAACGACCAACGGAGCATGGAATTGACATTGACGCGTACTGAATTGGCCGCAGCGGCCCTGTGTCTTGGAATGGCGAACATGGCAGCTGCACAGGATCGGAGGACGGTGACTGAACCTGTTGTCCCTGCCACCTGCACCACACTGCAGGCAGAAAAATTCGGCGCCAGCGACAGGAAATTATCGGACGCCGACGAAGCCAAACCGGACACCCACCTGATCCAGGCGGCGCTGGATCGCTGCGCGCGCGGCAAGGCCGTGGAACTGGCCGCGGCGCCAGGCAAGAATGCCTTCATGAGCGGGCCGCTGCGCCTGCCGGAAGGCGTGACGCTCCTGATCGGCAAAGGCGTGACGCTGTACGCATCGCGCAAGCCGGGTGACTACGACTATCCCTCCTCTCCCGGCGTGTGCGCCACGACGGAAGCGCACGACAGGAAATTTGGCGAAACGGCGGCCGCGCCGGAAGGATTGCGCGCGAACGCGCCGGCCGGACCGGTCGGCTGCCAGCCACTGATTTCGATTATCGACGCAAAGAATGCCGCCGTGATGGGCGAAGGCATTATCGATGGCCGCGGCGATATGCAACTGATCGGCCGCGATTACAGCTGGTGGCAAATGGCGCGCAAGGCCGAACCGGGGAATAAGAAATATTACAGCGTGAAGCTGATCGTCGCGCGCAACGCGGACGGCCTGGTTTTATACGGCATCACCCTGCACAACTCGCCGAATTACCACGTCACCGTCAACAACACGAACGGCTTTACGGCCTGGGGCGTGCACCTGAAAACGCCGACCGTACCGCATACCGATGCGCGCAATACCGACGGCATCGACCCGGGAAGTTCGACCAATATCACGGTGGCGCACAGCTGGATCGACAACGAAGACGACAATATCGCGATCAAGACCGGCGTATCGTATATGAGCGTGCTGCACAATCATTTCTACAGCGGCCACGGTATGTCGATCGGCAGCGAAACCTATTCCGGCGTGAGCCATCTGCTGGTCGACGATCTGGTGGAGGACCATACCACCAGCGGCATTCGCATCAAGAGCAACGTCACGCGCGGCGGCCCGGTGCATGACCTGGTGTACCAGAACATTTGCATGCGCGGCGTGCAGGTACCGATTGCGATCAGCCCTTATTACAACAACGGCACGACGGACCAGTTCTTCGATCCCGGATTCAAGGGCAATCGGATTCCGGACTATAAAGCGATCACCCTGCGCAATATCACCGTTGAGACGCCGGGCGACGTGTTAATCGCCGGCGCGGACGAAAGCCACCGTACCGGCGTCAAGCTGGAAAATGTTTTTATCGCAGGAATACAGCCGGCCCAGGTGCACATGAAACTGGCGGACATCATCCACGGCGGCGGCAATATCCCAATGCCTGGCCAGCCGGCCGATGTGAAATTCGAGGCTGCCGCGCCGGCGAAGGTTGCACCGTACAGCTGCGACGGCAAGTTCGTGCCGATGCGTTAAAAGAGACGTCAAGGCCCGCACGTCCTCGGGCCTTGACGCATATGCCGCAGGGCTTACGGCGTCAAGGTAAAGTTGACGCTGGACTGGTCGGCCGTGCTGATATCCACGCTGGCCACGGACTTGGTCGAGTAGCCGATTGCCGACGCGTCCACGCGGTACTGGCCCACCGGCGGCACCGTGATCGCGGCAGCGAATGCCAGCGGCATCGTCGTGCTGTAAGCCACATAACGCGGTGCGATCACTGGCAGGCCGGTGATGCTGTAAGCGCCGCCACCGATCGGCGACATCGTGTACTTCAGCGTGACTGTCGGGCCGCCGCTGATCGCCTGCATGGCCGAGACTTGCGCCGGCTCGGTGCTGCTGACGGGGTTCTGCGTCACGCTGCCGCCGATATTATGCGAGGCGGACACGACCGGCACGATAGGCGCGGCGGCCGTGCTGAGCGACGTCATCGCGCTTGCAGTCACCGGCACTGCCCCGACCACATTGGCCGCGTAACCATCACCCGTCACCACCACGTCGTAGTTGCCGGCCGGCAGACGGGTCAGGTCGAATTCGCCAGTAGTCGGATTCGGCGTAGTGGAAGCCACGATGACGCCATTCTGTTGCGCCGACACGGCAATGTTCTTGCCCAGTGCCGCGGTTGCGACGAATCCGCTGATGCCGTTCAATGCAGTCGGCACAACCTTCACGACCGGCTTGAGGCTGTATCCGCCGCTATTGCCTTTGGTGACAATGGACTTGCAAGCGTCGAAGTCCAGCACCAGGTCGACGCGCTGGCCGGCGGCGACGTCGAATTCATTGTTCAGCTTGATGCCGCTCTGCAGCGCGCTCGGCGTATCGAGCGGGATCTCGGTCGTCGAGCCGCTCTTGACGACGGTATTGCTGTTGGCGCCGCTGGCCAGCACGAGGCGCAACTGGCTGTAGTGCCCCGGACCCAGCGATGTCTGGCCCAATGCCTGCAAGGTTCCGTTGTTCAGGTTGAGCAGGTTGATCTTCAGCGCGGGCGACAGCGTGATATCGGTCCATCCGCTGTCGGTATCGCTGGCCGAAGCGCTCTGGTTGATCCGCACCTTGGAGACGGTCACATTGACTGCATCGAAGCCGCAGGCCGGCGCGTCGGTCATTGCAACCGTGACGGTTCCCAGTTGCACCGGCGCCGGATTGCTGTTGCCGGCGCTGCCGCCACCACCGCCACAAGCTGCCAGCAAACCGGCCGCCGTGGCCATCGAAAGAACGGGAAGAAAGTATTTCATGATTGTGCCTCGTTACGGTTAAGGTTTGCCGATTATCTATTCCGAACGGCAACTCCAAAGCGCGTTAGCGCACGTAGTAACGGACTGTTACACAATGACGAGCATCCCGCGGCGGCCCTGCAACGTTTCGATGCTGCGCGATCAACTCACTTGAAAAAGTGACTATCTGCGTCGTTGCCTGCGCCGCTACCCGGCGTACAATCGACAACATTCCAACCCGGCAACAGGCCATCATGTCGCACCAGTTCGCTCCATCCACGCAGGCCATGAAGTTGTCGGAACTGATCGGCGCGCTCAGCTACGCTCTCGACATCACGGAAGGCCAGCCGCCCGGCCATTGCATTCGCTGCTGCTGGATCGGCCTGCAGATCGGCCGTGACCTGGATCTCGACGACGCACAACTATGGGAGCTCTATTACACGCTCTTGCTGAAGGACCTGGGCTGCAGCAGCAACGCGGCGCGCATCTGCGAGCTCTACGTCACAGATGACCTGACCTTCAAGCGTGACTTCAAAACCGTCGGCGATGGTCTTCCGCAAGTACTTGCCTTCGTGCTGCAACACACTGGCCTGAAGGCCGGACTGGCCGAGCGCTTCCGCAGCGTGCTGACGATTTTGCGCGACGGCCCCGCGATCGCGCAGGAGCTGGTCGCCACCCGTTGCCATCGCGGCGCGGAAATCGCGCGCCTGCTGCGTTTTCCCCCGGGTGTCGCCGACGGCATTTACAGCCTCGACGAACACTTCAACGGCGGCGGCAAGCCGGCGCGCCTGTCGGGTGCGGCCATTCCGCTGTATTCGCGCATCGCGCTGCTGGCACAAGTGGTCGACGTGTTCCACACAACGGGCGGGCGGCGGGCCGCTCTCAAGGAGGCACGCCAACGCGCCGGAAGCTGGTTCGATCCAGTGTTGGTCGATTCGCTCGAAAGGCTTGCGACATTCGACGATTTCTGGACACCGCTGACATCACCGGATCTCGACGAAGCAGTCCTCTCGCTCGAGCCAGCCGGGTTCTCCGTGGAGCTCGACGACGACTATCTGGACGACATCGCGGCCGCATTCGGCCAGGTTGTGGATGCGAAGAGTCCATACACCAGCGGACACAGCACTCGGGTCGCGCTGTATACCGACCTGATCGCGGCAGCGCTCGGCTTGTCCGCCGATCGGCGCCGCTGGCTGAAACGCGCGGCGCTCCTGCACGATGTGGGCAAGCTGGGCGTGAGCAATAGCGTGCTCGACAAGCCGGCCGCGCTCGACCGGGACGAAATGAAGGCGGTCCGCAAGCATGCCGAATACACGGGAAGCATCCTGACGCGTATCCGCGCGTTTTCGGAACTGGGACCGATCGCAGCGGCGCACCACGAAAGGCTGGATGGCGCCGGCTATCCGCTGGGGCTGACGGCATCCGAGATATCGATCGAAACGCGCATCATCACCACTGCGGACATCTTCGACGCCATCACCGCGGAACGCCCCTATCG
>JAEWEK010000188.1 GCA_023389425.1 Pseudomonadota bacterium | reverse complement strand
AAGCGCGGCATGCACCGTTCGCACGACCACCTCACCGCCCCGAACCTGGCTGTCGAGCCGACCACCGGTGAGACCCACCTGCGCCACCACATCAGCCCGAACGGCTTCTACCGTGGTCGCAAAGTCCTCAAGACCAAGAACGACGAGTAATCGACGTTTGTCGTAACATGAAAGCGGTGCAACGTACTTGTTGGCGTGGCGCCGCTTTTTCTTTGTCTTCGGCTGCAATTCAAGCTTGCACACCGTCATTTCGAATTTCGCCGATCCTGGCTGGCCACGAGCCATGCGCAGGCGGCCTGCTGCCGTCCGCTGTGCCTGACCCGCGGTACGACCCCGACAAATGACAATTAAAATTTCCATCGACTGCATGGGTGGCGATCATGGCCCCTCGGTCACGATCCCTGCAGCCATTTCCTTCCTCAAGCAGGCGCCCCAGGCCGAACTGATCCTGGTGGGCCGCGAGGAAGAAGTGCGCGCCGAACTCAAGAAATGCCACGCCGAGAACCATCCCCGGCTGTCGGTCAAGCATGCCACCGAAGTGGTGGCGATGGACGATCCGGTCGAAGTGGCGCTGCGCCGCAAGAAGGATTCGTCGATGCGCGTGGCGATCGAGCTGGTCAAGGAAGGCGCGGCCAATGTCTGCGTCTCGGCCGGCAACACCGGCGCCCTGATGGCCGTGTCGCGCTACGTGCTCAAGACCATGCCGGGCGTCGACCGTCCGGCCATCTGCTCGATGCTGCCCAACCAGAAGGGCAAGCCGACCTATATGCTCGACCTCGGCGCCAACGTCGACTGCGAGCCGCACCACCTGCACCAGTTCGCCATCATGGGTTCGGTGCTGTGCTCGGCCATGGAAGGCATCGCCAAGCCGACCATCGGCCTGCTCAACGTCGGCCACGAGGAAATCAAGGGCAACGAAGTGGTCAAGGCCACGGCCGCGCTGCTGCGCGCCGACCATGAGCGCGGCGCCCTGAACTTCTACGGCAACGTCGAGGGCAACGATATCTTCAAGGGCACCACCGACGTCGTCGTCTGCGACGGCTTCGTGGGCAACGTCACGCTCAAGGCAGTCGAGGGTGTGGCACACTTCTTCAAATCGGCATTCCGCGACAACCTGCTGGCCACGCTGGGCGGGCTGTTCGCTTACCGCTCGCTGAAAAAGCTCAATCCCAAGAGCTACAACGGCGGCAGCTTCCTGGGCCTGAAGGGCCTGGTCATCAAGAGTCATGGCGGAGCCGACGCGTTTTCCTTCGAGTGGGCCTTGCGCCGCGCGTTCGACGCTGCCCACAATAATGTGCAGGAACAGCTCGCGCGCATGATCGCCGAGATCATGCCGGCCCCGGCCGGCGCTCCTGCCGACGCTAACGGCTCCCCCATCAAGCAGAGTTAAGCAATGACCGTGTACAGCAAAATCATCGGCACCGGCAGCTACCTGCCGGGCCAGCGCGTGACGAACGACGACCTGGCCGCGCAACTGGCCGCCAAGGGCATCGAAACCTCGGACGAGTGGATCTTCACGCGCAGCGGCATTTCGGCCCGCCATTACGCGGCGCCGGAGCAGAACGCTTCCGACCTGGCCGTCGAAGCCGCCGGCAAGGCGCTCGCGATGGCCGGCATGCAAGCCAGCGACATCGACCTGGTGATCGTCGCCAGCTCGACCCCGGACTTCCACGGCAGCTTCCCCAGCACCGCCTGCATCGTGCAGAACAAGCTGGGCATCAAGGGCGGCGGCGCCGCCTTCGACGTGCAGGCCGTCTGCAGCGGCTTCGTCTACGCCGTGTCGGTAGCCGACGCCTTCATCAAGTCCGGCGCCCACAAGAACGTGCTGGTGATCGGGGCCGAAGTGTTCTCGCGCATCCTCGATTTCACCGACCGCACCACCTGCGTGCTGTTCGGCGACGGCGCCGGCGCCGTGGTCATGACCGCCTCGGCCGAGCCGGGCATCCTCGCCACCAAGCTGCACGCCGACGGCAGCCACTCGGACATCCTGTCGATCCCGGGCAAGCTGGCCGGCGGCGCCGTGGCCGGCAGCGGCTACCTGCACATGGACGGCCCGGCGGTGTTCAAGCTGGCCGTCACCGTGCTGGAAGAAGTCGCCACCGAGGCGCTGGAAGCGGCCAGGATGACGCCGTCCGACGTCGACTGGCTGATCCCGCACCAGGCCAATATCCGCATCATGAAGGGCACCGCGAAGAAGCTCAAGCTGCCCGAAGAGAAAATGGTGGTGACCGTCGACCAGCACGGCAACACCTCCGCCGCCTCGATCCCGCTGGCGCTCGACCTCGCCGTGCGCGATGGCCGCGTCAAGCCGGGCCACAATGTCCTGATGGAAGGCGTGGGCGGCGGTTTCACCTGGGGCGCGATCCTCGCGCGCATGTGACGGCGGGCGGGCCGCGCCCGCCTGACCCCGATAACAAGAAGATTGGACCACAGACCATGAGCAAATTCGCATTTCTCTTTACCGGCCAGGGCGCCCAGGCCGTCGGCATGCTGAACGGCTTCGCCGGCAACCAGGCGGTCGCCGACACCGTGGCCGAAGCGTCGGACGCGCTGGGCATGGACCTCGGCCGCCTGATCGCCGAAGGCCCGAAGGAAGACCTGGACCTGACCACCAACACCCAGCCGGTGATGCTGACCGCGGCCGTGGCCGTGTACCGCGCCTGGATCGCGGCCGGCGGCAAGGCGCCCGCCGTGATGGCCGGCCATAGCCTGGGCGAATATTCGGCCCTGGTCGCGGCCGGCGTGATCCCGTTCAAGGATGCGGTGCCGCTGGTGCGCTTCCGCGCCCAGTCGATGCAGGACGCGGTGCCGGTCGGGCAGGGCGGCATGGCCGTCGTGCTGGGGCTGTCCGCCGACGACGTGCGCGCCGTCTGCCTCGAAGCCCAGGCCGCCGTGCCGGGCGAAGTGGTCGAGGCCGTCAACTTCAACGAGCCGACCCAGATCGTCATCGCCGGCCACAATGGCGCCATCGACAAGGCCTGCGAGATCGCCAAGGCCAGGGGCGCCAAGCGCGCCATGAAGCTGGCGGTGTCGGCGCCGTTCCACTCGTCGCTGCTCAAGCCGGCATCGGACAAGCTGCGCGACTACATGGCCGGGCTGGCCTTCAACGCGCCCCAGGTCGACGTCATCAACAACGTCGACGTGGCCGTCAACAAGGATCCGGAACTGATCAAGGATGCACTGGTGCGCCAGGCCGCCGGCCCGGTGCGCTGGGTCGAGACCATGCAGGCCATGGCCGCCGCCGGCGTCACCCAGGTGATCGAGTGCGCGCCGTCCAAGACCCTGATCGGCATGGCCAAGCGCATCGACCCGGTGCTGGTGGGCGAGGCCCTGGTCGACCAGGAATCGCTGGAGCGCGTGCTGGGCGCCATCAATCAGGCTTGATCGTACCCGTCGTTTAAAGAGGACAAAATGAATCTGCAAAACCAAATCGCCCTCGTCACCGGCGCTTCGCGCGGCATCGGCAAGGCCATCGCGCTCGAACTCGCCAAGCAGGGCGCCACCGTGGTCGGCACCGCCACCACCGAAGGCGGCGCCGAGGCCATCGGCGCCTACCTGGCCGAATTCGGCGGCAAGGGCATGGTCCTGAACGTGACCGACGCCGCCCAGTGCGCTGCCGTGACGGACGATATCGCCAAGAACGTCGGCGCCATCACCATCCTCGTCAACAACGCCGGCATCACCCAGGACCAGCTGGCCATGCGCATGAAGGACGAAGAGTGGGACAGCGTGATCGCCACCAACCTGACCGCCGTGGGCCGCCTGGCGCGCGCCGTACTGCGCGGGATGATGAAAGCGAAACATGGGCGTATCATTAATATCACTTCGGTGGTCGGCGCGGCCGGCAACCCGGGCCAGATGAATTATGCGGCGGCCAAGGCCGGCGTGGCGGGCATGAGCCGCGCGCTGGCGCGCGAGATCGGCAGCCGCAACATCACGGTCAACTGCGTCGCCCCCGGCTTCATCGATACCGACATGACCAAGGGCCTCGGCGAAGGCCAGCACGAAGCGCTGCTCACGCAAATCCCGCTGGGCCGCCTGGGCAATCCGGAAGATATCGCGCACGCCGTGGCCTTCCTGGCCGGCCCGCAAGCCGCCTACATCACGGGCACCACCCTGCACGTGAACGGCGGTATGTATATGAACTGATGCCGAAGCGCGTCCGATTCAATTGAGCGGACGCGTTTTAAGGCTGGGTTGAAGTTTTTTAGTCGTAAATTCGGCGGAATAAGCAGCATTAGCCGAAAATAGTTTTTCAACGCGCAAACCTGCTAAAATGCGCGCACTTTCCGCAACAC
>JAEWEK010000136.1 GCA_023389425.1 Pseudomonadota bacterium | reverse complement strand
GGCACGCGATGCCTCGGCAGCGGCGCGCGATGCCTCGGCGGCCGCACGCATCGCCTCGCCGCTCTTCACACGGGTCGCCGTCTTGTCCTGCGGACGCAGCGACCAGGACACGTCGGCCACCGGATCGGTGATCGTCACGTTGCTGATGTCGCCCTTGCGGTCGCGCCGTTCGATGCGCATGCGGCCCTCGCTGTCGCGGTAGCTCATGGTGCTGGTGGTGTTGACGATCTGGTTGCCGTCGGCCAGCGTTTGCTGGCGCTCGACCACTTCCAGCGCGCTGTATGGTGCGTTCTTGACGGCGCGGCCGTGGATGCGCAGCATTTGCGTGTTGATGGTGAGCTTGCCGTCGCCCGAGCGCAGCGAGACCGGGCCCTGCACGACCACGTCGCGTTGCGGCGCGGGCTGTCCGTTTTCTTCGTCGGCCAGGGCCGGGGCCAGGGTGCACGCCAGGAAGGCGGCCAGCATCAGTTTCTTGGTGTTCATGGTTATCCTTGTGTTGCGGTTAGTCGAGTGAGGTGAGGCGGACCGCCAGCGGCGCGCCATCGGCAGCGACCAGCATGTCGGCCTTGACGCGGTCGCCCGCGTTTTCCGGGGTGATGCTGACGCCCACGCCCATGCCGGCCAGCACGGTGCGCGGCAGTTCCGCTTCGATCATGCGCGGCGCCGGTTCGGCTTCGATCCTTTCGGCCGAATCGAGGGCGATGAACACGCCGCCGCCATCGCGGCTGAGCAGCGGCGCCGACATGCCGCCACCATGCAGCTGCGGGCCGTTCCCGGACAGGCCGAACACCAGCACCACCAGGGCGACGCTGGCGAAGCTGCCGGCCAGGCTCCATTGCGGCGTGGCGAAACGCTCCCACCAGCGCGGCTTGCGCGGGAACTGCGCGGCGAAGGCTTGCATCAAGTCTTTTTCCACGTAGCGCGGCGTGTTCAGTTGCGCCATCTCCTGGCGCAGGCTGGCCAGCGGGCTGGCCAGGATCGTATCGTCGTCTTGCTTGTCCATTCTTTCCTCCTTCACGCGGCGCTCGCGGCCGGATGCCAGGCCGCCAGCCGCTTGGCCAGCGCGGCCCGGCCCCGCGACAGGCGCGAGCGCACGGTACCGATGTCCACCTGGCAGACTGCTGCGATTTCCTGGTAGGACAGGTCTTGAATCTCGTACAGGATCACCACGTCGCGGTAGTGCGGGGCCAGCTGGCCCAGCGCCCGCCGAACTTCTTCGGCCGCCTCGTTGTCCAATAGCCGAGCCAGCGGTTCGGGCTCGTCGCTGGTCAGCTCCGGGCCCTCGTCCTCGTCGTCGCCCAGCTCGGCCAGTTGGCGTTCGCGGGGCGGCCCCTGGCGCAGGGCCAGCATGCGCGCCACGCCAAACAAAAAATGCTGCAGCTGGCCACGCAGCGGGTCGAAAGCCAGCTTGCCGGTCAGAAGGCCCATGAAGGCTTCCTGCACGATGTCGGCGGCCGTGTCCGACGAGCCGCAGCGCAGCAGGGCGTAGCGGTACAAGGGGCCCTGGTGGCGCCGGTACAGGGTATTGAACGCGGCGGCCTGGCCAGTCCTGGCCTGGCGCAGCAGTTCGCTGTCGGATAGCTCGTTGGCGGTGGTCATGGTGGTCGTCTTTTTCAGTATTCCACCAAGGGGAAGGGAAAGTTCCCGGATTTTTTGAGGGCAGCGGCGAATGAAATATTATTTCAAATTGTTTTGTTATTTGAAATAAAATTTCATTTCGAAGATTCAGACCCAGTTGACGCGGTCGAACTTGGCCCGGAACTCGTCCGGCATGGCGACCACTTCGCTGGTCTTGTAGTTGTAAAAGACGAAGCCGGACTTGGCCATCGCGATCAGGGTGCGATCGTGCGGGCGAGTGACGCGGAAGATGATGTCTCCGCCATATTTGTTGAAGTCCATGACACCCACTTCGAACAGCAGCTGGTCGCGCGCGTGCGCTTCGGCCCGGTAGGTGGTGGCGAGGTCGGTGACGATGATGCCGTTGCCGTCGCGTTCGGTTTCGGAGACGCCGAACTCGAACAGGAAGCGCGCCCGCGCCTCGGAGATCATGGAGATCATCGAGTCATTGCCGAGATGGTTGCCGGCGTTGATGTCGGTGACGCGGACCGTCAGTGGCGTCGAGTAATACCACTGGTCCTCGGGGAAGTTCAGTTGTAAGCGTGCCATGCCCGGGATTCTAACCCGGCCGCGCGACCGGGACGCCGGAACGCGGCCGGCGCCCGATTGAGGCGGCTCAGCGCGTCAGGCGGTAGATCAGGATAGCGGTGCGGATCGCCGCCTCCTGCATCGAGGCCAGCTGCAGGCGCTCGTTGGGCGAGTGGGCGCCGGAACCGCTCGCGCCCAGCCCATCCAGGCTGTCGATATAGGGCGCGACGAACTGGATGTCGCCGGCGCCACGCGATTCGGCCGGCACCGCGCCGACCGCGCCCAGGCCGGCATCGGCACTGGCTTGCGAGTACGCTTCCAGCACCTTCAGGTTGCCCGGCGTGACCGCCATCGGCGGATAGGAATCGCGGAAACTGATGCTGGCGCTGGCGCCCGGCAGGCTGTTCGCCACGATCGCGCGCATCTTGGCCTGGGCGCGGTCGCGCTGCGGGTAGTCCAGGTAGCGCAGGTCGCCCTTCACCGTGACCGTGTTGGCGATCACATTGGTCTTGCCGGCCGCGCTGCCTTTCGAGTTCGCCGCGTCGAAGCTGACGTCGGTGCCGCCCAGGATCAGGCCGGGGTTGAAGGTCAGGCCCTGTTCCGGCACCTGCTGGCGGAAGGCGTCGAGGATGCGCGCGGCCTCGTACACGGCGCCATAGCCGGCGCCCGGGCTGAACACGGCGGACGAGTGGCCCTGCCTGCCCTTGACCTCGAGCTCGAAGGAGGCGGTGGCGCGGCGCGCGACGGTGGCGCGCGGCTGGTGATTGCTGTCGTGGACCATGCCCTCGAAGCTGAGCGCGATGTCGGCGCCCTTGGCCAGCTCGACCATCGGCCCGCGCGAAACGGTCTTCGGATTGCCGGCCTCTTCCTCGTCGCCGGTGAACATGACGGAAATGGTGGTGTTGTCGAGCGCGCCGACCTGCTTGAGCGCGCGCAGGGCTTCGATGATGGCGACGTCGCCGGCCTTCATGTCCGACACGCCCTGGCCGCGCACGCCGTCGCCGTCCAGCTGCCACAGCGGGGCCGTGCTGTCGGCTTCGAACACGGTGTCCATGTGGCCGAGCAGCAGCAGGCGCTTGCCCTGGGTGCCGCTGCGGGTGGCGACCAGGTGGCCGGCGCGGCCCATTTCCGGCGGCATGTCGATCCACTTGGTCTTGAAGCCGAGCTCGTCGAACTGCTGGCGGAACACGGCGCCGACATCGCGCACGCCCTTCAGGTTGAGCGTGCCGCTATTGATCTTCGCGGCGCGTTCGAGCAGCGCGACAGCTTCTCCGTTATGGGCTTTGATCGCGGCGACGATCTGTTGTTCCACCGGCGACAGCTCGCCCGCCTGCGTTAGCTGGGTGGTGGAAATTGCCGCGGCGGCGAGTGCGAGGCCAAGCTTGAAGCGCATGAGACATTCCTCCTGTTGAGCAAGGAGTCAAATGTACTACCTCGTGGCAACTTGGCAAAGGGGATTTCAGTCCGGGCTATTGGCGGGGCGGGAACTCCGCAGGACGGCGGCGTGTCTTGCTGACGATGCCGCGCGGGTCGATCAGCACCACGAATTCGCTGTAGCGGCCGCCGTCGGCGGGCACCTGGTACATCCATGCCTCGTAGCCGCTGTCGAAGCGCACGGCGGCATCGGTCTTGCCGAGCATCGCCAGCAGCTCGGCCTTGGTGGTTTTGCCGGGCTGCACTTGCGCGCTGCGCTCGGGCGCGACCACCGAGCCTTCCAGGGCATTGCGGGTGGCGCAGCCGGCCAGCAGGGCCAGCGCAAAGAGCAGGGCGGCGGTTCTCATGGCGCGGCCTCCGGCGGCTGGTCGTCCATGTACGCGAATTCGATGAGCGTGTCGTCGGGCCAGGCCGGGTCCCAGATCGGCACGTAATAGGTGCGGTCCAGCAGCACCTGGCAATCGCAGTAGCGCAGCATGGTGCCGGTCTGCTCGCCGCCGGCGTAGAGCATCTTGAACGGCAGTACCTCGGTCCGGTCGCCGGCGTGCAGCGTCACGGAGAACACGGGCTTGTCGGCAAAGAACAGATAGTGGCCATTGGCGTTGTTGCAGACCTGGTCGGTGCTGGTGAGCGCGTTCGACAGCCAGGCGAACATCGGCGAACTGTTGGAAATCAGGCCGGCGTCCATGCCGACCCGGCATTCGAGCCGCAGGTCGCCCAGCCGCCGCATGCCGGCCGGCACGCCGGGCGACAGCACCTGCGCGCGCCAGGTCATGCTGGTGGTCTTGCGGTTGGCGATGACGGCGGCGTCTTCCTTCAGCGCCTGTTGGTTGTGCGGCAGCACGAAGGTGTTGTCCGGCGCAACGGGAACCGGCACGGTGACGTGGTCGCCCACCACGCGCAGGGTAATGCCGTGCATGTCCACCGTCGGCAGGCGCGGCAGCAGCTGGAAGCGCAGCGTGGCCTGCGGGGCGAGGGCGTGGTCGCGCTGGAAGCGCTGCATCCCTTCGATCATTTTGCGGTAGGACTTGTCGACCGGATCGCGGGTGCTGCGCACGGTGACGGTCTGCGGCGCCGATGCCGGCGTGTCCTGGCCGAACGCAGGCGAGGCCAACAGCAGGCACAGCAGGCATGCGGGCAGCCTGTTCATGATTTACCAGTGGCGCACGCGCCCGGTATCGACGTGGACGAAGTCCGACGACGGGTAGTAGCCGACACCGCCGGCGCGCATCGCCATCGCGGTCTTGTGCAGCTTGGCCAGCGGCTGGCCGGGCATCCGGATGTCGATCGCCTTGCCTTCCATGTGCAGGCTGTGTTTCGCCACGCCTTCGGTATTGGCGTGCAGCATCGCATTCGTTTCGGGCGAGCGATAACCCGAGATGACGTGCAGCACGTTCTGCGAACCGAACTGGCCGCTGATCTTGTTCAGCAAGAACAGTAATTGCGGGTCGATCGGCTCCACCTTGTCGTTGCGATAGTCGCGCAGCAATTTGTTGATGTCCTGCAGCGCGTCCGGTACGAACAGGCCCTCGGTCCAGAACGTGGTCTTGAGGCTTTCGCCGGTGTGGATGTTGTAGAGGCGCAGCGAGCGATCGGTGGTGGAGGCGGTGGCCGCTGCCGCTGCCGCAAGATCGGCGGAGCGCGCCAGGGCAGGGAGGCCCAGGGTGGAGGCAAGTACGGCGGAAGTTTTCAGGAATGAACGTCGTTGATTCATAGCAGATCCTTTGATGAATTCGACTGCCTTCATGATACCGCCAGACGAAAAAATCTGCAGGCGGCAATAACAGTTTTCTCCCGTCACTACGGGCGATATGACGCGTTAGCTGGACGGGAATCGTGTCGCGCAAAGCGCACGGTTGGTGCGTGCAGGCCCTGCGAATCGTCGCGCTTTCAGCGCACCGTGCGCCGGCTTGATCCAGGTCGAAAAAGCAGGCGTGGCACTTGCGATGATGAGTCGTCCTTGCCGGGGATGGCTTCGTGCCGGCCGCGGGCACTGAGCGGGGTATGCCATGTTTCGCAAGTTATTTGTTCGTGCTGTCGCGGTGTCGCACTGGTGGCGTGCGCGCGGCGGCGCCACTGCGGCGCTGGCACCGGCGCTCGTGCTTCCGGGCGCCGGCGCGGCCGGGCTGTACTTCGTGGCGGTGGTGCTGCTGCCCACCTTCTGCTTCCTGTACGGGCTCGACGCGTTTCCCCTGCGCGACAACAATGAAGGGCTGTACGCCGAAATCGCCCGCGAAATGCTCGCCGGCGGCAATCTCGTCGTGCCCCATCTCAACGGCGTGCCGTATATCGAAAAGCCGCCGCTGCTGTATTGGCTGTGCGCGCTGGCCATGCATCTGCTGGGGCCGACGCCGGCGGCGGCGCGGCTGGTGTCTGCCGGCGCCATGCTGCTGCTGTCGTTCGGGCTGTTCCAGTTCTGCCGCCTGCACGGCAATTTCCGCGCCGGCGTGTTTGCGGCAGCCGGCCTGGCCAGCGCCCTGCCGGTGGCGGCGGTGTCGCACGTGGTGCTGTTCGATCCGCTGCTCACGGCGCTGCTGGGCGGCGGCCTGCTGTGCTACCTGCACAGCTATCTCACGCGCAGCCGCCGTGCCTGGATCGGCGCCGCCGCCTTCCTCGGGCTGGCGATCCTGGAAAAGGGCGGAGTGGCGCTGGTGCTGGCCGGCGGCACGGTCGGCACCTTCCTGCTGCTGATGCGAGACCGCGTCGGCTGGCGCCGCCTGTTGGACCGCAGCGCCATGCTGGTGGTGCTGGCGCTTGCCGGCACCTGGCACGTGCTGGCCTCCGGCATGCAAGCCGGCTTCGCATGGTTCTACTTCATCAACGAGCACCTGCTGCGCTTCCTCGGCCAGCGCGTGCCGGACGATTATCACCACGGGCCCTGGTGGTTTTACCTGCCGCGCCTGCTGCTGATGCTGGCGCCATGGACGCCCTTCCTTCTGCTGTTGCTGCCGCGGCGCGTGGGGCGGGCGCAACCGCCGTCTGCCATCGTGCGCTGCTGCCAGGCGGCGGTGCTGTTCCCGCTGCTGTTCTTCTCGCTGTCGGCGGCCAAGGCCGACTACTACCTGATGGTCGCCTTGCCGGGGCTGCTGCTGTGGCTGGGCATCGAACTGTCGCAGCGGCTGGCCGCGCCGGACCGGCTGGTCGCCGCATGCTGGGC
>JAEWEK010000121.1 GCA_023389425.1 Pseudomonadota bacterium | reverse complement strand
GTGTTACCCCGGCTGTTGTCCCCAGCCTGCACGGGGAATGTTCCAATGAAGAAATTTCTTGTGCGCACGCAACCTTGTTGCTAGGATCTAATGTGATGCCTGACAAAAGCGCACTAAATGCCGGTTTTTTAACGAACAATGCCGGTTTTACAATCCACAAGAAACCCGCTCGCGGGCGTTCAAAAAAGAGTGGTTCTGGTCAAGCCAGGACCGTGCTGGAGGGGTAGAAGCTCGTGATCAATCTAGGTTCCTTGTTCGGACAGGCCAATCCGCCGCTGGCCGGGGTGGACATCAGCACGTCCGGCGTACGCCTGGTCGAGCTTGCCGAAGCCGGCAAGGGCGAGTTGCAGCTCGCGCGCTACGCATTCGAGCCGCTGCCGCGCGGCGCGGTGGTCGATGGCAATATCGATAATATCGAGACCGTGGCCGAAGCCGTGCGCCGCCTGTTCAAGAAGAGCGGCAGCAAGGCCAGGCACGTGGCGCTGGGCATGCCGCCCGCCGCCGTCATCACCAAGAAGATCATCCTGCCGGCCGGCATGTCGGAAGACCAGCTCGAAGTACAGGTCGAATCCGAAGCGAGCCAGTACATCCCGTTCGCGCTGGACGAAGTGAGCCTCGACTTCGACGTCATCGGCGCCGCCCCCAACGCGCCCGACGACGTCGAGGTGATGCTGGCCGCCGCGCGCCGCGAGAAGGTCGAGGACCGGGTCGCGATCATCGAGGCGGCCGGCCTCACCGCCACCGTGATGGATGTCGAATCGTATGCCGCGCGCGCCGCGCTCGAGCGCATCGTCGACGGCCTGCCGCAGGCCGGCAAGGACAAGATCGTGGCGCTGTTCCAGATCGGCGCCCAGGCCACCCACATTTCGATGCTGCTCGACGGCGAGACCATCTACGAGCGCGAGCAGCCCTTCGGCGGCAACCAGCTGACCCAGGACATCGTGCGCGCCTACGGCATGGGCTTCGACGAAGCGGAAAACCGCAAGCGCTCGGGCGACCTGCCGGAAAACTACCAGGCCGACCTGCTCGGCCCCTTCCTCGAGAACGCGGCGCTGGAGGTGACGCGCGCGATCCAGTTCTTCTACACCTCGACCCCGTACACCCGAATCGACCAGCTGTACCTGGCGGGCGGCTGCGCCCAGCTGCCGGGACTGCTCGACATCATCTCCAACCGCACCCGCATCGCCAGCGCGCTGGTGTCGCCGTTCACCGGCATGCAGCTGGGTCCGGAGGTGCGCGAGGCGCAACTGCGGCTGGAAGCGCCGGCCTACCTCGTTGCCTGCGGACTGGCCCTGCGGAGGTTCGGATGATCCGGATTAACCTGCTCCCGCACCGGGAAGCCAAACGCAAGCAGAAACAGGCCGCCTTCTACGCCATGCTGGCGCTGGGCGGCGTCGTCGGCGTGCTGGTGGTGCTGGTGGTGGGCGGCTACAACGCCACCCGCATCGCGGTCCAGAACCAGCGCAACCAGGTGCTGCAGGCCGCCAACACCGAGCTCGACGGCAAGATCAAGGAAATCGCCAACCTCAAGCAGGAAATCGAATCGCTGCAGGCGCGCCAGCAGGCGGTCGAGGACTTGCAGGGCGACCGCAACCAGCCGGTCTACCTGTTCGACGAACTGGTCAGGCAGACCCCGGACGGGGTCTACCTGAAGACCATCAAGCAGGACGGCCAGAAGGTGCTGATGGACGGCTTCGCCCAGTCGCAGGAGCGGGTCGCGGAACTGCTGCGCAACCTGTCCAACAATTCGCCGTGGCTGGAGCGCCCCGACCTGTCGGAAGTGAAGGCGGTGACCCTGGCCGGCAGCAAGGTCGGCAAGAAGGTGGTCGAGTTCACGCTGTCGGTGAGCATCAAGCGCCCGCGTGAAGAGGAAGACCCGGCCAAGGCCAAGGGCAGGAACGCCGCCGTGGCGAAGCCGAAGGCTCAAGCATGAACATCGATCTCAAACAATTATCCAGCGACCTGGCCGGCCAGTTCCAGGGCCTGAGGGGACGCCAGCCCGGCCAGTGGCCGCTGGCGCCGCGCGTGCTGTGCGCGCTCGGGGTCGGCGCCGCCGTCGCCGCCGCCGGCTATTTCCTGTACTGGAGCGGCCAGTTCGAAGAGCAGGATCTGCTGGCCCAGAAAGAACAGAAGCTGCGCACCGACTACCAGGCCAAGATGGCGCAGGCGATCAACCTCGACGCCCTCAAGCTGCAGAAGAACCAGGTCGACCAGTACGTGGCCCGCCTCGAGAAGCAGCTGCCGAGCAAGGCCGAGATGGATGCGCTGCTGTCCGACATCACCCACGCCGGCACCGGCCGCGGCCTGCAGTTCGAACTGTTCAAGCCGGGCCAGGCGGTGGTCAAGGATTACTACGCGGAGCAGCCGATCGCGATCAAGCTGAGCGGCCGCTACCACGACCTGGGCGCGTTCGCGGCCGACATCGCGCACATGCCGCGCATCGTCACGCTCAACAATATGGTGCTGTCCTCGGGCAAGGACAACGTGCTGACCCTGGACGCCACCGCCAAGACCTTCCGCTACCTCGATCCGGACGAGGCGGCCACCCAGCGCAAGTCGCGCGACGACCAGAAGAAGAAAAAGAAGGGAGGCGCGAAATGAGCCGCTCCCGCCTGCTGATGCTGGCCCTGCCCTTGCTGCTGTCGGCCTGCGGCGACCGCGACGTGCGCGAAGTGCGCGACTGGATGACCCAGGTGCAGCGCGACACCAGGCCGACCGTCAAGCCGCTGCCCGCGCCCAAGGACTTCGTGCCCTTTGCCTACGACGGCAAGGACGCGGTCGAACCCTTCAACCAGGTCAAGCTGCTGGGCGAACTGGCGCGCGCGGCCGAGACCTCGAACGACCCCAACCGTCCCGACACCAGCCGCAACAAGGAACTGCTGGAAACCTTCCCGCTCGACACGATGAAGATGGTCGGCGCGATCAAGAAGGGCGGTGCGATCTACGCGCTGGTGCAGATCGACAAGAACGTGTACCAGGTGAAGAGCGGCATGCGGCTGGGACAAAACTATGGCCTGGTCACCCGTGTGACCGACAGCGTGATCGACATACGCGAAGTGGTGCAGGACGCCGGCGGCGACTGGACCGCGCGCATGTCGCGCCTGGAACTGCAAGAGAAGTGAGGAGACCGGGAATGACCCAAGCAACCTATGGCCTGCCCGCGTGGCTGGCACGGCTGGCCGCGGCGCTGTTGATGCTGCTGGGCGGCAGCGCCGCGCTGGCGCAGGACAACGCGATCGAGGCGATCACGGCGAGCCAGCAAGGCTCGAACATCGTGATCAACATCGCGCTCAAGCATGCGCCGGCCAAGCCGCCGATCGGCTTCTCGATCACCAATCCGTCGCGCATCGCGCTCGATTTCGCCGAGACCGGCAACGCGACCGGCAAGAGCAACCAGGACATCAACCTGGGCGACGTGCGCGGCGCCAACGTGGTGCAGGCCGGCGAGCGCACCCGCGTCGTGCTCAACCTGAAGCGCGCGCTGAACTACGCCACCACGGTCGACGGCAAGTCGGTGATCGTGACGGTCGAAGGTTCGGGCGGCGTGGCGCAGGCGGTCAACGCGTCCGGCCTGCCGGTGGCGAAGGCCGCGGCGCCGGCGCCGGCCACGCGCCAGGCC
>JAEWEK010000117.1 GCA_023389425.1 Pseudomonadota bacterium | reverse complement strand
CCATTGCCCGAGTTCGCCGCTTGTCCCCAGCGGCTGCAGTAGTAGTGCAGCCCGGCCCACGCGGACACCTTGTCGTAGCGCGTTCCGTAGTCGTCGCGGCAGCAGTAGTTGAGATACCAGTGCAGCGTCGGCGAGCGATAGCCCGCGCGTTCCAGCCACTGCTTGAGCGTGATCCTGTCGAGCTCCTGCCATGCCGGATCGGTCGACGACAGCACGGTCGGGAACACAAAGATCCGCCGGCCGTCCGCTCCCTTCAGCTTGCGCAGCCGCTCCACCTCCGCGAAGAATCGCTTGTGCTCAGCCAGCTCCCACGCGGCGACGCCCTCGGTCGGCACGAAGCCGTCCTGCCAGTGCCCGTTGTGGAACAGCCGCTCCTCCGGCGCATGCAGGATGAAGCGTTCGTCGTAATACGGCTTCTCGCCGAAGGGATCGCGCTGGATGATGCCGAGGTCGAAGAGGATCTCGCGTACGTGCACCGATTCCGCCGAAGGCAAGGGCAGATAGTGCGCGCCGGTCGGATACGCATACTCGCCGAAATGCCCGCCAGCGGCATTCCCGAAGGGCTGCGGCCCGTCGATCATCAGCACTTCGCGATGGCCTTCGCGCTTCAATTTCCAGGCCGCGGACAGGCCGCCAATGCCGGAGCCGAGGATCAGCACGTCGGTGCGCACCGCCTCGGCCGGCGCCGGCAGCGCCCGATGGTCGCGCAGGTAATGCCCTTCCTCGCGGCCGACGTAGCTGACGGTGGAATCGATCTCCTGCCAGCGCGCATACGCCGCAGCGCCGCCGAGCGCGGACAGCCCGGCCGCCCCGCCCCAGGCAAGGAAGGAACGCCGGTCCATCAGCGGATCACCCTGCGCCAGTCTTCCTCGAACACGCGCACCAGCGATTGCGTGTTCAGCCGGTTGGGCGGCATATCGATACGCTGCATGTCGGGCGGGAAGCTGAACATCTCGCGCGTGGTGTCGGCGTTCAGGTAGCGCATCGGCAGCGCGTATTTTTCCGGCGGCGTGAATTTGCCCTGCGGCGAAGCGAGGATGAAGCCCCACTCGCCGAACGAGGGCACATAGGCGTGATACGGCCAGGTGGCCAGCCCGACGTCGCGCAGCGTGGAATCGATGGTCCAGAACGCGTGCGGCGCAAAGAAGGGTGAGGTCGACTGCACCACCACCATGCCATTGGCCGCCACGTGCTTCTTGAGCATGCCGAAGAACGGCACCGAATACAGTTTGCCGAGCGCGAAGCTGGACGGGTCCGGGAAGTCGACGATGGCCGCGTCGAACATGGTGTCGGTGTGCTTCAACCAGATCGCGGCGTCGGCATTGATGACGGTGACGCGCGGGTCCGAGAACGAGCCGTGATTGAGCTTGACCAGCTCCGGGCGGCTCTTGAATGCGCCGGTCATTGCCGGGTCGAGGTCGACCAGGGTGACGTGCCGGATGTTCGGGTAGCGCAGGACCTCGCGCAGCGCCAGGCCGTCGCCGCCGCCCAGCACCAGCACGCTCTTCGCCCACGGCATCGAACCGAGCATCGGATGCACCAGCGCCTCATGGTAGCGGTATTCGTCGCGCGAGGAGAACTGCAGGTTGCCGTTGATGTAAAGACGCAGGTCGTCCTTCCAGTGCGTGATGACGAGGCGCTGGTACGGCGTCGTGGTCGAGAACACGACCTCGTCGCCGAACAGGCCATGCTCGCCCCACTCCACCATCCGGTCCGACGCCGCAAAGCCAGCGACCAGCGCGCACAGCACGACGCCGGCGCGCATCACGCGCCCGCCGGCGTTGGCCAGCTCGTGGCGGAAGGCGTACAGCGTCCACAAGGCGACGCCGACGTTGAGCATCCCGAACAGGAAGCCGGTGCGCACCAGCCCGAGGTAAGGCGCCAGCACCAGCGGGAACAGCAGCGACACGGCCAGCGCGCCAAGATAGTCGAACGTCAGCACGCGGCTCACCAGTTCGTTGAATTCGGTGCGGCGCGCGTTCAGGGCCCGCATCACCAGCGGCACTTCCATGCCGACCAGCGCGCCGATCATGAAGACCAGTACATACAGCAGCGTGCGAAACGGGGCCGTCATCCACGAGAAGGTCATGAACAGCAGCGCCGCCGACACGCCCCCGATCATGCCCACCGCAAGCTCGATGTCGATGAAGCGCGCCAGCACGTCCTCGTCGCGTACGTACTTGGAGACGTGGGCGCCGACGCCCATCGCGAACAGGTAGCAGCCGATAATCGTGGAAAACTGGAGGATCGAATCGCCCAGCAGGTAGCTGGACAGGGCGCCGGCGATCAGCTCGTAGGCTAGCCCGCAGGAAGCGACAACAAATACAGAAAGGATCAGAATTCTTTTGGTCATGAATCGTCTTTTGCTCTAAGATGCATTTGCTGTCATTTCGACTATTTCTTTGGAGAACGTCGTGCCCGTCATCCTAAACTATCTGCTGCACTTGGCTACAGCTGCCGCGCTGGTTTTGGTATTTTTTGTGGTCTACGTTCGCATCACGCCCTTCGACGAGGTCCTGCTGATCCGCCAGGGCAATGGCGCGGCTGCGCTGTCGCTGGGCGGCGCGCTGCTCGGCTTTTCGGCCACCGTCGCTTCCGCGCTGGCGCACACGGCCGACTACTACCAGTTCATCGGCTGGGGCCTGGGCGCGATGCTGGTGCAGGTGATCGTGTTCGCGGTCGCCACCCGCCTGCTGCACATGTCCAAGGACCAGATCGAAGCAAACAACTGCGCATTCGGCGGCCTGCTCGGGGCGATATCGCTATCCATCGGCATCGTCAACGCGGGCTGCATTTCCTGACCCATTTTCAAGCGGGAGATCCATCATGTCCTTCGGCTCATTCATCAAGAAGCAGTTCATCGACGTCATCCAGTGGAACGAGGATGTGGACGGCGTGCTGGCGTGGCGCTTTCCGATGCAGGACTTCGAAATCCAGAACGGCGGCATCCTGATCGTGCGCGAGTCGCAGATGGCGGTGTTCGTCAACGAAGGCCAGGTCGCCGACGTGTTCGGCCCCGGCACCCACAAGCTGACCACCCAGACCCTGCCCCTGCTGACCAACCTGAAAAACTGGGACAAGCTGTTCCAGTCGCCGTTCAAGTCGGACGTGTACTTCTTCAGCACCCGCGTGCAGACCGGCCGCAAATGGGGCACGCCGCAGCCGATCACGATCCGCGACAAGGATTTCGACATGATCCGGGTGCGCGCCTTCGGCATCTACTCCTACCGCGTCGAGGATCCGCGCAAGTTCTTCACCGAGATCAGCGGCACGCGCGAGTCCTATACCCGAGACCAGGTCGAAGACCAGCTGCGAGGGATACTGATGGCGACCATGGCGACCTCGCTCGGCGCATCGCAGTTGCCCTTCCTCGACATGGCGGCCAACCAGGCGCTGATGGCGCAGCAGGTCAAGGGCGACCTTGGCACGGCGTTCGCGCGCTACGGCATCGGCCTTGACGAATTCAACGTCGCCAGCGTCAGCCTGCCGGAAGAACTGCAGGCCGCGCTGGACGAGCGTATCTCCGCCGGCATGAAAGGCAGCCTGTCGGCCGAGAAGATGGGCGGCTTCACCCAGTTCCAGGTCGCCAGCAGCATTCCGCTGGCGGCCCAGAACGAAGGCGGCATCGCGGGCCTGGGCGCCGGCGTCGGCGCCGGCATGGCGGTGGGCCAGGCGATGGCGCAGGGTCTCTCGGGCGCGTTCGCGCAGCCGCAAGCCGCGGCTGCCGCTCCGGCTGCCGCTCCGGCTGCGGAATCGATCGAGGACCGGCTGGGCAAACTCAAGGGTCTGCTGGACAAGGGACTGATCTCGCAGGCCGATTACGACGGCACGAAAGCCGAGCTGCTCAAGAAACTGATCGGCTAGGCACGCCTGCATGCAAACAGTCTCCTGCCCGAGCTGCGGCGCACCGGTCGAATTCAAATCGCTCACCTCCGTCATGGCGGTGTGCGGGTTCTGCCGCGCCGTCGTCGTCAAGGACGGCGATACGGTCAAGGACTTCGACAAGCTGTCGCAGGTGCTGGAGGATTATTCGCGCATCCAGATCGGCACCGCCGGCGTGTATGCGGCGCGCCACTTCACGGTGGTCGGCCGCATCCAGCTGCGCTATTCGGCCGGAATGTGGAACGAGTGGTACCTGCTGTTCGATGACGGCGGCACCGGCTGGCTGGGCGATTCGTCCGGACTGTATGTGGTCACCACCGAAAAGCCACTCGGCGCGTCGTGGCCATCGTTCGAACAGATCGCACCGGGGCGCGACTACGAATTCGGCCTGGGACGCTTCACCGCGGCCGAAAAACGCAGCGCGCAGTGCATCGGCGGCCAGGGCGAACTGCCCTTCCGCGTCGGCGACGGATGGCTGGCGCGCGTGGCGGACCTGCGCAGCGGCGCTGGCTTCGCGACGCTGGATTATTCGGATGGCGACAAACCGGTGCTGTACGCCGGCAGCGCGGTGACGCTGGAACAGATGCAGTGCCAGCTGCTGCGCGAGGACGACCAGATCCGCGCAAGCGCCGGCAAATTCCGCGGCAAGGTGCAGTCGCTCGAATGCCCGGCCTGCGGCACCGCGATCAGCTACCTGCCCGGCCTGACCTCCAATATCGTCTGCCAGAGCTGCCACACCCAGCTCGACGCCGCCAGTCCGCAGGTGCAGGTGCTGGCCAAGGGCGCGCAGATGGACCGCGTGGACTTCACCCTGCCGGTGGGCGCGAAAGGGAATATCAACGGCGCCGACTACCAGGTGCTGGGCGCGATGCGGCGCAGCGACGACGAAGGCACAGGCTGGACCGAGTACCTGTTGTACAGCACCAGCGAAAACTTCTTCTGGCTGGTCGAGACGGACGAGGGCTGGTCGCGCGCCAAGGTGATGGACAACTGGCCGGAATCCGGGCACTTCGATGACGCGGCGGTCGTCGTCGACAAGCTGCCGTACCAGAAACTGTACTCGTACACGGCGCGCG
Organism: Pseudomonadota bacterium; assembly: GCA_023389425.1. Classification (GTDB taxonomy): domain Bacteria; phylum Pseudomonadota; class Gammaproteobacteria; order Burkholderiales; family Burkholderiaceae_D; genus Telluria. The sequence goes on along the minus strand of JAEWEK010000117.1, from coordinate 1,011 downwards.
TCGACTACGTGGCCGGCGCCTTCAACTGGCGCGTGGCGGTGGGCGACACCGTGAGCGTGGCCGAATACGAGCGCGCGCCGAACCGCCTGGCCGGCGAGCGTACGGCCGAAGAGTTGACGTGGTCGCGCTCGACGCCGGTGGCCTTCGACCAGGTGTGCGCGTGGTTCCAGGCCGATGTGCCCACGCTGCGGCGCGTGGCCGCCGCTCCCCGGCCCAGGAACGCGCGCACGCAGGCACAGACCTTCCTGTTGTGGCTGCTCGGCCTGAACGCGATCCCGCTGCTGCTGAATTTTTCGGGAACGATCATCTGGCTGATCCTCGGTGTCGTCGCGCTCCTGATACCGCCTGGCTTCGTCAAGGGCGACGACGCATGAACAAGAACTTCCTTCTCTATGCGATCCTGGTCACCGCCTTCTCCACCGTGATGAGCTGGTCCAACATGATGAGCGCCCCATCCAAGGCCAGCACCGGCGGCAGCAGCTGGAGCACGCATTCGCGCGGCGGCTACAGCGGCGGCTTCTCCGGCGGCGGCGGCCACAAATGAGCAATGCCTTCCGTCCGGCCGGCGTGCACCTGCTGGCCGACCTGCACCAGATCGACCCGGGCCTGCTGGCGGACGCGGACCGCATCGACATGCTGCTGCGCGATGCCGCGATGGCCGCCGGCGCGCGCATCCTGCACGGGCACTTCCACAACTTCGGCGACGGCATGGGCGTCACCGGCGTGCTGCTGCTGGCCGAATCGCATATCTCGATCCACACCTGGCCGGAGCATGGCTTCGCCGCGGTGGACATCTTCATGTGCGGCGCGGCGCAGCCGGAACGGGCGCTGGAGATCATCGACGCGGCGCTCAATCCGCTTGCGCGAAACGTCAGGACGGTCGAGCGCGGACAGCTATAATCGCCGGTGTTTTCGCACACCGGACGATACCTTCATGAGCACTTCCAACCCATCTTCCGCGCTGCCCAAGGCGCTCGGACACATCCGCGTTCTCGATCTGTCGCGCGTGCT
>JAEWEK010000015.1 GCA_023389425.1 Pseudomonadota bacterium | reverse complement strand
CAACCGCCTCGCGCCCGTGGCGTTTGCCGCTGAAGGAGATGCCCTCCACTTCCGGCAGCTCCCAATCGATGTCGCTGCTGAACAGGCTCAGCAGCGCGTTCAGATCCCCCTTCTGGAAGGCCTCGTAACCCTGCCTCACCAGTTTGATGTTGTCTTGCTCTTTCATGATGGCCTCCGTCCCATATCGTTTATGGTTAGCTCCATCATTCTCGTTCGCCTCCACCGAAATACAATGGTGGCGCAGCAATATCACGAAAAAGACCGAACTTTCGCCAGAAGCTTCGTCGTCGATCTATCGTGCTCGAAATCGATCGCGACGGCGGTGCCGCCGTAAGCGATGACGGCCTTGCCTTCCGGGATCTCGTTCATCGCGTAGTCGCCGCCCTTGGCGTAGATCTCGGGCCGGGCTTCCTCCACGGCCTCGAGCGCCGTGTCCTCGTCGAATTCGACCACCAGGCTGACCGCTTCCAGCGCCGCCAGCACCGCCATGCGGTCGGCCAGCGTGTTCAGCGGCCGGTCGTCGCCCTTGCCGAGGCGCTTGACCGAGGCATCGGTGTTCACCGCGACCACCAGCGAGGCGCCCAGCGCGCGCGCCTGCGCCAGATAGGTGACGTGGCCGCGGTGCAGGATGTCGAACACGCCGTTGGTCAGGACCACCGGTTTGGGCAGCGCCGCCACGCGCGCCTTCAGGTCGGCGCGGGTACAGATCTTGTCTTCGAAATTCGCCATATCAATGCTTCTGGCCGTCGGCCGGGGTTTCCTCTTCTTCCGGCTCCTCCTGCAGCGACAGGTCCAGCCCGCCGCCCTTGCCGCCCTCCTCGCCCGGTTCCTTGCGGTCGCCGTGCAGCTTGATCTGCAGGCGCAGTCCGTTGGCCGAATCGGCATTGCGGATCGCCTCGTCGTAGCTGATGTGGCCCTTGTTATACAGCTCGTACAGGGCCTGGTCGAAGGTGCACATGCCCAGCTCGCGCGACTTGTGCATGATCTCCTTGATGCTCTGGAAGTTGCCCTTCAAGATCATCTCGCTGATGGTGGCCGTATTCAGCAGGATCTCGATGGCCGCCTTGCGGCCCTTGCCGTCCTCGGTGCGCACCAGGCGCTGCGAGATGATGCCGCGCAGGTTGGACGACAGGTCCGACAGCAGCTGGTTGCGGCGCTCCTCCGGGAAGAAGTTGATGATGCGGTCCATCGTCTGGTTGGCGTTGTTCGCGTGCAGGGTGCCCAGGCACAGGTGGCCGGTTTCGGCGAACGCGATCGCGTGCTCCATCGTTTCCGTGTCGCGGATCTCACCGATCAGGATCACGTCCGGCGCCTGGCGCAGGGTGTTCTTCAACGCGTTGTGCCAGGACAGGGTATCGACGCCCACTTCGCGGTGGGTGATCAGGCAGCTCTTGTTCTTGTGCACGTACTCGACCGGATCCTCGACCGTGATGATGTGGCCGGCCGAGTTGGCATTGCGGTAGTCGATCATCGCCGCCAGCGTGGTCGACTTGCCGGAGCCGGTGCCGCCCACCACCAGCACAAGGCCGCGCTTGGTCATGATGACGTCCTTGAGCACCTCCGGCAGGTCGAGCTTCTCGAAGTTCGGAATCTCGGACGCAATGGTCCGGACCACCATCGCCGCATTTTGCTGCTGCATGAAGACGTTCACGCGGAAGCGGCACACGTTCGGCAGCGAAATGGCGAAATTGCACTCCATCTCGGCCTCGAACTCGGCGCGCTGGCGCTCGTTCATCAGCGAATTGGCCAGCGCGCGGGTGACGTCGCCGGTCAGCTTCTGCTGCGACAGCGGCTTCATCGCGCCCTGGTGCTTCATGCTGGGCGGGAAGTCCGCGGAAATGAACAGGTCCGAACCGCCCTGGTGATGCATGACGGTCAGCAATTTATGGATGTAAGCCTGGGCTTCCGCCGGGCCAAAGGTCGAGGACATGCGAGCCTTTCTCAAGTTCAGCCGGCAATTCGCCAGCGCGGCAATTATATCGACTATGATTCCCGGTAAAATACTATTTCCTGTCTGACCACACCAAGGGCTTTCGGCGTTGTTTCGTTGTAAAACCACCTGACCGAAGGGGACTATGACACTCACCGAACTCAAATACATCGTCGCCGTCGCCCGCGCACGCCACTTCGGCCACGCCGCCGAGGCCTGCTTCGTGGCCCAGCCGACCCTGTCCGTGGCGATCAAGAAACTGGAAGACGAGCTGGGCGTGACACTGTTCGAGCGCGGCGGCTCCGAGGTGTCGGTGACGCCGATCGGCGCCCAGATCGTGGCCCAGGCCGAGCGCGTGCTGGAACAGACCGCCGCGATCAAGGAGCTGGCCAAGCAGAACAAGGACCCGCTGGCCGGGCCGCTGCGCCTCGGCGTGATCTACACCATCGCCCCCTACCTGCTGCCGCCGCTGGTCAAGATCATGATCGACAAGGTGCCGCAGATGCCGCTGGTGCTGCAGGAAAATTTCACCACCAAGCTGATCGAGCAACTGCGCCAGGGCGAGCTGGACGCCGCCATCATGGCCCTGCCCCTGCCGGACCACGGGCTGATGGTGCAGACGCTGTACGACGAACCCTTCGTCATCGCGGTGCCGGAGCACCATCCCTGGGCCGGCCGCCGGGAAATCCCGGCCGAAGACCTGAAGAAGGAAACCATGCTCCTGCTGGGCAATGGCCACTGCTTCCGCGACCAGGTGCTGGAGGTGTGCCCGGAGATGGCGCGCTTCTCGTCGGGCGGCAATGGCATGCAGCGCACCTTCGAAGGTTCGTCGCTGGAAACGATCCGCCACATGGTCGCGAGCGGCATCGGCCTGACCGTGCTGCCGCGCGCCTCGGTCAAGGACATGAACGATCCGAACGGCTTGATCCGCTTCATCCCCTTCTCGACGCCGGTGCCCTCGCGCCGCGTGGTCATCGCCTGGCGCAAGAGCTTCACCCGCCGCGCCGCCATCGAGGCGATCTGCCGCGCGGTGGCGGAATGCGATCTGCCGGGGGTGGACATGCTGCCGCTCGAGGAAGCGGCCTGATGCGTTTCTTCTGGGTGGCGGCAGGCCTCCTGTTTGCGGGCTCGGCCGCTGCGGACAGCCCGGCCGCGACGCTGGATGCGCAACAGCTTTACCTGTTCAAGGCGGCCTATCCTGGCGCGGAAATCATCTTTGACTGCCCAGGTAATTTCAGCGGCGCATCTGACCATGAGCACGTACTTGGCATCGCCCGACGCGGCCAGGCGCCGTCCCGCGTCGGCCTCACGCTCGACACCGGCAAGTGGATCTTCCACGACATCGAAGGCGAACTGAAGTCCGAGAAACTGCCCGCACGCCATCACGCCTACGCCTGGGAAGCGCCACCGGGCGGGGCTGCGCCGAAATGCAATGTTCAGCCTGCACGCGACGCCGACCTGAGCGAGCACGGAAAGCCGCTCGGCGAGAAGCCGCTATTCATCCTGCGGCCGGGCCAGGCCAGCGCCTGCTTCGCAAGCAGCGGGGAATATAACAACTGGGATTGCATTGCCTTTCGCAAGGGCCAGTTTCGGCTGTGGTACCAGCAGGTGTTTGCCGACTGAGGAAACCGCCGGCGCCGTTCGCGATGTCACTCCGCCCGTTTTGCCGCGGCGAATGCGCGGTAGGCCAGCGCCGCATATAAAAAGGCCATGCCACCCATGGCCGCGGCAGCGCCAAACTGTTTGGCGACAACGAATCCGGCGGTACTGAATGCAAAGCACACTGCCGCCAGGGTAAAACCTTTCGGGTCTTTTTTTCGTTCGTTCGCATGGTCTCGATTGCGCTTGGCTAGATGAAATCAGTCCTAGCTTAAGGCAATATGCGAACAGTCCGCAAGCTGCGGCGCCCGGGACGCGGGCGCCGCACGGCGAATGGCTCAGCGCAGGTCGATGCGGCCGTAGAGCCCGTGCATCTCGTCCCCGGGCCCGGCGGTATAGAACAGGGTATTGGTCGGCTGGTTGCTGACGCCATTGCCGAAGGCGATGGCCCACAATCCATCGATCACGATCGGCGCGCCGGCGGCGGTGCCGAGCGTGCCGGCCGGGGCGCCGGTGTTCGGGTCGTAGGCGTTGATCCTGCCGTCGCCGAAGTTCCCCACCAATAGCATCCCGCTGAAGGTGCCGAAGTTGGCCGGCGCCATCGTCATGCCCCACGGGGCGTTCAGGGCGCCATTGCTGACCAGGCGCCGGATCATCGCGCCGCTGGGGTCGAACACGTCCACGTAGCCGAGCCCCAACCCATGCACCTCGTCCGGGCCGCTGGCCGCCTTTTTCGCAAAGCTGACATAGATCTTGCCGCCGATGGCCTGGATGCCGAAGGGTCCATAGCCGGCAGGCAAGGACGGATCGGCGAAGCTGCCGCCGGGCAGCGTCACTTTCTGGAAAGTCCCGTTATAGACGTCGACCCGGGCATTGCGGAAGTCGGCGGCATACAGGTAGTTGGCGCCTGCATAGCTGGCGATCGCGAGTCCCTTGTAGATGGCCCCGTTGACGCCGGTATCGACGGCGGTCACGGCATTGGTGCGGTTGACGCCGGGCGACCAGCCGGACAGCGTACCGCCCTCGCCGACGAACAGGAAGGCACTGGCGCCGCTGCTGCCGTTCTGGCTGACCTTGAAGTCGGTGCTGCCGTTGAAGACGATGCCGGTAGGGTTGGCCGGCCCCGATGTGCCATCCGGGATCGCGACCACCAGGGTTTGCGGGACGCCGTTGCCATCGTACAAAGTCGAGACGCCGGTGCCATTGTCGGCGACCCAGGCGAAGCCGGTCGGGTTGAACGCGAGGCCCCAGGCGTTGACCAGGTGCGCATCGGTGTTTGCCGCCACGCCGGCCCGGTCGGCGACCAGGGGCGTGATGTTGAAGGTGCTGGCCATCACCGGCGGCGGTGTGGTCGCCATCGAGTTCGACATATTGTTGTCCCCGCCGCCGCCACAGGCTGCGACGGCAAGGCCGATACCGGCGCCGACCAGGGCTGCCTTGCACCGGGCAGCCGCTTTCGATTGCATGCTCATGATTGCTCCTCTCGTGGTGGGGTGGGATCGCTGCATGCAGTGGATCCCTGGCGGCCCCATCCAGGTTCAATCGTGCGCGCTGTGCCTAGTAGCGCAGGCTGGCGCTGACAGTGAACTGGTGCGCCCGCGCGAGCTCGTCGCCATAAGCCTTCTGCAAGGAACCGACGCTGG
>JAEWEK010000405.1 GCA_023389425.1 Pseudomonadota bacterium | reverse complement strand
GAACAGGATCCCGAGCAACCACAGTCCGTTTTTCGCACCCGTGCTGCATCCGACCCTCGAAACCGGCGTGGAAACGCTGGTGGTCGCGACCCTGGCCTGGACCGCGCCGGCCGCGCCGCAGGCGGCTGCCTGATGTTCGGCCATCTCATCGTCAACCTTGGCGACGCACTGAAAACCCTGCTGCTCGCGCTCGACCTGGGCGGCACCTTCGTGTTCGCGCTGAGCGGCGCGCTGGCCGGCGTCAAGCGCCGGCTGGACTTCTTCGGGATCATGGTGCTGTCCTTCGCGGCGGCCAACTCGGGCGGCATCGCGCGCGACGTGCTGATCGGCGCCACGCCGCCGGCCGCGATCAGCGACTGGCGCTACCTGGCGGCATCTCTGGCGGCGGGCGTGCTGACCTTTTTCTGGCATCCGGCGATCCTGCGCCTGAAGACCGCCGTGCTGGTGTTCGATGCCGCGGGCCTGGCGCTGTTCGCGGTCGCCGGCACGCAGAAGGCGCTGGCCTACAACCTGAATCCGGCGATGGCCGCGGTGCTGGGCATGGTCACGGGTATCGGCGGCGGCATCGTGCGCGACCTGCTGCTGAGCGAGGTGCCGGCCGTCCTGCGCGCCGAGATCTACGCCCTGGCCGCGCTGGCCGGCGCCGCGGTCGTGGTGGCCGGCTACCTGCTCGACCTGCCGAATGCCGCCGTCGCCGTGGTCGGCGCGATCCTCTGCTTCGGCATCCGGATGCTGGCGATCCAGCGCAGCTGGCAGTTGCCGGGGCCGCGCTCGTCGGCGCGCTAGCTCAGGCCATGAAGCCGAGATCGCGCTGGCTGAAGTTGGCCAGGTTCGGCAGCAGCCGCAGCAGGTCGCCGTCGGCGATGCCGAGCCAGCGGCCGAGCGTGGCGGCGTACTGGTCGACCGAGGTGGTCGGCAGCAGGCGGCCCTGGCCGACGTCGTCCGGGCCGTCGCTGGCGACCACCGGCGCGGTGCCGTAGAAGGCATTGCCTTTCACCGCGCCGCCCAGCATGAAATGCATGCTTCCCCAGCCGTGGTCGGAGCCGTCGTTGTTGCCGGACAGCGTGCGCCCGAAATCCGAGGCCGTGAACGCGGTGACCGCATCGGCCACGCCCAGCTCCGCGGTCGCGTCGTAGAAGGCCGACAGCGCATCGCCGACGCTGGTGAGCAGCCTGGGATGGTCGGTCAGCAGCCCGTCGTGGTTGTCGAAGCCGTTCAGCGACACGAAGAACACCTGGCGCCTGGCGCCCAGCGAAGGCGCGGCCGCGATCATCCGCGCCACCATCTTCAGCTGGTCGGCCAGCGTGTTCGCGGCCGGGAAAGGCGTGGCCAGCGGACGCGCGCCCGCCAGCGCCGCGCCGAGCGCGCCGTTGGCGGTGATGGCGCGGCTGGTGACGCGGTTGTATTCCGCTTCCAGCAGCTGCATGCGCGGCTGCGTGATCAGGGTACGCAGCACGTCGCTGCAGGCACTGGAGCCGAACAGCGGCCGGGCCAGTGCATTGATGGTCGCCGCCCCGCCCGGCGACACCTGGTACTGGACCGCCGTCTTCCCCGACAAATAGACCGCATTGCCCGACACGTTCACGCAGGTGAAGGTGGCGTTGCCGTTGCCCGACTCGAACAGGTCGCCCATGCGTCCGCCCCAGCCCGAGCTGGCGCCTTCCGGCGCCGACGACTGCCACAGCGATTGCTGGTCGTTGTGCGAGAACAGCTTGGGCGGCAGCGGCACCGCGCGGCCCTGGTATTGCTGCTTGGTGGTCGGCTGGATCAGGGTGCCGACGTTGAGCAGCACGCCCATCTTGCCGGCCTCGAACAGCGGCACCAGCTTGGCCAGTTCCGGCGCCAGCGCATAGTCGTGCGGCGCGCCGTTGCGGTCCAGCGACGCGCGCTGCGGCCGCAGCACCGTTCCCGCCAGCGCGTTGCGATTGTAGGCGAGGGTGGGGCGCAGCTGGTTGTAGGCGGCGTAGTTGGCGCTGTCGTAGGGCACCAGCGTGTTCGCGTAGTCGTTGCCGCCATACAGGAAGACGCACACCAGCGCCTTGTAGTCGCTGGCGTTGGCGGCCGAGGCCTCCGCCATCGCGGCGAGGTTCAGGGCCCATGGCGCGGCGCTGCCGGCCAGGGACAGGGCGCCGGCACGGCGCAGGAAAGCGCGGCGAGAAGCGTTCGAGGTCATCGCGTTTTCCTTTTCAGTGCTGGATGATGAATTCGGGCGCGGCCAGCACCAGCACCAGCGCGGCGTAGATGCGGTTCAGGCGCGCGGCCTGCGTCCCGGCGGCCATCGCATTGAGGGCGGGACGGATGAGGGCGAGCGTGGCGACGCTGAGCTGGCCGGCCGCCAGCACGGTATTGAGTTCGTCGAGCAGGCTGGCGGCGTTGTCCGCCAGCGGCAGCAGGCTCGCATAGTCCGCCTTGACGTCGCCGAGGCCGGTGCCGACCGCGGTCTGGATGTAGTTGATGTAGCCGACGGTGCTCGATTCGTTCGTCAGCTGGAATTCCGGCGCCACCAGTCCGACCTGGGCGATCGTACTGTTGGGCGGTACGTAGCCGGGGCGGAAGAAGTTGAAGACGCTGGGCGAACGCAGCGGGCTCTGGCCCAGCTTCGATGCCGGGTCCGAAGTGTTCCCGATGTTCCAGGCATTGCTGGCCGAGTTGGCGTTGAAGGCGCGCGCCCACGCCGTCAGGCGCAGGATCGGTTCGCGCTGCTTTCCCGCGCCCGACATCGCGGCAAGCTGCGGGCTGCGCGCGTCGTCGTCGAGCAGGATCGCTTTCAGCACCGCCTGCAGGTTGCCGCGCACGCCGTGCCCGTCGTTGTTGAAGGCCGCCGCCACCCGTCCCACATAGGCCGGCGAGGGATTGCTGCTGACGAGGCGCTGGATCAGCTGGCGGCCGATGAAGGGACCGACGTTCGGATGCGCGAACAGGATGTCCAGCGCCGCCTTCAGGTCGCCGGCACCGTTGCCGCCCGCCGGGATGGTGGTGCCGAGGAAGGTCTTGGCGCCGGTCTCGTGGCGCGAGGCCACCTGCGTCATCGGGCGGCGCTTGAAGTCCGGCGAATTGGTGTCGGTGCCGGCCATGTCGTAATCCCAGCCGGTGAAGACGCGGGCCAGGCCGGTGATGTCGTCGAGGCCGTAGGTTTCCTGCGGCTGGCCGTGCGCCAGCTTGGGCGTGCCGTCCTGGTTCAGCTGCACCAGGCCGATGGTAAACAGCTGCATCAGCTCGCGCGCATAGTTCTCGTCGGGCAGGGCGCCGGTCTTGGCATTGAATTTGACGTTGCCGCGGAAGGTCAGGTATTCACCCATCGCCGTGCTGGTGGAGACCTCCTGCAGCAGGCTGCGGTAATTGCCGAAGGCGTTCGCTTCCAGCATGTCGAGGTAGGCCGCCGCGGTGAACTGGCGCCAGCCGCCGCCGACCAGGCCGTCGATGGCGACCACCAGGATTTCGGACAGCGCCATCGTCACGCGCTGGCGCAGGGTGTCGGGCGCGGAGATCAGCTTGCGCCAGGCGCAGGCATCGAAGCCGGATTGGTTGTTGCGGTTGGTGGCGGCGTTGAAGCCGCCGGCGACCAGCGCATCCCAGCGCGTCTGCGAAGGCGGCAGCGCGAACTGTTCCTTGAGCCAGCCTTCGTAGCCCAGCGCGCGGACGCGGGCGATCTGGGCGCGGTTGGCGCCCATCGACGCTTGCGCCAGGAAGCGCGAGGCTTCGGTTTCGCTGACCGTGCCGGCGCCGACGCTCTGCACGCTGGCGGCCAGCACGGTTTGCGGCTGGTCGGCCGTCCCGCTGCCGGCGCCGCAGCCGGCCAGCAGCGTGGCCGCGCCGAGCGCCGCGATCGGGAGGGGAGAGATGCCAAGGTCCGGTTCTTCGGGGCGCTGGTGTCCGTCGATCGCAGGCATGGCCTGGCCTTTTTGTGAGTGATGGTCTGTCAATACTAGGCAGGCTCGGCAGCTTTGGCAACCGGGATCTCATGCATGCTGCGTGGATGCGACAGGCGCTAGCCCCGGGCCAGCAGCGCGGCCAGCACCAGCATCGTCATCCCGGGGAAGGCCTCGATCGCGCGCCACATCGCGTCAGAATGAGCGCAGTGAGGCGCGGCGACGAAGACAGTGCGCCTGCACGGCCAGGAGCCGCAACGAAGCTGCGCTCATTCTGCAACGGTTTCTTAGTCGACGTCGCCGGGCCGTGCTTCGGCCTTCGACCCGGTCAGCATTGCGCCGACCAGGTTTTCCGCGTGCTGCCAGCTGGTGAGGACGACGCCGGCGACGTGGCAGGCAACCAGCAGTACCAGCGTCCACGCCAGCGCGACGTGCAGGCGCACCGGCCAGGCGTATCCCCAGAATTCGTCGGTGGTCGCGATCCATCCGCTCAGCGTGACGGCGGCGATGACCGCGATCAGTGCCAGCACCATCCAGCCGCCCAGCGGATTGTGGCCGACGTAGCGCGGCGCGCGCGACTTCAACACGTCCGCGGCATAGCGCAAGGTGTGGCGCGGCCCGCGCACGAACTGCGCAAAGCGCGCATAGCGTCCGCCGCCAAATCCCAGTACGACGCGCGCCAGGACCACGGCGGCGACGCCGTAGCCGATGGTTTCGTGCGCGATGCCGGTCCGGCTCGACGTGAACCACGCGGCCGCCACGCCCGCCACCAGCAGCCAGTGCAGGCAGCGAAGCGGCAGGCTCCAGACCCGCTTATTCTTCGACACGCTCGAAGGTCACCGGGTTGAAGAAGGCCTCGACGCGCTTGCCTTTCGGGTCCTTGGCGTAGACCTCGTAGCAGCTGCTGGTCACTTCCATGCGGCGGATCTGCCAGCCTTCCTGCGTCAGCTTGGCCGCCAGTTCGGTGTGCGGCTTCCACTGCTCCTTCGGCAGCTTGGTGCACTTCACGTCGCCGTGGGCCCAGGCGCTGGTGGCCAGCATGCAGAAGGCCAGGGGAATCGCTTTTCTCAGGATGCGCATTGTTTCCTCGCTTTGTTCGTTGTTCAGGTGCCGGCGCAGCGGCGCAGCAGGTTGTGATAGACGCCGGTCAGGCGCAGCAGGCGCGGGTCCCGCGGGTCCAGCGAGGGGCCGAGCGACTGAATGGCCTGGTCGAGATCGAACAGCAGGCTGCGGTCGCCGTCATCGGCCACCATGCTCTCGATCCAGAAGAAGGACGCGATGCGCGCGCCCCTGGTCACGGGCGTCACCTGGTGCAGGCTTGACGAAGGATAGAGCAGCAGGTCGCCCGCCTCCAGCTTGGCCGCCTGCGCGCCGAAGGCGGATTCGATTTCCAGTTCGCCGCCATCGTATTCGTCCGGCTCGGACAGGAACAGGGTCGCCGACAGGTCGGTGCGCAGGCTCTCGCGCGTGCCGGGAATGGCCATGATGGCGCTGTCCACGTGCAGACCGTACCTGCCGCCGCCGGCGTAGCGGTTGAAGCGCGGCGGGTAGATCTTGCGGGGCAGGGCGGCGGAAATGAAGGCCGGATGATTCCCGAGCACGCGCAGGATGTGCTCGCCGAGGCTGAGCGCGATCTCGCTTCCCTGGCCGATCTCGAGGTTGCCCTTCACGTGCCTGGCCAGCGTGCCCGCGCTCTGGACGCCGTCCAGCCATTCGGCGCGGTCGAGGTGTTCGCGGAACTGGCGTACCTCGTCCTTGCCCAGCACGTTTTCAATCGTGATCAGCATGTGTCTCTCCGCATCAGTGCAGCGCAGTCGATATCCGCCGGCGTCGCGCAGCCGGCAAGGGCCATGCACACTTCCAGTTCCTCGCGCAGCAGCTTGAGCATGTGCGCCACGCCGAGCGCGCCGGCGACGGCCAGCGCGTAGAGCTGCAGGCGTCCGACCAGCGCCGCGTTCGCGCCCAGGGCCAGCGCCTTGAATACATCCTGCCCGCTGCGAATGCCGCCGTCGAACAGCAGCGGGAACTGTGCGCCGACGGCTGCGCGCATCGCCGGCAGCAGCGCCAGGCTGGCAGGCGCGCCATCGAGGCCGCGGCCGCCGTGGTTGGAGACGACCAGTCCCGCGGCGCCGGCCTTGACCAGTGCGCGCGCATCGTCCGGATGCTGCACGCCTTTCACCCACACCGGCAGTCGGGTCTGCGCGATCAGCCATTCAAGGTCGGCCCACGAGGACGCGGATGCCATCTGGAAGACGTTGCCGGATGGCGGCTGGCGGTCCCGCATATTGGCCGCGACGCAGTCGGCCGGAAGCTGGAAGCCGGCGCGAAGCGCGCGCAGGCTGGCGACCTGGATCGAGGCGTCGAGCGTCACGACGATCGCACCGTAGCCGGCCGCTTCGGCGCGCCGCAGCAGGCCCAGGGTCGCTTGCGGATCGGGCTGGAAGTAGAGCTGGAACCAGCGTTGCGGGCCGGCGCAGTGGGCGATCTCTTCGAGCGTGCACGACGACAGTGTGCTGGCGATCATGCATGCCCCGACAGCGTCGGCGGCGCGGGCGGTTTCGACTTCCGCGCCACGATGCGCCAGCCTGTGGTGCGCGACCGGCGCCAGCATGACGGGGAACTCGAAGCTGTCGCCCCTGATCGATACGCGGGTGTGGCCGCCGCTCACATCGCGCAGCAGGCGCTGGTACACCGACCAATGGTCGAAGGCCGCGACGTTTGCCGCAACCGTCCGGTCCTGCGCGCTGCCGCCCGCGATGTATTCGTAGGTGGCCGCCGGCAGGAAGCGCCGCGCCAGCACCTCGTAGTCCTGGGCGCAGCCGATCTCGCGCGGAATGCTCGCGAGCGGGGCAAGCGGGGCTGCGGTCGGTTCGGTCATCGATCAGAGTTCGTAGTTCAGCGCCACCCGGACCGCGCGCGCATCTCCCTTGTACAGGAAGGCGCCCGAGCGGTAGACGGCGGTGAAGTAGTCCTTGTTGGTCACGTTGAGCAGGTTGACGCGCACGTCGAAGCGGCGCGAGAACCGGTAGGCTGCGAAGGCATCGTACACCACGAAGGACGGCACCGGCTGCGCGCAGGCGCCATTGGCGATGACGGCTGCCGTATCCGGCTGGCCGCCGCAACGTCCGCTCTCGTAGCGCGCGGTGGCGCCGAAGGAAATGGCGCCGGTCAGCTGGTACTTGCCCTGCACCGAAGCGGAGCGCCTGGCGAAATTGCTGAGCGGCTTGCCGATGTTCGACGGCGTGGCCGAACCGAGCACCTTCGAATCGAGGAAGGCGATGCCGGACTGGATCGACAGGTCTTCGGTCAGGTTGCCGCTCATGCCGAATTCGACGCCGCGCACGCGGTTCTTGCCGGTGTTGAAGGTGCCGACGGTGTCGTAGTCGGCGCCTTCCATGACGTCCTTCTTCGTGGTCTGGAACAGCGCGGCGGTGGCCAGCAGCTTGTCGTTCATCAGGTTCCACTTGCTGCCCAGTTCGAGGTTGGTCGAGGTCTCGGGCTTGGCGCCGGCGATCTGGTTGTTGTACAGGACCGCGCCGCCGTAGCCGCTGCTGGTGCCGGAATCGGCCTCGCCGCCGTTGATGTCCTGCGCCGTCGCCGCGCTGGCGTAGACGATCAGCTTGGGCGTGATCTTGTAGGTCAGGCCGGCGTGGCCGTTGACCAGCGTGTCGAGGTAACCGTAGGTGCCGGTGACGACGCCGGTGGTGTTGTTGCGGCGGACGAGGTCGAGGTCGAAGCGGTCGGCGCGCAGGCCGGCGAAGGCGGTCCAGCGCTCGCTCAGGTCGACCGTGTCCATCGCGGTCAGCGCGAGCGTCTTTACGTGCCAGTCCTGGTTGTAGCCCAGGCGGGTGCTGCTGCGGCCGGCGAAGTTGGACAGGTCGCTCACGCGCTTGCCGGCGAAATCGGTGAAGCAGAAGGCGTTGTTGGCGCCTTTGCCCGCGGTCGATTTGCAGTTCGGCGCGCCGCTGTTGGTCAGGGCGAAGGTGCCGGAGACGACGCGGTGGTTGGTGAATTCGGCGCCGAAGATCATCTCGTGCTTGAAGCCCATCAGCATGCGGTCCATGCGCAGGTTGCTCTGGTGGGCGAAGTAGTCGATGTCCTGCCAGCCGGTGTGGCCGCTGTCGATGTAGGCGGTGGTGTAGGGTTCGCCGGTGGCGCCGTCGTAGCGGGTGCCGCTTTGCGCGCCGGTGGTCACGTAGCTGTTCGACGACTTGCCGTAGCGGGTCAGGCTCACCAGGCGGGTGTCCGGCGCCAGGGTCCAGTTGATGCGCGCGGTGACGGTGTCGACGTTCGACTGCAGGAAGTCGCCGTTCTGGGCGTACACCGGCACGCCGGTGGCGGGAACACGGTTGGGCACCGTGCCGACCAGGTAGTAGCCGAGGTCGGGCATGGTGTCCCTGGTGCGCAAGCCGTAGTAGTCGAGCGTGACCGACAGGTCCTTGTCGCGTTCCCACAGGCCGGACAGGGCCGCGCCCTTGCGCGAACGCTCGGCCGGCGCGCGGTCGGGCACGTTCTCGTCGCCGTACAGGACGTTGGCACGCAGCGCGAAATTGTCGCCGACCCCTTTGTTGATGTCGGCGCTGACGCGCTTGTGATTGTCGCTGCCGACGCTGGCGGACACGCGTTCGAAGTCGTGGTCCAGCGTGGCCTGCTTGGTGATCGCGTTGATCGCGCCGCCGGCGGTGCCGCGGCCGGCGAAGCTGGAGTTCGGGCCTTTGGAGATTTCGAGCTGCTCGATGGCGAAGCTCTCGCGGGTGCTCATGCCGGGGTCGCGCAGGCCGTCGACGAAGACGTCGCTGCGCGCTTCCTGGCCGCGGATGATGTAGCGGTCGCCGAAGGCATTGCCGTTTTCGCCGGTGCCGAGGGTGATGCCGGGCTGGGCGCCGAGGATCTGCTTGAGGTCGGTGAGGCCGGAATCGTCGAGCGCGGCGCGGGTCAGCACCGAGATGGTCTGCGGCGTTTCGGCGAGAGGGCGGGTGTGGCGCGAATCGGCCGATTTCTTGGCCTTGTAGGGCGCGCCGACTTCGGCATTGGGATTCGGCTCCTGGCGCTGGCCGTAGATGACGACCTCACGCACCTGCGGGGCGTCTTCCGCCGCCGCGCCGTTGGGGGCTTCCTGGGCCAGCACGGCTGCCGGGGCGAACACCGCGCTTGAAATACCCACGCCGAGCGCGAGGCTGGTGCGTTTCAGGGTTGTGCCGCGAAGGCTCTTCGGGCTGCGGACGTGCGGGTTCTTCAAAACGGGGCTCCTGCGGAATGGCTGCGATGGACGAATGATAATGAATATTCCGTGAATAGTAAATAGGAATTATTCTCATTCGTGTTTGTGTTCGCAGCTCCGCAGATGCCGTCCTTCCCGCTCAGGGGCCAGTCAACCTTTGCGCCTTATATATGGCGCGGTATCCACCATCGTCACCGCATCGACCTTGCCGACGATCTCGATCTTTTGGTTGGCGTTGCGGCCAGGGTCGTACTTCAGGATCCGGCAGTTGCCGACGGTGGCGTCGGCGGTCATGGTGTCGTTCACGTACACCGTGCCATCGGCGTCGAGGAAGCAGATTTTCAGGCCGTCGTAATGGGCCGAGCGCAGCGCGGCCAGTTCGGTGTAGGCGTCAGGGATCGCATCCTGCATCTTGCGCACGGCGTCCATCGCTTCCTTGATCTCGCCGTAGTAAAGGTAAGGCAGCGCTCCGGTCCGCAGCCGCACGACCCAGGCCGCGCCGACCAGCTTGCGCTTGCCCTGGTCCCGGAACACGAGGGATGCATCGTCGCGGCCGGGCGCCATCGCGGGCAGTAGGAAGTAGCCGCCGCGCGACACCGGCACCGCGCGTGCAAAGTCCTTGCCCGCGATCGCGAGCACCCAGTCGCGCGGCGCCCAGGCATCCTGGTCGGCTTCGCTCATGCCGTCCAGCGTGAGGCGCCAGACGAAATCCAGCAGCTGCGATTTACCGGGCAGCCCATCCTGCATGCGCAACTGGCGCTTGAAATTCCATCCATAGGACAGGTTCGACAGGTTCGTGTCGGCTGCCTCGCTGGCCGCATCGGACGCATCGCCGTGCGTTCGCGGCGTGACAAGCAGCGGCGGGAGATTCGGTTCGCTCTTGTAGTCCGAGCTGTCCACGATGGTCACGACATCGAGGGGCCCCTTGAATTCGATGGACTTGCCGCTTGCGGCCAGCGCCGGATCGAACTTCAGGAGGGCGCAGTTGCCGGCGCTGGCGTCGGCCACCGCGGCGCCGTCGAGCAGCACCCGTCCGCCATCCGCGAGGAAGCAGGCCTTCAACGCATCGTTGCGGGCGTTGCGCACCTGCCTGAGGCCATCCCACCTGATCGGCATCGAGACCTGCGCGCCGCGGATCTCGCTCATCGCCTGCGCAAAGCCGGCGTAGGGCAGGCGCTGGTCCTCGCCGACGCGCAGGCGCCAGGCGGCGCCCACATAACCCGGCATGCTCTGTTCGCGGAACATGATGGTCGCGCCGCTCTGGCCGTACGGCAGTGCGGGCAGGACGAAGTAGCCGCCGCGCGCGACGGGCAGGTTGCGGTCGATGCTGTGTCCGACCAGCGCCACTGCCCAGCCTTGCGGCACCCAGGCATCCTGTTCGGACGGGCTCAGCTCGGTGAAGGTGATCCGCAGCGAGAAGTCGACCATGCGGCCCTGCCCGGGCAGCAGGCCTTGCAGCAGCTTCTGCGAGGCGAAGACCCAGTCATAGGGAAGGTCGCCCGGATTGGTGCGGGCCTTGATCGAGACGGTGCGCGGGGCGGTGCCGTCATGGTGGTCCGATGCCGGCGCCTGTCGCGCGTTTGCGCACAGCGCCAGCGTGCCGGCCAGCAGGGTGGAACAAAGCGGGAACGAGCGGATCATGCAGTCTCCTTGTCTTGACGATTCTAGCAAGGCAAGGGCTGGCGATGAACAAGTTTCGCGTCGCTGTCGATGCTCAGGCGGCAGCGGCTTCGCGCAGCGCCGGGAAGCGCAGCTCGAAGGTGGCGCCGTGGCCGGGTTCGCTGCTCACGCCGACCGTACCGCCATGCAGTTCGGCGATCGAGCGCACCACGGCCAGTCCCAGCCCGGTGCTGTCGGGCGAACTGCGGGCGGGGTCGGCGCGGTAGAAGCGGTCGAACAGGTGCGGCAGGTGCTCGGGCGCGATGCCGCAGCCGTTGTCGCTGACCGAAATGAGGCAGCTTCCGCCTTGCGCCGCCGCCTTCAGCACCACCTCGCCGCCGCGCGGCGTGTAGCGCAGCGCATTGGCCAGCAGGTTGGACAGCGCGCGCCGCAGCATCAGCGGATCGGCCATCAGCGCGCAGTCCCCTTCGGCGCGCAGGGCGATCCCCTGCTCCTCGGCCATGATCTCGAAGAACTCGATCAGGCGCGCGAATTCCTCGCTGACGGCCAGCCGCTCGCGCCTCACGGTCTGCTGCGCATTGTCGGCGCGCGCCAGGAACAGCATGCTCGACACCATGCGCGACAGCCGGTTGCCTTCCTCGACCATCACCTCCAGGGTGTTCTGGTATTCGGCGACGTCGCGCGCACGGCCGAGCGTGACGCTGGCCGCCGCCACCAGGTTGTTGATCGGCGAGCGGAATTCGTGCGCCAGGTCGGACGAGAAGCGCGACAGCTGTTCGAACGAGCGCTCCAGCCGCGCCAGCATGTCGTCGAAGGTGAGGGCGAGCTGGCGCAGGTCGGACGGCCAGGCTTCGTTGGCGATGCGCGCGTGCAGGCGCTGCGCATTGATGCGGCCGATGGCGGCGCTGATCGCGCGCACCGGCGCCAGGCCGCGCCACACCAGCAGCCATCCCAGCGCCGCCGCCACGCAGGTCGCGGCGGCCACCACGAGCGCCAGCTTGCGCAGGTAGCGCCGCAGCACCTTCTCGTCCTGGCTGACGTCGAGCGCGCCGCGTAGGCGCATGCCGGGACCTGCCGCTTGCGCCGGCACGCTGGCCGTCAGCAGGTAGCGCGTTTTGCCGCCCGCGTCCTCGCTGCTGCGGTCGTCCTTGCGGTCGGGGCGGGCGAAGCCGGAGGCGAAGGCGGCCGCGTTGTCCGACGCCAGCCGTACCGTGCCGTCCGGCGCGATCAACTGCCAGCCGAAGCGCGTTCCTTCTTCCTGCTGCTCGCTCCATTCGTGCTGCCACCGGGTCGGCTCCTGCTGCTTCGAGAGGTGCTGGAAGACTTCGTTCTGGATGCGCAGGTTGTCGCGGATGTCCAGTTCTTCCTTCTCGTGCAGCTGGTGCACCAGTTCCGCGTACATCATCGCCGACACGCCGAGCACGATGGCGGCGATGGCGGCGCCGAAGAAGGCGCCGAGGCGCGCCGTCAGCGGCCAGCGCCGCAGGTCGAACTCAATCGCGGATTTCGAGGACATAGCCCACTCCGCGCACCGTATGCAGCAGCTTCACCGGGTAAGGATCGTCCAGCTTGGCGCGCAGGCGCCGGATTGCCACTTCGACGACATTGGTGTCGGAGTCGAAGTTCATGTCCCATACCTGGTCGGCGATCACCGCGCGCGGCTGCACCTCGCCGGTGCGCTTGAGCAGCAGTGCCAGCAGCGCGAATTCCTTCGGCGTCAGGTCGAGCCGGTCGGCGCCGCGGGTGGCCCGGTGCTTGAGCAGGTCGAGCGCGAGGTCGGCCAGTTCGTAACGGGTGGGTTCCTTGGAGTTGGCGCCGGCATCGCCGCGGCGCAGGATGACGCGCACCCGCGCCAGCAGCTCGCTGAATGCGAAAGGCTTGACGAGGTAGTCCTCGGCGCCCAGTTCGAGACCGCGCACGCGGTCTTCGACGTCGTCGCGCGCGGTCAGGAACAGCACCGGCGTGCGCGATTCGGCGCGGCGCGCGGTCTCGAGGATGGTCCAGCCGTCCAGGCCCGGCAGCATCACGTCCAGTATCGCGAGCGAGTACTGCTCGGTGAGCAGGCGATGCAGGCCGTCCGGGCCATTGGTGGCGACGTCGACCGTCATGCCGGCCTCGCGCAGGCCCTGCGACAGGTAGGCGGCGGCGGTGGGTTGGTCTTCGACCAGCAGGATTTTGGTCAAGGCGTATGGTCCGAAAAATGGTCAGGCGGCCGCCCGCAGCGCCGCCAGCGGCGCCGCTTGCCGCGCGCCCAGCCGGTCGAACACCAGGTACAGCACCGGCGTGATGAACAGCGTGATGAGCTGCGACAGCAGCAGGCCGCCGACGATCGCCACGCCGAGCGGCTGGCGCAGTTCCGCGCCCGCGCCCAGGCCCAGCGCGATCGGCAGCGCGCCCATGATAGCGCACAAGGTGGTCATCATGATGGGACGGAAGCGCAGGATGCAGGCTTCGCGCACCGCGGCCGCCGGCGCCATGCCGCGGCTGCGCTGAGCGTCGAGGGCGAAGTCGATGATCATGATCGCGTTCTTTTTCACCACGCCCACCAGCAGCAGGATGCCGACCATCGCCACGAAGCTCAGATCGAGGCCCGTCAGCCGCAGCGCCAGCAGCGCGCCCACGGCCGCCGACGGGATGCCGAGCAGGATAGTCACCGGATGGATCAGGCTTTCGTACAGCATCCCGAGGATGACGTAGATGACGGCGACCGCGATGGCGATCAGCCACAGCTGGCTGGTTTGGGACTGCTGGAACAGCGAGGCTTCGCCGGCGAAGGAGCCAAGGATGGTCGGCGGCATGCCGATCGCGATCCTGGCCGCCTCGATGGCCGCCGCGGCGTCCGACAGCGACTTGCCGTTGGCGAGGTCGAAGGAGACGGTCACCGCCGGCAGCTGGCCCTGGTGGTTGACCGCCAGCGTGGCCGGCCCGCGGCCGATGCGGGCGAAGGCGCTGAGCGGCACCAGCGTGCCGCCGCTGCCGCGCACATGGACCCTGGACAGGCTCGATTCGTCGCGGCGGAAGCCGTCCGACAGTTCCATGATGACCTGGTAGCTGTCTTCCGGCGCGTAGATGGTCGATACCTGGCGCGTGCCGAAGGCTTCCGACAGCGTGGTGCGCAGGGTGTCCATATTGACGCCCAGTTGCGCTGCCTTGTCGCGGTCGACCTCGACGCGCGCTTCCAGTCCATTGCGTTCGCTGTCGGTGGCGAGACCGACGAAGACCGGCGACTTTCCAAGTTGCTCGGCCAGCTTCGCGGCCCAGTCCTCGACCGAGCCGGGCGTCACCGCCTGCAGCGTGTACTGGAAGGTGCTCTTCGCGCTGCGCCCGCCCAGCTTCAGGTTCTGCACGGGACTGAAGAACACCTTCACGCTGGGCAGGAAGGCGGTTTCGGCACGCAGCGCCCCGAGGACTATCGGCATCGCCGGGCGCTGGCCGCGCGGCGCCAAAGTGAGGTAGAGCGCCGTGGTGTCGTGGTCGACCTTGGAGGCGAGGTCGGCCACGTTCGGGTCCTTCATCAGGACCGCTTCGATCTTCCTGAGCACGGCCAGGCGGCCTTCGTAGGACATGTCCTGCGGAGTGTCGATGGTGGCGTTGACCTGGCCGGTGTCTTCCTGCGGGAAGAAGCTCTTGGGCGAGGCGGCGTACAGCCAGGCCGTCAGCGCGAAGGTCGACAGCGCGGCGATCATCACGCTGCGGCTGTGCGCCAGTGCCCAGTCGAGCGCGCGGCCGTAGGCGCCCAGCAGGCGATCGAAGCCGCGTTCGAAGGCGCGGCTCCAGGCCGGCGGCGCGCGGTGCGCCGCTTCCGGCTTGACCACCAGCGCGACCAGCAGCGGCACCAGGGTCAGCGAGGCCGCGGCCGACACCAGGATCGCCAGCGTCACCACCAGCGCGAATTCATGGAACAGCAGGCCGATCGTCCCCGGCATGAACAGCACGGGAATGAAGACTGCCACCAGCGACACCGAGATCGATATCACGGTAAACGCCACTTCCGATGCGCCGCGCAGCGCGGCCTGGCGCGGCGCCATGCCTTCTTCGATGTGGCGCATGATATTTTCCAGCACCACGATGGCGTCGTCGACCACCAGGCCGACCGCGATCGTCAGGCCCATCAGCGAGATGTTGTCGAGGCTCGCGCCGAAGGCCAGCATCAGCCCGAAGGTGCCGAGCAGGGAGACGGGCAGGGTGATCGAGGGGATCAGCGTCGCGGCCAGGCGGCGCAGGAACAGCAGGATCACCAGCACCACCAGGCCGACGGTCAGCAGCATGGTCAGATTGACGTCGTGGACCGCATCGCGGATCGAGATCGAACGGTCGTTCAGGACCGTCACCTTGACCGATGCCGGCAACTGGCCGGACAGGCGCGGCAGCGCGGCGCGGATGGCGTCGATGGTGGCCACCGTGTTGGCGCCGGGCTGGCGCTGCACCTGCAGAAGGATCGAGCTTTCGCCGTTGATGCCGCTGGTGTTCTGGCTGTTCTCGACGCTGTCGATCACCTTCGCCACCTCGTCCAGGCGCACCGCGCGGCCGTTGACGTTGGCGACCACGATGCGGGCGAAGTCGGCCGCTTTCATCAGGCCGGCCGTCATCTGGATGCTCATCATCTGGCGCCGGGTGTCCAGCTGGCCCAGCGGCGCGTTCGAATTGGCGGCCTTCAGCGCCGCCGCGACCTCGGGCAGGCCGAGGCCGAGCGCGGCCAGCTTGTCCGGGTCGATCTCGACCCGCACCGCGTAGCGGCTCTGGCCGGATACATTGACCTGGGCCACGCCGCCGATGGTGGACAGGGCCGGCACCAGCACGTTATCCGAGAAGGCGTTCAGGTCAGACAGCCGCATCGACGGCGAGGACAGGCCGATCAGCAGGATCGGCGCGTCGGCCGGGTTGACCTTGCGGTAGGATGGCGGCGTGCTCATCTCGGCCGGCAGCGAGCGCGAGGCGCGGAACAGCGCGGCCTGCACGTCGGCCGCGGCGGCATCGATATTGCGGCTGGCCTCGAACTCCAGCGTGACCTGGGTCTCGCCCTGGATGCTGGTCGACGTCGTGTTGATCAGGCCCGGGATCGCGGAGAACTGCTTTTCCAGCGGCGTCGCGACCGAGGTGGCCATGGTCTCCGGGCTGGCGCCGGGCAGGCGGGCGCCGACCTGGATTGTCGGCGTGTCGTAGGTGGGAAGGGCGGCCACGGGCAGCTTCAGCCAGCAGGCGAAGCCGGCCACCACCACGCTCAGCCACAGGAGCAGCGTGGCGATCGGCCGCCGCAGGCACAGGTCGGCGAGTTTCATCGGCCCGCCATCGCGACCGCGGACGGATCGGCGGCGGCCACGCGCACCCGGGCGCCGCTGCGCAGGTTCTGGCCGCCCTCGAGCACCACCGGCAGGCCGGCCTGCAGGCCGCCGATGACGGCCATGCCATCCTGGATGCGCAGCAGCCGCACCGGGCGGGTGGCGACCTTGCCGTCAGCCGTGGCGAGGAAGACGAAGCGGCCGGCCGGACCTTCCTGCACGGCCTGCGGCGGCAGCACCACGGCGCCGTGGTCGACCCCGGCGTGCACCACGACCCGCACGAAGCCGCCCGGCCACAGCGTGTGGCGCGGGTTGGGGAAGCTGGCCTTCAGGTCGATCGAGGCGCTGTCCGGGTTGATCGTGTTGTTCACGAAGGTGAGTTCGCCGTCGGCATCGGCGCCGTCGATGCTCACCTGGACCTTGCCGGCGGCGCGCGCGGCCAGCAGCGGCCGCATGTCCTGCTCCGGCAGGGTGAATTCGACGCCTACCGGCGCGAACTGCGCCACCGTCACCAGCGGCGCCGTGGCGCCGGCCTGGGCCAGGCTGCCCGGATGGACGCTGACCGCGCCCGCCTTTCCCGCGATCGGCGAATGGATGCGGGTATGGGCCAGCGTGGCGCGGGCGGCGCTAATCTCGGCCGTGGCGGAATTGGCCTGCGCCACCAGCGCATCGACCTTGCTGGCCGCGGTATCGACGCTGCTGGCGGCGATGAATCTGGACGCCACCAGGGCTTGCGCGCGCTGGTAGTCGCGGCGCGCGTCGGCCAGCTGGGCGGCGATCATCGCGGCCTGGGCCTGGGCCTTGCCCAGCTGGGCGCGGGCGTCGCTGTCGTCCAGCGTGAACAGCAGCTGGCCGGGCTGGACGTCGTCGCCTTCGTGGAAATGCACGCCCAGGATGGTGCCGTTCAGCTGCGGCCGCACTTCGACGAGGTTGAGCGGGACGACATGGCCCTGGGCGGCCAGCTCGATCGGGATGTCGAGCGCGCGGGTGCGGGTGACGCTGACCAGTGGCGGCTTCTTGTCTTCGGGAGCGGGCGCCTTGGCGCAGCCGGCCAGCAGGGCGGCGGCCAGCGGGAGGAGGAACAGGGGAGGGAAAGCGTGCATGTGGGGACCATGATTTACGTCCCGCCATTGTGCCGTTCGATACCTGACGGAAAGAGGAGAGAAAGATTACATTTTCGTTATCCGATGGTGCTGTATTTATGCACCATGCGTTGCATGTTTCTCCGGGGCACTGTAGATTGTGAAATAAGATGACTGTAATCAATGTCAACATCATAAATACGCTGTAATGAGCGACGACCACGCCGACCATCCCCCACCGGGCGCCTTTCCGGGCGCCGGGGCGATGGTACGCGCGGTCAACGAGAAGGACTGGAGCCGGACCGCGGCCGGTCCGCTTGACGCCTGGCCGGACGCGGTCCGCTCGGCGGCCGCGCTATGCCTGAATTCTCAGTTCCAGATGGCGGTACTGGTCGGCCCCGAGCTGGTGTACGTGTACAACGACGAGTGCGCGCGAATTTTCGGCGACAAGCACCCGTGGGCGCTCGGGCGGCCGGTGCGCGAAGTCTGGCCGGAAGCCTGGGACAGCCTGGCGCCGCTGCTGGCCAGCGTGCTGGAGACGGGGCGCGCCTGCCGCCGCGACGACCTGCTGCTGGTGCTGCAGCGCGCCGGCTTCGCCGAGGAATGCTATTTCACGCTCTCCTACAGCGCGGTGTACGGCGCCGGCGGCCGGATCGAGGGAGTGCTGGTCAATACCATCGAGACCACCCAGCGGGTGCTGGCCGAACGCCGCCAGCGCTGGCTGGGCGAGCTGGCGATCCAGGTGGCCCAGCATCGGGGCGTCCACGACTCGCTCGAGCTGCTGCGCGAGGTGATGGCGACCAATCCCTACGACCTGCCGCTGGTGGCGCTGTACCTGGC
>JAEWEK010000316.1 GCA_023389425.1 Pseudomonadota bacterium | reverse complement strand
GGCCTGGGCGCTCCAGCGGCCCAGGTCGATGGCGAGGCCGACGCGCAGGTCGACATGGTCGCGCGCCGCGTAGCGGTAGCGGGCGACGGCGTGGCGCAAACCGGCATGCACAAGCAGGCTGAGCCGGTCGTCGATGGGATGGAAGGCGTTCAGGTCGAGGTAGGCGCTGCGCCCGCCGCCGAAATAATCGGGCGACAGGAACAAGTGGGCGCTGGCGTGGTCCAACGCCAGGCCAGCGTACAGCTCGGAATAGCTGTAGCCCGTATCGCGCAGGAAGCTCGTGCGGCTGAGGCCGGCGTCCCACGACAGGCCGGAGGCCAGCTGTTGCGCACGGCCGCCGTAGACGATCAGCTGCGCCTGCGCCGCGCTGCCACCCAGCACCACGGGCGAAGCGAAGCCGCCGGCATACCAGCCATTGTCGGCATTGTGTTCCACACGCAGCTGCACCACGGGCCGGCTGGACAGGACGACGCCGCGCGCATCGTAGGCGGAAGCGATGGTGGCACTGGCGCTGGTCTGGGCGAACGCCGGGGTCGGCAGGCCCAGCACGGCGCCGGCCAGCAGGACAGCGTTGGCTATGGAGAAGGTTGTGACGTCGCGGCGGTAGTCGTTGGACATTGGCAGACGCAGGCTCCGGCGGCGCGCCCGACGGCAGCGCATGCGTCTATGCTACCAGCACGGCTGGGCAGGGACGCGCGCACGGTTGGGACGGCGTGCGCACCCAGTTCACGCCGCAGCACTGCCGGCGTGGTGGAGGGCCGCAGCGCCAGCAGCAGGGCCGACAGCCCGCTCACATGGGCCGCCGCATACGAGGCGCCGGACACCATGCCCCAGCGCGCGCCGGGCAGGCAGGTCGGGATGTCGGTGCCGGGCGCACGCAGGGCATGCGCCGGCAGCGCGCGCGGGTCGTCCTCGGCGGCCACCGCGATCACGCTGGGGTAGGACGCCGGAAAGCCGCCGTCGGCCTGCTGCCGATCGAAAGCGCCGACCACGGCGATGCCGCGCGCGGCCGCGGCGTCGAGCAGGGTTTGCAGCAGGCGGTCGGTCGGTCCGGACAGGCTCAGGTTGATGATGCGGGCGTCATGCACCAGGGCGAAGTGCAGCGCCTTGCCCAGCGTGAAGCTGTTGCAGCGCGCCGGCGCGCCGTTCATCTCCCAGCACGCGCGCAAACCCAGCAGCCGGGCGTCGGGCGCGATGCCGGCGATGCCCACGCCATTGCCCGCCTTTGCCGCGATGATGCCGGCGACGGCGGTGCCGTGCGCCTCGGCGGCATCGTCACCGCTGTCGACAAAATTCTCGTGCCGCACCAGCTGTCCGGCCAGGTCGGGATGCCGGTCGTCGATCCCGCTGTCGATCACGGCGACCTTGACGTCGCGCCCGGTACTGGCGCGCAGCAATTCGGGCAGGTGCCAGAAGCGCGTCGCCGGCTGTACCGGCAGCAAGGGATCGCCATCGAGGGCGTGATACTGATTCAGTGCCTGGGCCCAGGCCACGCGCGGATCGCGCGCTAGCGCCTCGAGCACCGGCTTGAGCGGCCCCTTCCCTACCGTTTCCATCACGAAGCAGTCGATGCCGATCGCCGGCATCGGCCAGTCCTCGACCAGCTTCAATTGATAGGCGGCGGCCAGTTCGCGGGCCTGGCGCTGGAGCGCGGCGCGCGACGGGTCGCCGGCATAGCCGCCGGCATAGGCGCTGTCCGGGCGGAAGTGTGGCGGCGGCAGGCGCAGCATCACGAGCACGCGCTGCGCCGCCACGTCCTCGTTCACCGGCGGCGCATCGGGTGCGGCGGCCAACGGCGCCGCGCCCGCGTTCAGGGCGGCGCACAAGGCCAGCGCGATGGCGGCAAGGCGTTTCAAGGCCGTCCCTCCGGAGCGAGCGGTTCTGCCAGCGCCACGGACGGTTCCGCGCGCAGCCGGGCCAGCGCCGCGGCGGCGCTGCCGTGCGCGCTCACGAGGTAGGCGTCGGTGACGGTGGGGCCGTCGACGATGCGTACCCCGCTGGCGCGCGCGATGCGGCGCAATTCGGCTTCAGTGGTTTGCGGCTTGAACACAACGACCAGTGCGACGTGTTCCTGGGCGTGGGCGCCGAGCACGCGGTAGGGGGCGGTGTCGACAGCGCCCGGCCGGGCCAGTGCCAGCAGCAGGCCGGCGATCACGGCGGCCTGCGCCACCATGGCGCCACGCAGCCACGCGCGTTCGTTCGCCGCCAGCCGGGCGCGCCATCGCCGCAGCAGCCCGGGTGGCTGCGGCTTTGGGACAGGCCGCGCGTCGAGCCGTGGCAGGATGCGCGCCAGCGCCCGCTCCGGGTCGATGACGGGGACCGCGCCGTCGTGCGCGGCCAGCTTCAGTGCCTGCAACTGCGCCAGTTCGTCGCGGCAGGCGGCGCAGGACTGCAGGTGCAACTGGACCGCCTCCCGTTCTTCTCCGCCGAGACTGCCGTTCAACAGCCAGGGCAAGGATTCGCGCGCGGCACGGTGGGCCGCGGCGCGGGCGGTATCGGCATGCGGATTCATGATCTTCCCTCCAGCTGGTCTTCGAGCAGCAGCATCAGGCGCCGGCGCGCATGGAACAGGCGCGTCTTCACCGTGTTGACCGGGCACTCGAGGATCGCGGCGATCTCGGCGCATCCCATGTCGTGATAAAAGGTCAGCTGGAAAGCGGCCCGCTGCGCCAGCGGCAGCTCGTCCAGCGCGGCATCGAGGGCCTGCGCCAGCCGCGCCTGCTCGCAGCGCCACTCGGGCCGCCACGCCGCTTCGCCCTCGACCAGCTCCACGTCGGCGTCGACCGGCTCGTCCAGATTATGCAAAATCTTGCATGATTTGCGGTAGGCGATCGCGAATATCCAGGTCGACAGCTTGCAGCTGAAATCGAAGGTCGACGCTTTCTGCCACACCACGAGCATGGTGTCGTCGATTACCTCCTCGATCAGCGAGACATTGCGGGTCATGCGGTGCAGGAAGCGCGTCAGGCGCGGCAGATAGGCGCGGTACAAGGTTTCGAAAGCACGCCTGTCCCCACCCGCGATCTGCGCGATCAACCGGGTGTCGCCGTCGGGATCGGCATCCCAACGGCGCGCCCGCGACTCCCTGGCCTGGGCCTGGCTTTCCACGCCGCTCGCCTCCTCTCGCTACCTTCCAGCCTTCCTCTCACCGGTGAATGCCGTGCGGCAGGAAGAAGGTTCAATCCTGTCCTGTCAAGATCGGTTCAACCGACATTCTTCAGGAATCGCAGGTAGAAGGCGCCGAATACCAGCACGATGCCTATATTGACCAGCAGCCGCGGCAAGAACCGGTTCCTGAAGAACAGCAGGTCCACGCCCACGATCAGGGCGGCCATGACGACGGCGTACAGCACCATGTAGACATGTTTTGGCATATTGCCCCCTTGTTGCAGGATAGTGGAAGCGGGAGGGCATTTCCACGTCCCGAAATCTATTGCATGGCGGTCAAGATTGCATTTTTCAGAATGTGTTTATACGGTTTTTCGCCCGTCAGCTCAGCCGGAACGCTGTTTCCTGCCGCATGAATATTGAATTTCTGCTACAGTTATTTTTGTGTAGCAATATTTGCGCTGGGAAGAGGTGGCTGATCTGTCGTGAGCGGGCCCTCGGAAGCAAAACCGATTTTTTGAGGGCGCCATGAAGGGCATCGTATTCAATCTGCTGGAAGAAGTCGTCTCCACCACCTATGGCGACGCGGTATGGGATCAGTTGCTCGACGCAGCCAATCTCGATGGCGCCTACACCTCGCTGGGCAGCTATAGTGACGAGGAAATCTTCGCGCTGGTAAAAGTCGCGTCCGACACCTTGTCCCTGCCCGAGCAGGACGTGCTGCGCTGGTTCGGTCGCCAGGCGATGCCGCTGCTGGCCAAGCGCTTCCCCGCCTTTTTCGCCAGCCACGACAATGTGCGCAGCTACCTGCTTACGCTGAACAACATCATCCACCCGGAGGTGCGCAAGCTGTATCCGGGCGCGCAGACGCCGGTGTTCGACTTCGATACCAGCGTACCGGACGCGCTGGTCATCGGCTACAACTCGCCGCGCCGCCTGTGCGCGCTGGCCGAAGGCTTCATGCACGGCGCCGCCGATTATTACGGCCAGCAGCTCGACATCGGCCAGGCCCAGTGCATGCACCACGGCGCCAAGCGCTGCGTGTTCCACGTTCACGCGCAGGAAAAATGATTCCGGCAGTCCCATCGCCCGACGCCGAGCTCGCCCGGCTCGCGCGCCGGCTGAAGCGCGAGGTGGCCGCGCGCCATGAGGCCGAAGCCATCGCCGAGCGCGGCCTGCGCGACCTGTTCCAGCGCCAGCAGGAAATCAGCCTGCTCGAAAGCATTGCCGTCGCCGCCAACGAGGCCGACGGCGTCAACGACGCCATGCAGCGCGCGCTGGACGCCGTGTGCCGCTACGCGACCTGGCCGCTCGGCCACCTGTGGCTGATCGCAGAGCGCCATGGCGAAAGACATTTCGATTCCACCAGCATCTGGTACGACGGCGCGACGCGCGAGAATGCGGGCCCGCTGCAGAACCTGCGCGCCCTGACCGAGGCGAGCGAATTTGCCCTCGGCGCCGGCTTGCCGGGCCGCGTGGTCGCCAGCGCCGCGCCGGTCTGGGTAGCTGTAGACAGCGCCAGCACGGACGAGTTCCCGCGGCTGGATGAAATCAAGCGCGCCGGCTTCGCCTCGCTGTTCGCCTTCCCCGTGATGATCGGCGCCGAAGTGGTGGCCGTGCTCGAGTTCTTCAGCGTCGAGCGCCAGGCGCCGGGCGAATCGATGCTGCGCCTGATGGCCCAGATCGGCACCCAGCTGGGCCGCGTGATCGAACGCCGCCGCGCCCAGGACAAGCTGGTGCACGACGCCCTGCACGATCCGCTGACCCAGCTCGGCAACCGCAAGCTGTTCCTCGACCGCCTGCAGCACCTGCTGCTGCGGGCCAGGCGCGCGCCGGACAGCCACTTCGCCGTGCTGTTCGTCGACCTCGACCGCTTCAAGTCGATCAACGACGGCCTTGGCCACCAGTGCGGCGACCAGCTCATCATCGACACCGCGGCGCGCCTGTCGTCCTGCCTGCGCCAGACCGACGTGGTGGCGCGCGACGCCGCCCTCGCCGACGGCCACCTGGTGGCCCGCCTCGGCGGCGACGAATTCGTGATCCTGCTCGATCGCATCGGCAGCGCCGAGCGCGCGATCGTGGTCGCCGAACGCATCATGGGCGTGCTGGCCGAACCCTTCGACGTGGCCGAGCACCGCGTGTTCGTCACCGCCAGCGTCGGCATCGCGCTCAGCGCCAGCGGTTACGCCGACGTCGAGGACATCCTGCGCGACGCCGACATCGCGATGTACCACGCCAAGAAGACCGGCCGCGCGCGCTGGGTGATGTTCGACCAGACCATGCAGCTGGCCGCCGTGCGCCGCCTGCAGCTGGAGGCGGACCTGCGCGACGCCCTGCCGCAAGATCAATTGTTCTTGCAATACCAGCCGATCGTGTCGCCGCGCACCGGCCGGGTCAGCGGCTTCGAGGCCCTGCTGCGCTGGCGCCATCCGCTGCATGGCCTGGTGCCGCCCGATGAATTCATCCCGGTCGCCGAGGAAATCGGCCTGATCGAGCCGATCGGGGCCTGGGTGCTGGAACAGGCCTGCCGTCAGTTGCGCGTGTGGCAGCAGGCTTACGACGAGCGCCTCGACATGAGCGTGAATGTGTCCGCGGTGCAGTTCGCCGGCGGCGAGCTGTTGCAGGTGGTGCGGCGCGTGCTGGCCGCGACCGGCGTCGCCGCGACCAGCCTCAAGCTCGAGCTGACCGAGAGCGCCGTGATGGCCGATGCCGAGCATGCGCTGGCCGTGTTCGCCCAGCTGAAGGCGCTGGGCGTGCGCGTCAGCCTGGACGACTTCGGCACCGGGTACTCGTCGCTGAGCTACCTGCGCCGCCTGCCGATCGACACGCTGAAGATCGACCGCTCCTTCGTCAGCCAGCTCGATCGTTTCGACGACAAACGCCAGATCGTCGAGGTGGTGCTGATGCTGGCGCGGGCGCTGGAACTGGACGTGGTGGCGGAAGGCGTCGAGACCGACGCCGAGCTGCAGTTGCTGCGCGATATGGGCAGCGACTTCGTGCAGGGCTATTTCTATTACAAGCCGCTGTCGCCCGAGGGGGCGGAGGCGGCGCTGGCGGCGCAGGGCGAGCTGTTGGTCAACCCGTGATCACTCGCGCCGCCTGCGTTTAGCGTTAAAGCAAGCTCGTCATTCCCGCGGAGGCGGGAATCCCATTTCTGGGCAAGCCGCAAAGCCCGCTCGCACCGCAGCGCAAGCAAAATGGGGTTCCCGCCTGCGCGGGAACGACGTTCTCTCTTCGCGCGCAAGCGCCAGTCCCGGCCCGGTCCCGCCGGCGTATAATCAGCTCATCATTCTCGACCGCGCTTGCGCCCGGCAAGCGATCGATTGGAACCGATGCACTACGCCCTCGCCCCGCGCACCTTCCTGTTCAGTCACTACTTCTACACCGGCCTGCGCATCGCCACGGGCATCGTCGGCCTCACCTGCCTCACCTACGCCATCGCCGACCTGCCGGCCGCGATGGCGGTATCGATCGGCGCGCTGTGCACCAGCCTGATGGACCTGCCCAGTCCGCTGCGGCACAAGTTCAACGAGATGCTGGCCGGGGTGCTGGCCTGCTCGCTGGTGGCCTTGCTGGTGAGCCTGTGCTCGCCCGTGCCATGGCTGCTGCGCACGGTCATCGTGCTGGTCACTTTCCTCGCGAGCATGATGGTGGTCTATGGCCGCAAGGCGATGCCGCTGCAGTTCGTGGCCCTGTTCGTGATGATGCTGTCGAGCGAAGCGGCGGCCACGCCGCTGCAGGCACTGCGCCACGGCGCCCTGTTCTTCGCCGGCGGCGCCGGCTACATGACGTACGCGATGATTGTCGTGTGGATCCTGCAGCGCCGCCTCAAGCAACAGGTGCTGGCCGAGGCCTTGTACGAGCTGGCGAGCTATACCAGCATCAAGGCCGGCTGCTACGACATGGCCAATGCCCTGCCGGCCCAGATGGAAAAACTGGTGCGCCAGCAAAGCGTGCTGGCCGAGCGGCAGCAGGCATCGCGCGACCTGGTCTTGCGCGGCAAGCCGACCGCCAACGAAACCATCCTGGTGCAGGTGCACTACGCCATGCTCGACCTGTACGAGCTGGTGCTGTCGACCCACACCGACTACGCGCTGCTGCGCCAGCATTTTGCCGACGGTCCCGTCCTGCCGCTGCTGGACGACCTCGTCAGCAAGGCGGCGCTGGACATCGAATCGGTGGCCTACGCCACCACGCGCGACCGGCCTTCCTATCAGGAAATCGACTACACCGAGGAGCTGCGCGAACTGCAAAAGATGCTGGACGCCTTGCCGCCCGGCGAAGGCGAGGCGGCCGAAGCGCAGGCGGTGCTGCGCGGCGCGTCCAACCGCATCCGCGACGTGATCCAGGCCATCGGGCGCATGCACGGCGCCAGCCAGGCGCCACACGGCGCACTGCCGCTGGCCGCCAGCGCCGACCCGACGCCCTTCCTCACCCAGCAGCGCTACAGCATCGGCATGCTGCTGTCGAACCTGCGCTGGAGCTCGCCCACCTTCCGTTATGCGCTGCGGGTGGCGATGGCGATCTCGGCTGCGTTCCTCGTCACCGGCTGGCTGCCCTACCAGTCCCATGGCTACTGGACCGCGCTGACCATCGCCGTCGTCCTCAAGCCGACCTTCAGCATGACCCGCCAGCGCCGCGCCGACCGCCTGGTCGGCACCGCCATCGGCTGCCTGCTGACGGCCGTGATCCTGCATCTCGTGCACGCGCCGGCGGTACTGTTCGGCTTCCTGTTCGTGGCGACGGCGGCCGGCCCGACCTTCCTGAACATCAAGTATCGCTACACGGCCATCGCCGCCAGCATGCAGGCGCTGCTGCTGATCGGCCTGACGGTGCCGCACAGCACCGGCGTGATCGGCGCGCGCCTGCTGGACACGCTGGTCGGCACCCTGATCGCCACCTTCTTCAGCTACGTGCTGCCGAACTGGGAATACCAGAACCTGCCCAGGCTGGTGGACGCCGTGCTCGACGCCAACCGCAAATACATCGATGGCGCGGCCGAGCTGCTGCTCAAGCGCAGCGGCGACGATTTCCACTACCGCATCAGCCGCAAGCGCTTCATGGACAACCTTGCCTCGCTCAGCGCGGCGCTGGGCCGCATGCTGGACGAGCCCGCCGACAAGCAGCGCGCGCCGGCCGAGCTGAACCGCTTCATGGTGCAGAACTACCTGCTGGTGGCCCACATGGCCGCCTTGCGCCTGCTGCTGCAGCGTCATGCGGAAAACATGCCGCGCGACGAGGTCGATGCCGCGCTCAACAGCACATTCGTCCAGGTGCGCGACAGCCTGGGGGCCGCGCCGCCGGAACAGGCTGCCGCGCCGCCGGCGCAATCGGTATGGATCGCGCAGTGGCCGGGCTGGGCACCGCTGCAGCGCCGCTTGCGCCTGCTGCAGCAGGATGCGGCCCGCGTCGCCCTCAGCCGCGACGCGATCGGTGCGGCGCTCGGCCGCGCCCGCGAGCGGGAAGCGGTCCGGATGACGTAGAATCCTGCCTTCAGCACAACAGTTTCCCGTAATCCCATGAGCAAACTGGCGCTCTATCTCCGCCTCGTCCGGGCCGACAAGCCGATCGGCATCCTCCTCCTCTTGTGGCCGACCTTGTGGGCGCTCTGGATGGCGTCCGGCGGCAAGCCCGACCCGGCGATCGTCGCCATCTTCGTGGCCGGCACCGCGCTGATGCGCTCGGCAGGCTGCGCGATCAACGACTACGCCGACCGCGACTTCGACCTGCACGTCAAGCGCACCGCCGAGCGTCCGCTGACCAGCGGCCGCATCAAGGGCTGGGAAGCGGTCATGGTGGCCCTGGTGCTGGCCATCGTTTCCTTCCTGCTGATCCTGCCGCTGAACGCGCTGACCAAGGAACTGTCGGTGATCGCCGTGATCGTCGCCGGCACCTACCCCTACTTCAAGCGCTTCTTCGCGATTCCCCAGGCCTACCTCGGCATTGCCTTCGGCTTCGGTATCCCGATGGCATTTGCCGCCGTGACCGGCGCCGTGCCCGCCGTGGCGTGGTGGCTGCTGGTGGCGAATGTCTTCTGGGCCGTTGCCTACGACACCGAGTACGCGATGGTCGACCGCGACGACGACTTGAAAATCGGCATCAAAACCTCCGCCATCACCTTCGGCCGCTACGATGTGGCCGCCGTGATGCTGTGCTACGCCGTAGCGCTGGGAATCGACCTGGCCTGCGGCTGGCTGCTGGGCTTGCGCTGGTGGTTCGTGGCCGGGATGGCGCTGGCCGGCGGGATGGCGGTCTACCACTACTTCCTGATCCGCGGCCGCGACCGCATGCGCTGCTTCGCCGCCTTCCGCCACAACAATTGGTTGGGTGCGGCGGTGTTCATTGGTGTCGCGTTAGACTATGCATTAGGATAATATTGTCCGGAATACACCCGGTGCATCATCCACGTCCGCACCGGGCCTGACACTTCGAGTAAGAAAGGCTCATCAATGATCGAACGAATCCCTACCCAGACCGGCGCCCGCGACCAGCTGATGTCCGACCTCAAGAGCGTGATCGCCGACGCCGAAGCGTGGCTGCGCCATGGCAGCCAGCTGTCGGGCGAAGAACTGAAGGCCGCCAAGGCTAAGTTCGAAAAGACCCTCGTCAATGCCAAGGACGACCTGATCCGCCTGGAGCAGGCCGCCGTCGAAAAGGCCAAGGTCGCGGCCAAGGCGACCGACGAGTACGTCAAGGAGAATCCGTGGAAGGCGGTCGGACTGGGCGCGGCGCTGGGCGTCGTGGTCGGCATGCTCATCGCACGCAAATAAGATGGCACTCGGCGCGGCGCTAGGCCGGATCGGCGCGACCCTGGTCGCGATGCTGCATACGCGGCTGGAGCTGGCCGCGGTCGAGGCGCAGGAGGAAGCGCGCCGCCTGTATGGCTACTTCGCGATGGCCATGATGGCGGTGTTCCTCGGCGCCGGCGCCGCGATGCTGGCCGCGCTGTTTGTCATTCTTCTGTTCTGGGACAGCTACCGCCTGCTCGCGGTGGGCGGCATGGCGGTGTTGTTCGCGCTGGCCGGCATCGTGATCTGGTCGCGCGTGAAAGCGAGCTTCGATGCGCGTCCGCCGGTGTTCGCGGCCACGCTCGAGGAGCTGCGCAACGATATCGATTTCATCACCGGCGCGGGGCAGGCAAATGAGTGAGCGCGCGACCTCGCTGGCGCGGCGGCGCGCCGAACTGATCGCGCTGTGCGCGATGCAGCGCAGTTTCCTGGCCGAGGAAGTGGACGCGCTGCGCGGGCCGCTGGATGGCGGGCTGGCCGGCATGCTGGGGATGCGCAAGCCGGTCGTGCTGGCGATTGCCGGTGTGGCGCTGGGCTTGCTGGTGACGCGGCCGAAGCGCTTGCTGTCGGCGCTGGCGGGCGGGATGTCGGTGTGGGAGGTGGCGCGCAAGGTGCTGCCCTTGCTGGCAAGGCTGCGCGGGCAGAATTAACCACTACTCTTAAGACCGTCGTCCCCGCGCAGGCGGGGACCCATGCCGAGTTTGCGCTTACGCGACGGCCATTCGACTACGCACGGTGTCCATGGGTCCCCGCCTGCGCGGGGACGACGGACATTTTTGTAGCCGGCGGCAGCTCAGGCATCCTTGCCCAGCTCATCGCCCATCTCCTTGCCGCGCGCCGACGCCGCCTTGATCGCCGCGACAATCGCATCCTTCACGCCAGCCTGCTCCATGCTCGTGATCGCCGCGTAAGTGGTCCCGCCCTTCGACGTCACCCGCTGCCGCAGCACCTCAACCGCCTCGTCCGACTGCGCCGCCAGCTGCGCCGCGCCGGTGAACGTCGCCAGCGCCAGCTCCCTGCCCTGCTCCGCCGACAAGCCCAGCTCGCGCGCCGCCTGCTGCATCGCCTCCAGGAAGAAGAACACGTACGCCGGCCCGCTGCCCGACACCGCCGTCACCGGGTCCAGCAGCTCCTCCTGCTCCAGCCACACGGTCGTGCCGACCGCGCGCAGGATGCCATCCGCCGCCGACTTCTGCTCCTCGCTCGCCCCCGGCATCGCGACCATGCCAGTCACGCCCTGCCCGATCAGCGCCGGCGTATTCGGCATGCAGCGCACGATCGCGCCGTAGCCGCCCAGCCAGCGCGACAGGTCAGCGCCACGGATGCCGGCCGCGATCGACAGCACCAGCGGATTCGCGCCGCCCAGCACCGCACGCAAGGACGCCGCCACTTCGCGCATCTGCTGCGGCTTCACCGCCAGCACCACGACGTCGCTCTCGGCCACGCGCGCCGTGATCAACGGCGCCGTACTCACGCCGTACCGCGAATTCAGACGCTGCAGCGCGTCTTCGTTCGGATCGACCACGTGGATGTCCGGCCCCGCCGCCAGCTTGCCCACCAGGCCGGCCAGCAGCGCGGTGGCCATATTTCCGCCACCGATGAAACTGATCTTCATGCATTCCCCTTGTCGTAATGGCGCGCGCCGAAGATGGCGCTGCCGATGCGTACGATGGTCGCGCCTTCCGCCACTGCTGCCTGCAGGTCGCCGGACATGCCCATCGATAGCGTATCCACGTCCAGCCCGTCGACGCGCAGGCGCTCGAGCAGATCGCGCATGTGCGCGAACGGCGCCCGCTGCTTCGCCGGATCGCGCTCCGGCTTCGGGATCGCCATCAGGCCGCGCAGGCGCAGGTTCGGCAGCGCCGCCACGGCGCGC
This sequence comes from Pseudomonadota bacterium, assembly GCA_023389425.1. GTDB lineage: Bacteria > Pseudomonadota > Gammaproteobacteria > Burkholderiales > Burkholderiaceae_D > Telluria. Next base: position 1,205 of record JAEWEK010000316.1, on the reverse strand, counting down.
GCCAGCGCCGGCAACTCCGCTTGCGCGACGCCGCTCTTGCTCTCTTCGCCACTGATGTTCACCTGCAGGCAGATATCCAGCGGGCCCAGTTCCGGCGGGCGCTGTTCGGACAGTCGCTGCGCGACCTTGAGCCGGTCCACCGAATGCACCCAGGCGAAATGGCTCGCGATCGGCCGTGTCTTGTTACTTTGGATAGGACCGATGAAGTGCCACTCCACCGCCTCGCCCGGCGCGGCCTGCGCCACCGCGGCGATCTTGTCGAGCGCCTCCTGCAGGTAGTTCTCGCCGAAGGCGCGCTGGCCGGCCTGCATCGCCTCCAGCACGGCGTCGGCGCCGAAAGTCTTGGACACGGCCAGCAGCCTCACGCTGCCCGGCGCCCTGCCCGCGCCCTCGGCGGCGGCGCGGATTGTGGCCTCTACGTCATGTAGCCTGATGGAGATGGTGGACATAATTCTTTACAGAGGGCAATATTCTGCTTCAACGCTCAAGGGCGGGATGCGCCCTTCCAAAGCACAGGGATTATAAATGGACATCGCAGAACTACTCGCCTTCTCGGTCAAGAACAAGGCATCGGACTTGCACCTCTCCGCCGGCCTGCCGCCGATGATCCGCGTGCACGGCGACGTGCGCCGGATTAACCTGCCGCCGCTGGAGCACAAGGACGTCCACGCCATGATCTATGACATCATGAACGACGGCCAGCGCAAACAGTACGAGGAAGTGCTCGAGTGCGACTTCTCGTTCGAGATCCCGAACCTGGCGCGCTTCCGCGTCAACGCCTTCAACCAGGGGCGCGGGGCGGCGGCGGTGCTGCGTACCATTCCGTCCAAGATCCTGTCGCTGGAGGACCTGAACGCGCCCAAGATTTTCACCGAGCTGGCGCTCAAGCCGCGCGGCCTGGTGCTGGTCACCGGCCCGACCGGCTCGGGCAAGTCGACCACGCTGGCGGCGATGATCAACCATCTCAACGAAACCGAGTACGGCCACATCCTCACCATCGAGGACCCGATCGAATTCGTGCACGAATCGAAGCGCTGCCTGATCAACCAGCGCGAAGTCGGCCCGCACACCCTGTCCTTCAACAACGCGCTGCGTTCGGCCCTGCGCGAAGACCCGGACTGCATCCTGGTCGGCAAGCTGCGCGACCTGGAGACCATCCGTCTTGCGATGTCGGCGGCGGAAACCGGCCACCTGGTGTTCGGCAC
>JAEWEK010000391.1 GCA_023389425.1 Pseudomonadota bacterium | reverse complement strand
CGGGGCCGCCTTCCTCAATCCCTTCAATGTCGGCATCGCACAGGGCATCGCGGGCGTGCAGGTGTTCTCGGGGCTGGGCTATCGCCTGATCGTATGGGCGGCGGCGACAGCGGTCACGATCCTGTTCCTGATGTGGTATGCGGCGCGGGTCAAGCACAATCCCGCGCTCAGCCCCACCTACCTGCTGGACCGCAGCCGGCGCGAGGAACACCAGCCGGTGGTGTCGTCCGAAGGCATGGGCGGCAGGCACCGCGCGGTGCTCGCGATCTTCGCGCTGACGCTGGGGGCGATGGTGGTCGGGGTGGTGAAGTACGACTGGTTCATCGACGAGATCGCGGCGCTGTTCCTGGCGATGGCGATCGTGGTCGGGCTGGTCGGCCGCCTGGCGACGGACGACTGGGTCGCCTCGTTCATGCAGGGCGTAAAGGACCTGGCGCCGACGGCGCTGGTGATCGCGCTGGCGCGCGGCACCATGATCCTCGCGCGCGACGCCCACATCATCGACACCATGCTGCACGCGCTGATGCCGCTGGTCCAGTCCAGCCATCCGGTGCTGGCCGCGCAGAAGATGTACCTGATCCAGTCGGTCATCAACTTCTTCATCCACTCCGGCAGCGGCCAGGCGGCGCTGACGATGCCGATCATGGCGCCGCTCGCGGACCTGGTGGGCGTGACGCGCCAGACAGCGATCCTGGCCTTCCAGCTGGGCGAATTGTCGACGCCGATGATCCCCACTTCCGGCATCACGGTCGGCGTGCTGGCGCTCGCACGCATACCATGGCTGACCTGGGCCAAGTGGATGGTGCCGCTGCAGCTGATCTACCTTGTACTGGCTTTGGCCCTGCTGGTGCCGCCGTGCCTGATGCAGTGGCAATGAGACGGTGCCTGAAGCGTATGTAGATGCCGACCATGGCGTCGCGCGCAAGCATGGATTGCATCGCATGCTGCTTCCAATTGGCTCAACAATGGCGTTACCATCGTCCGGGTGTCGTTCAAACTGACGAGGGGGTATCGCATGAGACAGCTCTTTACTTGCCTTTCGGTGGCCGCCATGCTCCAGGCGGCAAGCGCTGGCGCCCAACAAGCCAGGGAATCGTTCGACCCGAGCAAGCTGAAGGCGCCCGCCAGCGGCAGTCCAACGGAAGTCATGGTCCTCGGGACCGCCCACCTGGCCAAGCTTCCGCCCACATTCCAGGCCGAAGGGTTGCAGCCATTGGTCGAGCGCCTGAGCGGCTGGAAGCCGCAGGTCATTGCCATCGAAAGCCTGTCCGGTCCGCAGTGCGCTTTCATGCGCCAATATCTGCAGCGCTACCAGGACACGGTGCAGACCTACTGCACCTGGGATCCAGCGCCGGCGCGCACCACGACCGGGCTGGACGTGCCTGCCGCCACCGCAGAAATCGACCGGCAGCTGGCGACCTGGCCTGCGGCGCCGACGCCGGCGCAACGGCGCCACCTGGCCGCCATTTTCCTTGCCGGCGGCGAGCCAGTGTCGGCACAGGTACAGTGGCTGCGCCTGCCGGTATCGGAGCGGCACGCCGGCGATGGGCTCGATGACACTTTGGTGTCGGCTCTCGAAAAACGGCTCGGCGGACGCGGCCCGCGCGGCGAGGATATGTGGCTCGCCGCGCCGCTTGCAGCAACGCTCGGACTTGAGCGCGTGTACGGCATGGACGATCACACCTCGGATTCGCCGGTTCCCGACCAGACCGGCTACGAGGAAGCCATCATGAAGGCATGGAACAATCCCGCCTCCGCGGACCGCCAACGGGCGTCCGAACGGCTGAATGCGGGCCTGGGAAACGCAGCCGGCGTCATGGCCCTGTATCGGTCTCTCAACGATCCGTCCCAGGCCAGGCTTATCTATGACAGCGACCAGGGCGCGGCCCTGGAAGACAGATCGCCGCAGCAGTTTGGCCGCGGCTATGTCGCCGGCTGGGAGACACGCAACCTGCGCATGGCGTCGAATATCCGGGAAGCCAGCGCGCAGCACCTGGGAAAGCGAACCCTGGTCATCGTCGGCGCCAGTCACAAGTGGTACCTGGAAGCCTACCTGAACCAGATGCACGACGTGCACATCGTGCCGTCGGACCAGATGCTGCGTTAAACGGCGCGGCTTTGGCCGCAACGAAGCTCAGTTACTGCAGACTTCGTGCAGGCATGCACGCAGCCAGCGGTGGACCGGATCGGCATCCATGCGTGGATGCCACAACATGCTTACCGTGATCTCGTCGGACGGAAATGGCAGCGCGAACGTGTCCATGCCGGCGCGCAGGTTGCGCGTATGCCGATCAGGCACGGTCGCTACAAGATCGGTCCCGCGAGCCAATGCAAGCGCCGACGCGAAACCGTCGACGGTGACCGCAATCGCCCTTTCCAGGCCCAGTTGGCGCAAGTGCTCGTCCATCAGCCCGGATCCGCCTCCCCGGCGTGACACCAACACGTGGACGCCGCCGGCATAGCGTTCCGGCGTAATCGGGCCACCGGTCAGCGGATGACCGGCACGAACGGCGCCGACAAAGCGGTCGCGGAACAAGGCGCGCAGCCTGAGCTCCGGAACCGTCTCGGCCCCGACAACGCCGGTTTCCAGGTCGACCGTGCCCTCGCGTAGCGGCGTGCTGTCCTTGTCGACCTTGGTCACGAAGCGCAAGGTGATGTCGGGGGCGTCCGCGGCGACTCGGTGCAACAGTGAGGGTCCAAAGTTGTCGACGAAGCCGTCGCTGGTGCGCAAGGTGAAAGTCCGGCGCACTTTCCGCAGGTCGACGGCCTCGGCCGGACGGAGGACGGACCCGACGTTATCGACCAGCGAGCGTACCCGTTCGCGCAACTCCATTGCACGCGGCGTAGGCACAAGGCCACGGCCCGCACGGACCAGCAGCGGGTCGCCAGTCGTTTCGCGCAGGCGTGCCAGCGCACGGCTCATGGCCGACGCGCTCAAACCCAGGCGCCGCCCCGCCCGCGCGACGCTGCCTTCGGTCAACAGCACGTCCAGCGTCACCAGCAGATTAAAGTCGGGCGTTGTCATGCGTTCTCCGCGTTGATATGGCGCCAAACGCACGAATAAGCTGCAATCGATGCGCCTTCCGGCATGCCGTGCGCGAGCATACCATGGCAGCAAGACAAACAGGAGGCTCACCATGAACGACGTCATTGCCGCGCAGGGCAGCCGCGCTAACCGGGCCGGCGCGATGCCGGCTCTCGCAAGCCTGTCCCTGACGATGTTGCTCCCCTCACTCGGCACCAGCATTGCCAACATCGCCTTGCCGACCTTCGCGAACACCTTCAGCGCCCCGTTCCAACACGTCCAGTGGGTCGTTCTTGCCTACCTGTTGGCGATCACGACATCGCTCGTCAGTGCAGGCAGGCTCGGTGATCTCGTCGGACGCAAGCGTGTCGTCCTCGGCGGCATCTTCCTGTTTTCGCTGGGATCGATATGCTGTGCGGCAGCCAATACGCTCGGCGTTCTCGTTATCGCGCGGGCAGTGCAAGGGTTTGGCGCCGCAGCCATGATGGCATTGACGATGGCGCTCGCCAGCGAGACGGCATCCAAAAGCAGGATCGGCATGGCGATGGGCTTGCTCGCGACGATGTCGGCAATCGGCACCGCACTGGGACCATCTCTCGGCGGCTGGTTGATTGCATCGTTTGGATGGCGAGCCATTTTTCTGATAAACGTACCGCTGGGAGTGATGGCATACGTGCTCGCCGCGTTCAGCCTGCCCCCTGCCCGTCCTTCAGGCCGGAGCCGGACAGCCCGGTTCGATTACGCCGGCACGCTCGCCCTAAGCCTGGCACTGATCGCCTACGCGCTGGCCATGACGACCCGCGGCGGCCGCTTTGGGGTCACGAACGCTGTCCTCCTGCTCCTTGCCTTGATGGCGACCGCTCTGTTTGTACGGCTTGAGAACAGGGTCAAGTCGCCCTTGATCGAGCTGTCCGTACTGCGAGATCCACAGTACAGCGGG
>JAEWEK010000129.1 GCA_023389425.1 Pseudomonadota bacterium | reverse complement strand
CGAACAGGGCGCTGGCGCCGAACGGGGCCAGCCATTCCAGGCGCTCGACATAGGTATCGCGGCGGAAGTCGCCATTGGCGTCGAAGTCGGTGATCGGGAAGGACAGCAGGCCGGACGAGAGGATTTGTTTCAGGTCTTGAGGTTGCATTGAGGTATTTCCAAAAAGGAGGAGCTTGTTTCAGTTGTCTGTCATCGTACAAATGTTCGGGTAAATTAGCAAGTGAAAATCGGGGCAAGTGTCTGAATTTTCTTTCGATTCTGCACGCCATCATCGGAGAAAATTGCCCGGGTCGTCCGGTGTCGTCGCCGCGCCACTTGCCGTTCCGGGCCCGGCGAGCGTATACTTGCACCTGATGTTATAGGATGTCGTACACGTGAAGTGCTAGGGAAAACCATGATTTTGCAACAGGCAGCGGTGCCGCGCTATATCCGCATGAATGACCACGACAACGTCGCGATCGTGGTAAACGACAACGGACTGCCGGCCGGCACCGTGTTCCCGGACGGCCTGGTGCTCAAGCGTGCCGTGCCGCAAGGGCACAAGGTGGCGCTGCGCGACATTCCCCAGGGTAGCCAGGTGCTGCGCTATAACGTCAGCATCGGCCATGCGCTGGCCGATATCGAACAGGGCGACTGGATCGAGGAATCGATGCTGGGCCTGCCGCCGGCGCGCTCGCTGGACAAGCTGCCGGCGCCGACGCCTCCGGCCGCGCTGCCGCCGCTCGAGGGCTACACCTTCGAAGGCTACCGCAACGCGGACGGCTCGGTCGGCACCCGCAACCTGCTGGCGATCAGCACCACCGTGCAGTGCGTCTCCGGCGTGGTCGACTTCGCGGTCAAGCGCATCAAGGAAGAACTGCTGCCGAAGTACCCCAACGTCGACGGCGTGGTCGCGCTCGAACATATCTATGGCTGCGGGGTGGCGATCGAAGCCCCGGGCGCCGAGATCCCGATCCGCACGCTGCGCAATATCGCCAAGAACCCCAACTTCGGCGGCCGCGCGATGGTCGTCAGCCTGGGCTGCGAGAAGCTGCAGCCGCAGCGCCTGTTCCCGCAGGGGAGCATCCAGATCAAGGGCGCGGACGGCCCGGACCTGGTCTGCCTGCAGGACAGCGCCCACGTCGGCTTCGGCTCGATGATCGACTCGATCATGCGCACCGCCGAGAAGCATCTGATCGAACTGGACAAGCGCCGCCGCGAAACCTGCCCGGCATCGGACCTGGTGGTCGGCGTGCAGTGCGGCGGCTCGGACGCCTTCTCGGGCGTGACCGCCAACCCGGCCGTGGGCTTCGCCAGCGACCTGATCGTGCGTGCCGGCGGCGCCGTGATGTTCTCGGAAGTGACCGAGGTGCGCGACGGCATCGACCAGCTGGTGGCGCGCGCGGCCGACGAGGAAGTGGCGCAGGCCATGATCCGCGAGATGGCCTGGTACGACGAATACCTCAGGCGCGGCGGCGTCGACCGCAGCGCCAACACCACCCCGGGCAACAAGAAGGGCGGCCTGGCCAATATCACCGAAAAGGCGATGGGCTCGATCATCAAGTCGGGCGCCAGCCCGATCTCGGGCGTGCTGTCGCCGGGCGAAAAGCTGGCGCGCAAAGGCCTGATCTATGCCGCGACCCCGGCCAGCGACTTCATCTGCGGCACGCTGCAGCTGGCCGCCGGCATGAACGTGCACGTGTTCACGACCGGACGCGGCACGCCCTACGGCCTGGCGGCGGTCCCGGTGGTCAAGGTGGCGACCCGCGACGACCTCGCGCGCCGCTGGCACGACCTGATGGACATCAACGCCGGCTCCATCGCGACCGGCGAGGCGACCATCGCCGACGTCGGCTGGGAGCTGTTCAAATTCATCCTCGACGTCGCCAGCGGGCGCAAGCAGACCTGGGCAGAACATTGGAAATTGCACAACGCCTTGGCCCTGTTCAATCCGGCGCCAGTGACCTGAGCAGCGCCGATTTTACAAAAATGCCGTCGCCGAACAAATTCCTTCGGCGGCGGCATTTTTTTTTGCCTTTTGGTCAATCATTCCATTTTTGGCTGTTGGGCTTTCCCGTAGGATTTTTCCGACAAAATGCTGAGTATTTTTTAACTTTTATTTACTAAATGCAGAGTCACTATGTGCGCCATTTAACCGAAGGTCGTTTCAAGCGAGCCTAGCCTTATCAAACGGACACGAGAAATTGTCCGACACCGGAACTTTCGCAGGGAGCGAAGTTCCGTGGCTCATCAAAAAGGAGCGAACTGTGAAAACCTTAGGCAAACTCGCAGCAACGGCCCTGCTAGCAGCAGGATTTACCGCCTCGGCCAGCGCCGGAACGCTGACTTATCAGGGCGTCACTTTTACTTCCAGTTTTTCCGGCAACGTCCTGACTCTTGAGATCGATGCGGCACATCCCACCGGGGACTGGGCAACCGCAACGACGATCGGGGCACTGCAAATCAAGGATATCGGCACCTTCGATTCCGTCACCCTTACCTCGGCACCTGGGGCCGCGATGGGATGGACCCTGTCCCCGGACGAGCTCAACGCCAATGGCTGCGATGGCGGAGCCCACCCGAACCAGAGCGCCTGCTACTTCGGTACGCATGTGGCCCTGACCGACAACATGATTTTCCAGTACACCTTCACCGGTGCTGGTACCAACTTCACATCGCCGGACGTCAAGGTGAACTTCTTTGTCGGTAACGACACCACCAAGGTCGGCAGCCTGCTGTCGATGAACATTCCCGCGGTTCCGGAGCCGCAAACCTACGCCATGCTGTTCGGTGGCCTTACCG
>JAEWEK010000390.1 GCA_023389425.1 Pseudomonadota bacterium | reverse complement strand
CTGCAAAGCCTGCCCAATACCGGCGTCAGCCTGAACTCGAACGGCACCCAGGGCACCTCGTTCGGCGTCAGCTCGATCAACCTGCGCTACCTCGGCAGCGCCGAAGGCAGCGGCAACCGCACGCTGGTGCTGGTCGACGGCCACCGCTGGCCCGCCGCCGCGGGCGGCCGCGGCTTCCGCGACTTCGTCGACCTCAACTCCATCCCGCTGGGCATCATCGACAACATCGAGGTGCTGAAGGACGGCGCGTCCGCCATCTACGGCGCCGATGCGATCGCCGGCGTGGTCAACATCCATACCAAGCGCCGCCTCGACGGTTTCCAGACCGACCTGCGCGTCGGCGAAACCTCGCGCAGCGACAACCGCAACTACAACGGCTTCATCAACTGGGGCAAGAAGTTCGATGCCGCCTCGGTGTTCCTGTCGGCCAGCTTCAACGAGACCCGGCCGATCCTGACCGCCGACCGCGACATCACGCGCACGGCCCTGGCGCCGCTGACCGCGCCGCCGACCAGCCCGCAAGGCCTGTACGTGCTGCCCGGCCTGTCCGGCAACAAGTACTTCAATACGCCGGCCGGTTTCGCCTCCAATGCCGCCAACGCCATCACCCGCAACATGGGAGTGACCACGATCGGCACCGGCGCCAGCGCCGACGACAGTTTCCACAAGGCCGTGCTGCCGGACGATTACTACAACACCCAGACCCAGGGCATCTACGCGACCGGCCCCAGCAAGACCAACGGCCTGTTCGGCCGCCTGAGCTATCGCCTGAACGAAGACCTCAGCGCCCACGTCGAGGCGATGTATTCAACCCGCCGCTCGAGCCAGCTGTTCGCGCCGTTCTCGCTCGACATCCGCGGCAGCAATGGCTTCAGCATCCCGGCCGACCAGCTGTACAACCCCTTCGGCACCGCCAACGGCGTGCCGGCCGCGAACGCGCTCTCCTTCTCCGGCTCGACCTTCCGTATCCAGCGTGTGCCGGTTGAAGTGGGCAACCGCGACAACGTGCAGCACGTCGACACCTCGCGCCTGCTGGTCGGCCTGGACGGCAGCACCGAGCTGTGGGGCCATTGGGACTGGGACTTCACCCTTTCGCGCTCGAAGACCAAGGCCACCTTCGACGCCTATAACCAGATCAACCTCGACAACGTCTACCGCGCGCTGGGCTCGAACTGCAGCGGCGCCTGCGTGCCGCTGAATATCTTCGGCACCATCACGCCGGCGATGGCCGACTACATCCGGTTCAACGGCCACGACCGGAACAGCACCACCCAGACCGACCTCGCCTTCAACGCCACCCGCACGCTGCTGGAACTGCCGGGCGGCCCGCTCGGCCTGGCCACCGGCTACGAATACCGCAAGGAGGGCGCGGAAGACCTGCCGGATGCCTTCGCCAGCTCGGTATCGACCGTGTTGCCGCTGGTGAACGGCGCCGGGCAGTCGCCCACCACCGCTTCCGGCCGCGACGTGACGCGCGGCAGCTACAGCCTGAATGAGGCGTACGCCGAACTGAGCGCGCCGATCCTGGCCGGCCTGCCGGGCATCGACAAGCTGGAGCTGGATGGGGCCGTGCGCTACTCGCGCTACTCCACCGTGGGCGGCAAGGCCACCAGCAAGCTCGGCATCCTGTACCGTCCGGTGAAATCGCTGCTGGCACGCGGCACCTATTCGCAAGGCTTCCGCGCGCCGTCGATCCTGGAGCTGTACCAGGGCACGCGCCAGACCAACTTCCCGACCGTCGATCCGTGCAATGGCGGCGGCGCCGGCCTGCCCGGTTGCGCGGGCGTGCCGAGCAGCTACAACCAGAGCCAGTACAACGGCGGCCTGACCCGCGGCATCACCGCCGGCAACCGCTTCCTGAAGCCGGAAACCGCCGACACCTACAGCCTCGGCCTGGCCTGGACGCCGGACGCGCTGAAAGGTTTCAGCCTGACCGCCGACAAGTTCCTGATCCGCGTGAAGGATGCGATCGCGTCGCAGACGGCGACCCAGATCATGCAGTCCTGCGCCCAGACCGGCCATTTCTGCGAACTGGTGGTGCGCGCGCCGAGCGGCGAAGTGCAGCAGCTGACGCAGGCCGTGGTCAACCTGTCGCGCATCGACGTGGCCGGCATCGACGCCACCGCGCGCTACGTGCACCCGGCGTTCGGCGGCAAGATCGACACGGCGCTCGACCTGTCCTACCTGGAACGCTACCGTTCCTATGTGCCGCAAGCCGACGGCTCGGTGGTGATCGACGACCGCGCCGGCAAGTCCGACCAGCCGCGCTCGACCTTCCCGCGCCTGAAGGGCCAGGCCTCGCTGCGCTATATCGCACCGAGCTGGACCGCGAGCTGGAAGGCCCGCTACATCGGCCACAGCGCCGACATCGCGAACAATGCCGTCAACGGCGGCACCGTCCGTGCCGTCACCTACCATGACTTGCAGTTGGGCTACACCCTGCCGAACGGCAAGGTGACGCTGGCCTTCGGCATCGACAACGTGTTCGACAAGATGCCGCCGCTGTCGGCCGCCAACAATCCGATCAACTTCGACATCTATACCTACGACGTGCGTGGCCGCTACATGTACGCCAAGGTATCGAGCAAGTTCTGAGAGGCAGCTGGACGTCAATGAGCCACGGTACGCAACACTCCCCCACCCGGCGCTGGGCGCTCGATCCGGTCATGATGATGTTCGCGGCGCTCGCCGTCGCGATCGGGCTGACCTGGCTCATCCCGTCCGGCCAGTACGAGCGCAAGGGCGGATCGCAGAACGCACTGGTCATCCCCGGCACCTACCGTGAGCTGCCCAAGGCGCTGGATGCCGCCGCGCTGATGCCGCCGCCTTCCGCGAAGAAGTCCGAGGAAGGCGGCAAGGAGCCGAAGGCCGCCCAGGCGACGGTGGCGCGGCCGGTGTCGCCCGCGGCGCTGGTGACGGCGATCCCGGACGGCCTGTCCAAGTCCTCCAGCCTGATCTTCATGATCCTGCTGCTTGGCGGGATGTTCGGCGTGCTGCGCACCTCGGGCGCGATGGACGCCGGCATCGAGCGGCTGCTGTCGCTCACCGGCGGCCGCGCCGCTGTCGTGGTGCCGGTGGTGATGCTGGCCGTGTCCGCGGGCAGCACCTTCCTCGGCCTGATCTCCGAGTACCTGCTGATCATCCCGATCGTCATCGCGCTGGCCGAGCGCATGGGCCGCAGCCGCCTGTTCGGCTTCGCGATGCTGACGCTGGCGGCCAAGGTCGGCTACCTGGCGTCGGTGACGAATCCGGTCGCGCTGCTGATCGCCCAGCCCATCGTCGGCGCGCCTGCCTTCAGCGGCGCCGGCCTGCGGCTGGCGATCTGGGTCGTGTTCCTGCTGATCGCGATCGCCGTCGTGCTGCGCGTCGGCCGCCAGGAGCGGCACGCCACCGTCCAGTGCGACCACCAGCCGCTCTCGAGGCGCCACCTGGGGGTGCTGCTGGTGGTCGGCGCGGCGGTCGCGCTGCTGGTGCTCGGTTCGGCGGAATTCGGCTGGCGCGACGCGCAGTTCGCCTCGCTGTTCGTGGTCAGCGCCGCGCTGATCGGCATCGCCGCCGGCATGACGCCGCGCCAGGGCGCCCATGCTTTCGTCGACGGCATGAAGTCGATGATGCTGGCGGCGCTGCTGGTCGGGATGGCGCGCGGCGTCGAGCTGGTACTGCGCGACGGCATGATCCTCGACACCATCATCGCCTGGGCCTCGCACCACGTGGCACACCTGCCCCCGGTCGTCGTGGCGCCCCTGGTGATGCTGTTCGAGATGTTCCTGACCCTGCTGATCCCGTCGACCTCGGCCAAGGCCGCGCTGAGCATCCCGATCCTGGCGCCGATTGCGCACAGCGTCGGCGTCAGCGGCCAGACCACGGTGCTCGCCTTCTTGCTGGGCAACGGCCTGGTGAACATGTTCGCGCCCACCTCGGGCATGCTGCTGGCCTACCTCGCGACCGCGAACATCCCCTACAGCACCTGGTTCCGTTTCGTGCTGCCGCTGTTTTGCCTGTTCACGGTGCTGTCGGTCGCGGCGCTGGTGACTGCCGTGCTCATCGGATATTAAGGATGACCGTGAACCCATTAGTTTTGCAGGACGTGCCGGTGACGATGCGCGACGGGTGCCGCCTCGCTGCCGACGTCTACTTCCCGGATGACGGCAGCGGCTGCCATCCGGTCCTGCTCGAACGCACGCCTTACAACAAGCTCGGCACCAACCACGGCGACCGCAGCAAGGCCGATCCCGAGCCGCGCTCCAAGCCGGAAATCGCGGCCAGCTTCGCGCGTGCCGGCTATATCGTGGTGGTCCAGGATTGCCGCGGCCGCTACGCTTCCGAGGGCGGCTTCACCAAATACGTCAATGAAAGCGAAGACGGCATCGACACCATCGACTGGCTGATGGCCCAGCCCTGGTGCAACGGCCGCATCGGCACTTTCGGCCTGTCCTATGGCGCCCACGTGCAAAGCGCGATGGCCGCGCTGGCGCCGCGCGGGCTGGCGGCTATGTTCCTCGATTCGGGCGGCTTCTCCAGCGCCTTCCACAGCGGCATCCGCCAGGGCGGCGCCTTCGAACTCAAGCAACTGACCTGGGCGTTCAAGCACGCGCGACTGTCGCAGGCCACCGCGAACGACCCTGCGCGCAAGGCGGCGCTGGACGCGCAGGACATTCGCGACTGGATCGGCGTGACGCCGTGGTCAGATAGCCGCTCCCCCGTCGCGGCCGCGCCGGAATACGAAGACTACGTGCTGCAGCAGTGGCGCAGCGAAGTGTTCGACGATTCATGGCGCAGCCCGGCGCTATGCGCGCGCGCCCACTACGCCGCATGGGCCGACGTACCGATGGTGCACATGTCCAGCTGGTTCGACCCGTATGCGCTGACCGCCACCGAAA
>JAEWEK010000063.1 GCA_023389425.1 Pseudomonadota bacterium | reverse complement strand
CCATGAGCGCTATGCGTTGCAACGCTGCGGCAGTTGCCCTAGCTGAACGCATGGCTGTCGCCGGAAAGAACAAGAAAGTGGCCATCATTGCCGTCATGCGCAAGCTCGTGCACTGGATGATGGGTGTAATCAAATCCGGCAAGCCATTCGACGTGAATTTAGCGCTTGCCAGGATCTGAAGAACACAGTATCTGCGAAGGCGGGAACCGCATTTTCACGCGCATCGCTACATTTGAGGGAAGCGGTCTTGCATGAGAAATGGGATTCCCGCCGCGCGGGAACGACGGTAACAAGAAATTTTACGAACAGGCTTTGCCATATTTCGTCGTTCCCGCGAAGGCGGGAACCTCATTTTGCACGCGCATCGCTACATGTGAGGGAAGCGGTGCTGCATGAGAAATGGGATTCCCGCCTGCGCGGGGGACGACGGTAACAAAAAAGCGGGCGCCAACTTTGCCCGCTTCTTTTTACAAATAGGCTTCGCTATTCCGGCTGCGCCAGCACGTCACCGACACGAACCACGTGCAGGAGGTTGGTGCTGCCGGCGCGCCCCGACGGGAAGCCGGCCACCACGATCACCTCGTCCTGCGGCCCGGCCAGTCCATTGTTCACGGCCGCGGCGGCGGCATCGGCCACCATCTCGCCCAGGGTATGCGCCTCCTGGAACGCCACCGGATGCACGCCCCACACCATCGCCAGCCGGCGCGCGATCGTCGCGGTCGGCGTCAGCGCCAGGATCGGCGTGACCGGACGCTCGCGGCTCGCGCGCAGGCAACTCGCGCCGCTCACCGTGTAGGCGACCGTGGCCGCGGGCGACAGCAGGTTCGCCACCCGCCGCAGCGCGCAGCAGATCGCATCGGCGGTACTCGCCTCCGCCGGCGTGTGGCTCGCATCGAGCCCCGTGCGCCAGCCCGGATCCTGCTCCACTTCGCGGATCACCTTGTCCATCACCGTCACAGCCTCAACCGGAAATTGGCCCGACGCCGATTCGGCCGACAGCATCACCGCATCCGCGCCGTCATAAATCGCCGTGGCGACGTCGGAAACTTCAGCGCGCGTCGGCACCGGCGAGGAGGTCATCGATTCCAGCATCTGCGTTGCTACCACCACCGGGCGCCCCGCGGCGCGCGCCGCATGCACGATACGGCGCTGCAGCACCGGCACCTGCTGCGGCGGCAACTCGACGCCAAGGTCGCCGCGCGCGACCATGATGCCGTCGGCCTGCGCGACGATACCGTCGAGCGCATCGATCGCGGCCGGCTTCTCGAGCTTGGCCATGATCCAGGCGCGGTCGCCGATCAGCGCACGTGCCTCCCGGATGTCGTCCGGCCGCTGGACGAAGGACAGCGCGACCCAGTCGACGCCGAGCTCCAGGCCGAACGCCAGGTCGGCCCGGTCCTTGGCGGTAAGCGGCGAAATCGGCAGCAGCACGCCGGGAACGTTGACGCCCTTGCGGTCGGACAGCGGGCCGCCCGTCAATACCGTCGTTTCAGCGAAATCAGGGCCGCAGGCGTCCACGCGCAGGCGCAGCTTGCCGTCATCGAGCAGCAGGTCGGTGCCGGCATGCAGGGCAGCGAAGATCTCGGGATGCGGCAGATTGGCGCGTCTTGCATCGCCATCGGCGGGGTCGAGATCGAGCCGGAAGCGCTGGCCGTTCTCCAGCATCGTCTTGCCGCCCGCGATGCGGCCAACCCTCAGCTTGGGGCCTTGCAGGTCCATCAGGATGCCGATCGGCCGGCCGATGTCGCGCTCGACCTCGCGGATGGTGGCGTAGCGCGCGGCGTGGTCGTCGTGGCTGCCGTGGCTGAAATTGAGGCGAAAGACATCGGCGCCGGCGTCGGCCAGCGCGCGGATGCGTTCGTAGGTGGCGCTGGACGGGCCCAGCGTGGCAAGGATGCGGGAGCGGCGATTGCGGAGCATGATCGGTCCTGAGTCGATTGAGGAATAGTTAACGTCGCTCCCGCGAAGGCGGGAGCCCCATTTCCGGCGAAGACCGCAAGCGTGGCGTTGGCGGTGTGCGCAAAAAATGGGATTCCCGCCTTCGCGGGAATGACGACGGGCGCCGGGTTTATGGCAGCAGAATGGCGCGGAAATCGTTCACATTGGTCAGCGTCGGCCCGGTCACCAAGGAATCGCCCAGCGCGCGGAAGAAGCGGTGCGCATCGTTGTTGTCCAGGCTGTCGCGCGGCGGCATACCATGCGTCCACGCGCGCGCCAGCGTGTCCGGACCGACGAATGCGCCGGCCACCTCCTCGGCCCCGTCGACGCCATCGGTATCGGCGGCGAGCGCATAGATATCCGGTTCGGCACCGAGCGCCAGTGCCAGCGCAAGCAGGAACTCGACGTTGCGTCCGCCACTGCCCTTGCCGCGCACCGTCACCGTGGTCTCGCCTCCCGACAGCAGCACGCAGGGCCGCGCGATCGGCTGGCCATGGCGTTGCGCCTGCAGCGCGATGCCCGCCATGACCTTGGCCACTTCGCGCGCCTCGCCCTCGATGCTGTCGCCCAGGATCATCGGCGTGACACCGACTGAGCGGGCGACTTCCGCCGCCGCCTCCAGTGCCATCTGCGGCGAAGCGATAAGGTGGGTGACGATATTTGCCATGCGCGGATCACCGGGCTTCACGGTTTCGCCGGCGCCGCTTTCAAGCAGGCGCCTTGCGCCCGCGGGCAGTTCGACGCCATAGCGCCGCACCACTTCCAGCGCATCGGCGCAGGTGGTCGAATCAGGCACCGTGGGGCCGGATGCGATGTCGGCCGGATTGTCGCCGGGGACATCGGAAATGAGCAGGTTGAGCACGCGCGCCGGATGGCAGGCCGCCGCGAGGCGCCCGCCCTTGATCGCCGACAGGTGGCGGCGCACGCAGTTCATCTCGGTGATGCTGGCGCCGCTGGCGAGCAGCGCGCGGTTGATCGCCTGCTTGTCTTCCAGCGTCACGCCCTCGCCCGGCAGCGGCAGCAGCGACGAGCCGCCGCCGGAAATCAGGCAGATGACCAGATCGTCGGGACCGAGTCCCTCGACCATGCGCAGCATCCGCTGGGCCGCCTCGCGTCCGGCTGCATCAGGCACCGGATGCGCCGCTTCCGCGATCTCGATGCGCTCGCACGGTACGGCGTAGCCATAGCGCGTGACCACCAGTCCGCTGAGCGGTCCGGGCCAGTGGCGCTCCAGCGCCTGCGCCATCGCGGCCGAGGCCTTGCCGGCGCCGATCACGATGGTGCGGCCCCTGGGCACGGGCGGCAGGTAGAGCGGAATGCGGCGATGCGGCTGGGCCGCTTCGACCGCGGCATGAAACATCTTCTCGAGCAGTTCGCGGGGTGTGGTCGTCATGTTCTCTCCTCGTGCACACAGCGCGCCGGCCCGGCCACTGCCGGCGCCCGGATCGTCAGGCTTGCTGGCCAATCTCGAAATTGGCCATGATCTCCAGCGCGCGCACCATCGCCGAATGGTCCCAGCCACCGCCGTCGTGGGCCGCGCAGGTGTTGAACAGCTCCTGCGCGGTGGCGGTGTTCGGCAGCGCCACGCCGAGCTGGCGGCCGGTGCTCAGCGCCAGGTTCAGGTCCTTGCGGTGCAGGTCGATGCGGAAGCCCGGCGCGAAGGTACGCTTAATCATACGCTCTCCGTGCACCTCGAGGATACGCGAGGAAGCGAAGCCGCCCATCAGCGCTTCACGCACGCGGGCCGGATCGGCGCCGGCTTTCGCGGCCAGCAGCAGCGCCTCGCCCACCGCCTCGATGGTCAGCGCGACGATGATCTGGTTGGCCACCTTGGTGATCTGGCCGTCGCCGTTGGCGCCGACGAGCGTGATGTTCTTGCCCATCAGCTGGAACAGCGGCTTGACCTTGTCGAACGCCGCCTCGCTGCCGCCGACCATGATGGTCAGGCTGCCCGCCTTGGCCCCGACTTCGCCGCCGGACACCGGCGCGTCCAGGTATTCGCAACCCAGCTCATTGATGCGGCGCGCGAAGTCCTTGGTGGCGACCGGCGAGATCGAGCTCATGTCGACGACGATCTTGCCGGCGCTGAGGCCCGCCGCCACGCCATTTGCGCTGAACAGCACGTCCTCGACATGCGGCGTGTCCGGCACCATGACGATCACCACGTCCGATTTCCGCGCCACCTCGGCGCCGCTGGCGCAGACGTTGGCGCCGGCGTCGACCAGTGCCGACGGCATCGGGCCGTGCGTGAAGGTGTACAGCGTGTGGCCGTTCGCGGCGAGGTGTCCCGCCATCGGGGCGCCCATGATGCCCAGTCCGATGAAACCGATGTTTGCCATTGAATCCTCCGTATCGTTGTCGAATGTCGTCGTGGTCTTACTGCGCGGTCAGCGCTTCGATCCAGCCCAGGCCCGCCTGGGTGGCGCCGGACGGCTTGTATTCGCAGCCGATCCAGCCTTCGTAGCCCAGCTGGTCGATGTGGCGCAGCAGCCAGCGGTAGTTGATCTCGCCCGTGCCCGGCTCGTGGCGGCCGGGATTGTCGGCGAGCTGGATGTGCGCGATGCGGCCCAGGTGGCGGGCGATGGTGTTGCCGATCTCGCCTTCCATGCGCTGCGCATGGTAGATGTCGTACTGCAGGTAGAGATTGTCCGAACCCACCACTTCGATCAGGTCCAGCGCCTGCGCCGTGCGGCTCAGGTAAAAGCCCGGAATGTCGAAGGTGTTGATCGGTTCGACCAGCAGGCGGATCCCTTCCTGCTTCAGCGCGTCGGCGGCAAAGCGCAGGTTGCCGACGACGGCCGTGCGCACCGCATCCTGGTCGGCGCCGGCCGGCGTGACGCCGACCAGGCAGTTCAGCTGGCGGCAGCCGAGCGCCTTCGCGTATTCGATGGCGCGGCCCACGCCGTCCTGGAACTCGGCCTCGCGCCCCGGATGGCAGGCGATGCCGCGCTCGCCCTTGTCCCAGTCGCCGGCCGGCAGGTTATGCAGTACCTGGGTCAGCCCGCAACGGTCCAGCCGCTCGGCCAGCGCCTCCTTCTCGAAGGCATACGGGAACAGGTACTCCACCCCGCGAAAGCCCGCGGCGCGCGCCGCTTCGAAGCGCTCGAGGAAGGGCAATTCGGTGAACAGCATCGTCAGGTTGGCTGCGAATTTTGGCATGTCGTGTCTCCTCCGTATCTTCTCAAGCGCTGTAGATGGCGGTGGGCGCATCGCCCGGCTGCTCGGCCAGCGCTTCGAATTCGTTGATTGCGTTGATCTCGGTGCCCATCGCGATATTGGTGACGCGTTCGAGGATGATCTCGACCACCACCGGCACGCGATGTTCGCGCATCCAGGCGCGGGCCTGCTCGAATGCGGGCTGGATCTGGCTCGCTTCGCGCACCCGGATCGCCTTGCATCCGAGGCCTTCGACCACGGTCACATGGTCGACGCCGTAGCCCGCGGTTTCGGGCGCATTGATGTTCTCGAAGCCGAGCTGCACGCAGTAGTCCATGTCGAAGCCGCGCTGCGACTGGCGGATCAGGCCGAGGTAGGCGTTGTTGACCACCACGTGGATGTAGGGCAGCTTGAACTGCGCGCCCACGGCCAGCTCCTCGATCATGAACTGGAAGTCGTAGTCGCCCGAGATCGCGACCACTTCGCGCTGCGGATCCGCCGCGCACACGCCCAGCGCCGCCGGCGCGGTCCAGCCCAGAGGGCCGGCCTGGCCGCAGTTGATCCAGTGGCGCGCCTTGTACACGTGCAGGAACTGGGCAGCGGCGATCTGCGACAGTCCGATCGTGCTGACGTAGCAGGTATCAGGGCCGAAGGCGCGGTTCATCTCCTCGTACACGCGCTGCGGCTTCATCGGCGCTTCCTCGAAGTGCGTCTTGCGCAGCATGGTGCGCTTGCGCTCCTGGCACTGCTCGGCCCAGGCGCTGCGGTCCGGCAGGCTGCCGATCGACTTCATGCCGCGGGCCACTTCGATCAATTGGTCCAGCGCGGCGCCGGCGTCGGAGACGATGCCGTAGTCGGGACCGAATACGCGGCCGATCTGGGTCGGTTCGATATCGATGTGGACGAACTTGCGGCCCGCCTTGTACACGTCGACCGAACCGGTGTGGCGATTGGCCCAGCGGTTGCCGATGCCGATCACGAAGTCCGATTCCAGCATGGTGGCATTGCCGTAGCGATGCGCGGTCTGCAGGCCGACCATGCCCGCCATCAGCGGATGGTCGTCGGGAATCGCGCCCCAGCCCATCAGGGTCGGGATCACGGGCACGCCGACGATCTCGGCGAATTCCCGCAGGCGGGCGGCCGCATCGGCGTTGATCACGCCGCCGCCGCACACGATCAGCGGACGCTCGGCCGCGTTCAGCATGGCGATGGCCTTCTCGGCCTGGGCGCGGCTGGCGGCGGGCTTGTAGACCGGCAGCGGCTCATAGGTGGCGATGTCGAATTCGATCTCGGCCACCTGCACGTCGAACGGCAGGTCGATCAGCACCGGACCGGGACGGCCCGAGCGCATCAGGTGGAAGGCTTGCTGGAACACGCGCGGCACCAGGTCCGGCTCGCGCACGGTGACGGCCCACTTGGCGACCGGCTTGGCGATGGCCTCGATGTCGACCGCCTGGAAGTCTTCCTTGTACAGGCGGGCCCGGGGCGCCTGGCCGGTAATGCATAGGATAGGTATCGAGTCGGCGCTGGCGGAATACAGGCCGGTAATCATGTCGGTGCCGGCCGGGCCGGAGGTGCCGATGCACACGCCGATATTGCCGGCCTCGGCGCGGGTGTAGCCCTCGGCCATGTGCGAGGCGCCCTCGACGTGGCGCGCCAGCACGTGATGGAAGCCGCCATTGCGCTTCATTGCCGAATACAGCGGGTTGATTGCTGCGCCGGGGACGCCGAACACCGTGCTGATGCCTTCCTTGCGCATCACCTCGGCTGCTGCGTCGATTGCTCTCATGCGGGCCATTTCGCCTCCATTGCGAATGTGTGGATCGGATCGATGAGATTCAGGATAGCCACAAGACAGCCGCGCTTGAATTGCTGCTACTATTGGCTCTGTCGATACTTTAAGTATGGAGTCGCCCAGAAATGGATCGCTACACTGAAATCCGCAGTTTCATCCTGATCGCCGAGAAAGGCAGCTTCGCCTCGGCCGCGATGGTGGAAGGCGTGACCCCGGTGGTGATGGGCCGGCGCCTCGACACGCTGGAAAAGCGCCTCGGCGTGCGCCTGATGCACCGCTCGACGCGCGGCCTGAACCTGACCGCGCTGGGCGAGCAGTTCATCGAGCCCTGCCGCCAGCTGATGCGCGACTTCGACATCACCGAGAACAGCATCAGCGCCGGCCGCAGCACGGTGCGCGGGCACCTGGTGGTGTCGGCGCCGGCGGCGTTCGGCCGTTCGCACGTGGCGCCGCACGCCCTCGCCTTCCGCGCCATCCACCACGAGCTGAAGATGTCCTTCAACTTCACCGACAGCGTGGTCGACCTGGTGCGCGAGGGCTACGACATGTCGATCCGGATCGGCGAGGTGCTGGACCCGAACTATGTCGCGGTGCCGCTCTTCCCCAACCGCCGCGTGGTGTGCGGCACGCCCGAATACTTCGAGCGCAACGGCATCCCGCGCACGCCCGAGGACCTGGCGCAGCACAACTGCCTGGCCTTCAACCTGCAGGGTGGCCAGCAGCGCGGATGGACCTTCCAGCGCGACGGCAAGCTGTTCGCGGTGCGCGTGGACGGCGACCTGTCCTGCAACGACGGCGAGCTGCTGTTCGACTGGGTGAAACAGGGAGTGGGGATAGGCTGGCGTTCAACCTGGGAGATCCAGGCCGAACTCAAGCAGGGATCGCTGGTGACGGTGCTCGACGAATTCGCGGTCGTGAATTATCCGATCCAGGCGGTGTACCCGCAGCAGCGTTACCTGCCGGCGAAGATCCGGCATTTCATCGACTACCTGAAGCAGGTGTACAACACGCCCGGGTATTGGGAACGGCTGCCGGGCGAACGCGCATCAGGCTGAAGGCCGCGGCGCGATGACCGCCATACTGGCACTTTCGATGCGCCGTCCTATACTGAATGTCGAACGTTTTCACGGTCTCGACTATTTTGATTCGCCAACACCATTCTCGCCAAAACAAATTATGTGGAGGGCCATGCGATGAGTGCGACATTAGAGAAAAAATCCTTGCAGACGCCGGATGAGGTCCGTCCATTCAAAGACGGAAAAGGCAAACTGTCGGTCTTCACATTGGGCAACCAGACGATGGGGCGGGGCGAGTTCGAACCTGGTTGGCGCTGGAGCGAGCATGTGAAACCGATCGCCGGAACCGATTCTTGCCAGGCGGCCCACACAGGCACCATCCTGGAGGGCCGGATGGTCGTCAAGATGGATGATGGATCCGAGATGGAGTACGGTCCGGGCGACGTGTTTTATATGCCGCCCGGACATGATGCCTGGGTAGTTGGCGACCAGCGCTGCGTGCTATTCGATGTCACCGGTGTCGCAAAATACGCCAAGCCCCACTGACCCGGCACAGCCGGCGAAGGCCGCTCTGGCTTCCGGTTTCAGCACCATCTCCACGTAGTTGTCCCGGCTCAGGAAGCGCTTGGCCGCGGCCTGGACCTGCGGCGCGGACAGCGCGTTGATGCGCTCCTCCACCGTCAGGATATCGTGCGGATCGCTGCGGTCGATCTCGGCTGTCAGCAGGGACTGCAGCCAGTAGCTGTTTTCCCGCATCGATTTCCGATGGCCCTGCAGCAGCGCCTGCTTGACCTTGTTCAGGTCTTCCTCGCTCGGCCCCTGTTCTTGCAGCTTCGCGATCTCGCCCCACAAGGCCGTCTCCACCTTATCGATATTCTGCGGCGAGGTGGGCAGCGTGACCGCGAGCGCATACATGCCGCGCGGCGTCATTTCATACTTCCCGCCGGCGCCGCCGCTGTAGATCAGCTTTTGCTTCTCGCGCAGTTCATCGGTGATGCGAATGTTCAGCACGTCGACCATCGCGCGGAAGGCGGCCGCTTCGGATTTCGAAAAGGCCACGTCGCCGCCGAAGTCGAAGGTCAGCGTACTTTTCTGCTCGACGCCGGCCTTGACCTCGCGCCGGATCGCGCCCGGCACCTGGCGAATCTCCGGGTCGTGGAATGCGAGCGGCACGTCGCCGACCGGCAAGGTCGCGATATAGGTCGCCAGCAGCGGCTTGATCGCCTCGACCTCGAAGTCGCCGACGAAGAAGAAGGTCATGCCCTTGGCGCTGGACATGCGCGACTGGTACAGCGACAGGGTGCGGTCGAGATTCAGGTTCTCGAAATCTTCGGGACGCGGCTGCGGCAGCGCGCGCGGGTGCCCGCCGGACACGGCCAGGAGGCGCGCATCGGCGAACCTGACCTCCGGTGACGCGCCGCGATTGCGCACCTGCTCGGCATTGCGGGTGACGAAGCTGCGGAACAGGCTTTCGTCGCGGCGCGGTTGCTTGATGGTGAGGTAATTGAGCTGCAGCATGCTCTCAAGGTCCTCGGTGCGGCTGCGTCCCACCAGCGAATCGGAATAATTGCCCATGTTCGACATGAGGGCCACTTGCTTGCCGGCGAGAATACGCTGCAGGTCGACCGGGCTGAACGATGCCGCGCCCATCGCGTACTGCACCGCGCCGGCGAAGCGGATCACCTGCTTGTCCGCATCCGGATACAGCATCTGGCCACCGGGCCGGATCGCCTGCATCACCACCGTGTCCTTGCTGAAGTCGGTACGCTTCAGCACGACCTTGACGCCATTCGACATCACCAGCGTCGTCAGGCCCAGCGCCTTGTCTTCGCTCTGTTCGACGATGCGGCCGGGCGCCGGCTTCTCGCTCATCAGGGTGGCCGGCAATTCCTTGTCGCGCAGCTGTTTCACCTTGAGCTTTTGCGCGGCCTCGACCTGGGCCAGCAGGGCCTCGCGGGTCGGCGCAGCCTTGCCGTCGTTGCTGTTACCGGTGTACATGACCAGTTTCGGCAGGTAGGCTGGAATCGTCGACCTGGCGTAGGCATTCACTTCGTCGACGGTCACGCCCGGCAACAAGGCCTTGGTGTACTCGTATTCGTTCTCGATGCCAGGAATGCTCTCCTGCGACAGGAAATTGCGCACATACTGGTTGAGCAGGACGGCCGAATCCATGGTGTCGCGCGCGCGGTAGAGA
>JAEWEK010000011.1 GCA_023389425.1 Pseudomonadota bacterium | reverse complement strand
CCATTTACGTGGCCACCTTCAAGCACTACGCCGGCTATGCGGGCTCGATCGCGCTGTCGCTGATCGCGATTCCCGTGGTGGTGCGCACCACCGACAATATGCTGCGCCTGGTGCCGAGCAGCCTGCTGGAAGCCGCCTTCGCCCTCGGCGCGCCGCGCTGGAAGGTGTCGCTGCTGGTGCGTTTGCGCGCCGTGAAGGCCGGCGTCATCACCGGCGTGCTGCTGGCCGTGGCCCGCGTATCCGGCGAGACCGCGCCGCTGCTGTTCACCGCTCTGGGCAACCAGTTCTACAGCACCAATATGAACGGCCCGATGTCCAGCCTGCCGGACGTGATCTACCATTTCGCGATGAGCCCGTACGACGACTGGCGCACGCTGGCCTGGGGCGGCGCGCTGCTGCTGACCTTCAGCGTGCTGCTGCTGAATATCCTTTCCCGCACCGTCTTCAGCCAGAAGGCGCCGCGCTAACCCATGAAGATCGATTTGATGAACCAGACCATGCCTACCCAGATCCTCGCCGCCGAGAAGCAGAAGACGATCGAGATCTCCGGCCTGAACTTCTTCTACGGGAAGACGCAGAGCCTGAAAAACGTCAGCCTCGACATCCACGAGAAGCAGGTGACGGCCTTCATCGGCCCGTCCGGCTGCGGCAAGTCGACCCTGCTGCGCACCCTGAACCGCATGTACGACCTGTACCCCGGCCAGCGCGCCGAGGGCAGCATCATGTACCGCGGCCGCAACATCCTCGAATCGGGCGTGGACGTGAACATGCTGCGCGCGAAGGTGGGCATGGTGTTCCAGAAGCCGACCCCGTTCCCGATGTCGATCTACGACAATATCGCTTTCGGCGTGCGCCTGTACGAGAACCTGTCCAAGGGCGAGATGGACGAGCGCGTGGAATGGGCGCTGAAGAAGGCGGCGCTGTGGGAAGAGGCCAAGGACAAGCTGAACAAGAGCGGCCTGTCGCTGTCCGGCGGCCAGCAGCAGCGCCTGTGCATCGCGCGCGGCGTGGCGGTCAAGCCGGACGTGCTGCTGCTCGATGAGCCGACCTCGGCGCTGGACCCGATCTCCACCGCCAAGATCGAAGAACTGATCAGCGAGCTGAAACAGGACTACACGATCACCATCGTCACCCACAATATGCAACAGGCGGCCCGCTGTTCCGACTACACTGCCTACATGTACCTGGGAGAACTGGTGGAGTTCGGCGAGACCGACCAGCTGTTCATGAACCCGGCGCGCAAGCAGACGCAGGACTACATTACCGGCCGTTTCGGCTGAGCGACCACACGGAGATAGAAGAATGATAGGCGAGCACCACTCATCCAAACAGTACGACCAGGAGCTGGAAGCGATCCGCTCGAAGGTCCTGCTGATGGGCGGCATGGTCGAGACCCAGTTCGAGGAAGCGATCAACTGCTTCAAGGTGGGCGACGTGGCCAAGGCCGACAAGGTGATGGCCGACGACCACGCGGTCAACCAGCTGGAAGTGCAGCTGGACGACGCCTGCAGCCACCTGATCGTGCGCCGCCAGCCGGCCGCCAACGACCTGCGCACCATCATGGCAACCATCAAGGTCATCACCGACCTTGAACGCATCGGCGACGAGGCGACCAAGATCGCGCGCACTTCCAAGAGCCTGCACGCGCGCGGCACCATCGGTTTCGCCCACTACGACATGATGCGCACCATCGCGCGCGCCACCTCGGACCAGCTGCACGACGCGCTCGACGCCTTCGCCCGCCTGAACGGCGCCCAGGCCCTGCAGCTGATCGCGGCCGACGAAGTGGTCGACCACGAATTCCGCACCGTGCTGCGCAACCTCATCACCTTCATGATGGAAGATCCGCGCACGATTTCCTCGGCGCTGGACACGCTGTGGGTGGCCAAGGCCATCGAGCGCATCGGCGACCACGCCAAGAACATCGCCGAATACGTGATCTACGTGGTCGAGGGCCGCGACATCCGCCACATGGCCAAGCCGGGCGCGGCCAGCGAGACGGCAGGCTCGCATGGCTGACGCGACCCGGGTCCTGATGGTCGAGGACGAGCCGGCGATCGTCGAGCTGGTGAAGTATTCGCTGCGCGAAGCCGGCTGGGAACTGGTTCACGCCGGCGACGTCGCCAGCGCCTGGGAGGCGATCACCCAGCGCCGTCCGGACCTGCTGCTGCTCGACTGGATGTTGCCGGATCAGAGCGGGCTGCGCCTGCTGGGCCGCATCCGCGCCGACCGCGACTTCAAGGACATCCCGGTCATCATGCTGACCGCGAAGAGCATGGAAGAGGACAAGGTCGCGGGGCTGGAAACCGGCGCCGACGATTACGTCACCAAGCCGTTTTCGCCGCGCGAGCTGCTGGCGCGCTCGCGTGCGCTGCTGCGGCGCAAGAGCCCGCACACGGCCGACGCGCCTTTGGAAGCCGGGCCGATCCTGCTCGATCCGGGCAGCTGCACGGTGCAGGTGAACGGCAAGCAGATCGACATCGGCAATGCGGAGTACAAGCTGCTCAAATACCTGATGGCGCATCGCGAGCGGGTGTTTTCGCGCGCCCAGCTGCTCGACAAGGTGTGGGGCGACCACGCCGTTATCGAGGAGCGCACGGTGGATGTGCACGTCGGGCGCCTGCGCAAGGCGCTGGGGCCGGCCGATGCGCTGATCCGCACGGTGCGCAGTGTTGGGTATATGCTGTCGGAAAAACGAAACTGAACCATTTGGAGAACGTCGTTCCCGCGAAAGCGGGAATCCCATGTTGTTAGCGTCGTCGCGGTGCACGCAGAATGGGATTCCCGCTTCCGCGGGAATGACGGTTCAAGCGGCGCGGGTGGTGGTGGCAGCGCGATATAACTAAAAGCTTCTCGATGAATCCAAAACTGCTGTTCTGGGTTCCAGCGCTCCTGCGCCTGGTCCTGGTGTTCCTTGCGGCCGGCGTGGTCTGGTGGATGGCCGGTCCGGTCCAGGCGCTGCTGCTGGCGCTGCTCATCGTGCTGGGCATGCTGGTGGCCCAGCTGTTCTACCTGTCCAAGCTCGACGAGTGGCTGGCCGACCCGCGCAGCACCACGCTGCCCGACGGCTGGGGCTCGTGGACGGAAGTCTTCGCCCGCCTGTACCGCATCCGCCGTGACGACGAACGCAACCAGGCCGACCTGGCCGAATGGCTGGCGCGCTTCCGCCAGGCGATGCAGATGCTGCCCGAAGGCGTCGCCATCATGGACGACGTGCTGCAGCTCGAATGGTGCAACCCGGCCGCCGGCAAGCACCTGGGCCTGACGCTGGAACGCGACCAGGGCCGCCGCGTCACCAACCTGGTGCGCCAGCCGGAATTCATCGACTACATCATCCTCGGTCGCTTCGACCAGCCGCTGACGCTGCACTTCCGCGGCCGCAAGCTGCAGGTGCAGATCATCCCCTTCGAGAACCGGCGCCAGATCCTGGTGTCGCACGATGCCACCGAAGGCGAACGCGTGGAAGCGATGCGCCGCGACTTCATCGCCAACGCCTCGCACGAATTGCGCACGCCGCTGACGGTGATCGTCGGCTTCCTCGAGATCGCGCTCGCCGATCCGGACATCGACGCCGAAACCCGTTCAGCGCACCTGAACCTCATGACCGAGCAGGCCAACCGCATGCAGAGGCTGATCGAGGACATGCTGACCCTGTCGCGGCTGGAGTCGGACGAGTATCCGCTCAAGCGCGAACATGTGGACGTGGCGCGGATGGTGGAATCGGTGGCGCAGGAGGCGAGGGCGCTGTCGGGCGGCCGCCACCAGATTAGCGTGCACGTCGACGGCCCGGACGTGATGGGCAGCCCCGAGGAACTGCGCAGCGCCTTCGCCAACCTGGCGTCGAACGCGGTGCGCTACTCGCCGAACGGCGGCAGCATCACGCTGTCGTGGGAGCGCGGGCCGGACGACCTGCGCTTCTCGGTGAAGGACAGCGGCATCGGCATCGACCCGCAGCACATCGTGCGCCTGACCGAGCGCTTCTACCGGGTGGACAAGAGCCGTTCGCGCGAGACCCAGGGCACCGGGCTGGGACTGGCGATCGTCAAGCACGTGCTGCTCCGACACGGCGGCCGCCTCAAGATCGAGTCCGAGGCCGGCAAGGGCAGTACTTTCATCGCCATCCTGCCGAATACTTCGCTGCCGGGCTGACGATTGCTAACGCAGGGTTGCCGGATTGTCATCCTTGTAGCAAGTCGATTCAATATGCTTGAGTGCATGCAGCTTTAAGTCCTGAGAAATAATCGGGCGGTGTGAAAGGGGTACAATGCCCGATTGCACTTAATGCCCACTGTTATGTTTTCACGACGTCAAGCCCTCGTAGCGCTGTCAGGCCTGGTGCTGACCGCCTGCGGTAGCGAACCAAAGATTCCTCCCGTCACCGTGGCCGAGCCTGTTCCGACCCCGGTTGTGCCGCCACGCAAGCTGCGCATCGCACTCGCCCTCGGCGGTGGTGCGGCGCGCGGATTCGCCCATATCGGCGTGATCAAGGCGCTGGAGGCGCAGGGCATCGTGCCTGACATCGTGGTCGGCACCAGTGCCGGCTCGGTGGTCGGCGCCATGTACGCTTATGGCTACAATGGCTTCCAGCTGCAGAAGATCGCGCTGGAGATGGACGAGGCGACTATTTCCGACTGGGCGATGCCGTTCTTCGGCAAGTCGACCGGCGTGCTGAAGGGCGAGGCGCTGCAGTCCTATGTGAACAAAGCGGTCCACAATACGCCGCTGGAAAAGTTAAAGATCCCTTTCGGCTGCGTCGCTACCGACCTCAAGAACGGCGAGCCGATCCTGTTCAGGCGAGGGAATACCGGCCTGGCGGTGCGGGCATCGTCGTCGGTGCCGAGCGTGTTCCAGCCAGTCACGATCGGCACACGCACTTATGTCGACGGCGGCCTGGTGGCGCCGGTACCGGTCAAGTTTGCCAAGGAGATGGGCGCGGACTTCATCATCGCGGTCAATATCTCAAGCGCGACGGAAGGGCAGAAGGTGGCCAGTTCCCTGGACGTGCTGATGCAGACCTTCACGATCATGGGCCAGCGCCTGAACCAATTCGAACTGAAGGATGCGGACGTGGTCATCACGCCGCCTCTGGGAACGATGGGCAGCAGCGATTTCAACGGCCGCAACCTGGCGATCCTCGCCGGCGAGCAGGCGGCCGCTGCTGCAATGCCGCAAATTAAGGCCAAGATCAAGGCCAAACAACAATCATAATCACTAGACAAGGATTGAAATCATGCAAATGAAACCGGTACTGACCCTGGACGACGTCAAGAAAATCGCTGCCGCCGCGGAAGAAGAAGCGAACCGCAACAACTGGAAGGTCGTGATCTCGATCGTCGACGACGGCGGCCATCCGCTGTGGCTGCAGCGCCTGGACGGCGTGGCGCCGGTGTCGGCCCACATCGCCGAAGCCAAGGCCCGCACCGCGGCCCTGGGCAAGCGCGAGTCCAAGGTCTACGAAGACATGATCAACAACGGCCGCATGTCCTTCCTGTCGGCGCCGGCAATCGAGGGCATGCTCGAAGGCGGCGTGCCGGTGATGGTGGATGGCCAGTGCGCGGGCGCTGTGGGCGTGTCGGGCGTGAAGTCGTCGGAAGACGCGCAGATTGCAAAGGCGGGTATCGCGGCGCTGGGGCTGGCGGGATAATTCGCCGAAGCTGTCTTCACCGGTATTAGCTTAGCCAGCACGTCGTCCCCGCGGAGGCGGGGATCCATATTGAGTTTGCGGGCGCTGCTGCGTTTGCAATTGACTTACACTCAGCATGGGTCCCCGCCTTCGCGGGGACGACGCTTTTTGTGAGCGGCAAAAGCTGGTCGGTACTCTGCAGTTATTGGATCTGTGAATCGAAAAAGCCGCGTTCATAAGTAGAATTGCGTATGCGCGGTGGTCTTGCTCGGATTTATAGGCGCCCGATTGCCGTCAACCCATCGTTGGGCTATAATTTGGGGGTTTAGCCATTCCAAACCACCCGCCGTAGCGACGATATCACTGCCATAAATCGAATGACATTCTGATCCGCGATAAATAAAACGGATATCTCTGCGAATGTCGGTCCCTGGCGCCGCTGCGGTAACTTTAACGGGAGTTACCCTTGCCGCCGTTTTTCTCTGGCTCAGCCGTTCCCGCCATCCTGGCCCTCGCCGACGGTACGATTTTCAAAGGTTATTCCATTGGCGCCGCCGGCCATACGACCGGTGAAGTGGTGTTCAACACCGCCATGACCGGATACCAGGAAATCCTGACCGACCCAAGCTACACGCGCCAGATCGTCACCCTCACTTATCCGCACATCGGCAACACAGGTGTCAATCCGGAAGACGTCGAGGCCTCCAAGGTCCACGCGGCCGGCCTGATCATCCGCGACCTGCCGCTGCTGGCCTCCAATTTCCGCTCCACGCAATCGCTGTCGGACTACCTGAAGGCAGAGAACGTGGTTGCCATTGCCGGCATCGACACCCGCAAGCTGACCCGCATCCTGCGTGAAAAAGGCGCGCAGAGCGGCGCCATCCTGGTCAGCACCCAAGGCGCCGAGCCGCAGCCGAAACTGGCGCTGGAACTGGCGCGCTCTTTCCCGGGCCTGGACGGCATGGACCTGGCCAAGGTCGTGTCGACCAAGGCTCCGTACGAATTCACCCAGACCGAGTGGAAGCTGGGCCAGGGCTACGGCAAGCAAACCAATCCCAAGTTCCACGTGGTCGCCTTCGACTACGGCGTAAAGAACAACATCCTGCGCATGCTGGCCGACCGCGGCTGCCGCATCACCGTGCTGCCGGCCCAGACCAGCGCCGCCGAGGCGATGGCGTATCACCCGGACGGCATTTTCCTGGCCAACGGCCCCGGCGATCCGGCCGCCTGCGACTACGCGATCGAATCGACGCGCGAACTGGTCGAATCGGGCATCCCGGTGTTCGGCATCTGCCTCGGCCACCAGCTGATGGGTCTCGCCGCCGGCGCCAAGACCATCAAGATGAAGTTCGGCCACCACGGCGCCAACCACCCGGTGCAGGACCTGGACAGCAAGCAGGTGCTGATCACCTCGCAGAACCACGGCTTCGCGGTCGACCCGACGACGCTGCCGGCCAACTGCCGCGTGACCCACGTGTCGTTGTTCGACGGCTCGCTGCAGGGTTTCGCCCGCACCGACAAGCCGGCCTTCTGCTTCCAGGGCCACCCGGAAGCCTCGCCCGGTCCGACCGACGTCGCCTACCTGTTTGACCGCTTCATCAACCTGATGCAAGCCGCCGCGGAGAAAAAGTAACATGCCAAAACGTAGTGATATCAAAAGCATCCTGATCATCGGCGCCGGCCCGATCATCATCGGCCAGGCGTGCGAATTCGATTACTCCGGCGCCCAGGCTTGCAAGGCCCTGCGCGAAGAGGGCTACAAGGTCATCCTGGTGAACTCGAATCCGGCGACCATCATGACCGATCCGGAAATGGCCGATGTGACCTACATCGAGCCGATCACCTGGAAGGTGGTCGAGAAGATCATCGACAAGGAGCGCCCCGACGCGATCCTGCCGACCATGGGCGGCCAGAC